>NZ_CP009322.1:3600000-3927513 GCF_000959725.1 Burkholderia gladioli
CCGGCTTTCCGGCGGAGAACAGCAACGGGTGGCGTTTGCGCGCGTGTTGCTGGCCTGTCCCTCCACGATCTTCCTGGACGAGTGCACTTCGGCGCTCGACCCGGAAAGCGAGCGAAACCTCTATCAGCTGCTGATCGACCGCTTGCCCCACGCCACGGTGGTGAGCGTCGCGCATCGAAAGGAACTGCTGGCCTTTCACCAGAAAACCGTCGACTTCTCACCGGAGCCGGCATCCGCGCTTGCACAAGGCCTGGCAGGCCCGGCGCCGTCTGCTTTCCCGGCATGAGGCGCGGATGCCGTCGCAAAGCCGCGCCTTGCCGGCACCAGGCGTCCGATGAAACCGAACCAACGAATAGGGATGTGAAATGAGCGATTTGAAAAGCGTGACCGAAGCGAGCTTCGAGGCCGATGTGATGAAGAACAGCCGCCCGGTGCTGATCGATTTCTGGGCCGAGTGGTGCGGGCCGTGCAAGGCGCTGGCGCCGACGCTCGAGAAGGTGGCGCGCAACTTCGAAGGCAAGGTCGACATCGTCAAGGTCAACGTCGACGAGCATCCCGCCTTGCGCGAGCGCTTCGGCGTGCGCGGTATTCCCGCCCTGGTGCTCGTGAACGGCGGCCAGGAGGCGGGGCGCATCGTGGGGAACCGCTCGGCCACGCAACTGGCGAGCTATCTCGACGCGCACCTGGGAACCGCCACGCAACTGGCGAAGCCCGAACTCACGCTACGCGCCTTCGGCGGCGATTCGCAGGCGAAGGCGGCTCGGATCGCGCATTTGCGCGAGTATCTGGAGCGCAAGCAAGCTACCCCGGATACGCCCATGTGGCCGGACAATATCAGCGGTGCGCTCGCCTTCGTGGTCGGGTCGTCCGATCCGGACGAATGCGCGAGCGCGCTGGGCATCCCCAGCGATGTCGTCGAGGCGGTGAATGTGCTGTCGAGCTATCGAGGCACGCATCTCAATGCCGCAGTGTTCCTGGCCGATTGGCTGGAAAGCGTGCCCGTCGGGGCGAACCTCTCCCGGTTGCCGGGCCGGCTGCTGACGTCGATCCTGTCGAGCCAGATCGTCACGGACACGCTCAACGAGGAATCGAGGCTGCTGGCGATTCGTGACGAGCTGGTTTCCCTGCACACGGCGGAAACGGACGGCTCCCCGGTGACGGAGGCGAATTGGGCGGATCTCAAGCAGGCGTCCAAGGCCGCCGCGGACGAATTCGGCGAAGGCACGGCAGCCAGGGCGGCCGGCGTGCTGGAGGTGGCCTCGTCCTCCCTGGCCAGGAATCCGGACATGCTGAAGGACTTCGTGTTCGCCGTTTCCGGTTTCGTCTGGAAGAGCCTGCAGGCCAAGTGCAACTGGAGCGCGGCGGACGATTCCCGCTTTGCCCAGCTCGCGGATGGAATTTTCAAGCATGCACTCGAAACCGGCGTCGAGCCGCCGCGAGGCAGCGCGATGGGCGAGCGGGTGGCGGAGATCGATCCCCAACTGATGGAGCGGTTCCGGTCTCATTACGACGAGGGCCATCGTGCCCTGGGCGAGCGCGGCCGCGCGATCGGCGACCTGCTGATTTCGCTCACCAGGCAGATCGCCTGAGGCATGCAATGACACGATGCCGCGTAGCGGAGGAGGCAGGCTGATGCAGTCGAGCAGTACGCAGTTGCAAAACGTCGCCGCCGAACTGGAAAGTTCGGCCGAGCGCGCGATCGAGTTCGCGCGGCTGGCGGGCGCCGAGGGAACGCGTGTGGAGATGGAGGCCGCCGAATCGCGCATCGTTACCGTGACGAACGGGGTGCAGACGGATCGCGGTTTCAGCGGCACCCTGGAGATGACGGTGACGGTCTTTCGCGACGGGAAACGTGCCTTCGCGAAATCGTCCGACTTGTCGGACGAAGGGCTGAAGAAGATCGTTCGCGCGGCAATCGACAGTACCGCCGCGACCGAGCCCGATCCCGCGGCCGGCTTCGCCGATCCATGCGAGTTGGCCAGGGCTTTTCCCGATCTCGATCTCCATCATCCGCTGGACTGGACGCTCGACGAGATCGGCGCCCATGCGCAACGCGTCGAGGATGCGGCGCTGGCGCATGACCCTTCGATCAAGGCGTCCAAGGGCGCGACGGTGCGAACGGTGTCGGGCATGTCCTTGCTGGCGACATCCATGGGCTTCGTCGCGACGGCGCCGTGGTCGGTCCATTCGATCGCATGCGCCCCGGTCGCGTTCGGCGCCGGCGAGAAGCAGATCGGTGTCTGGAGCCATGCGAGTCGCGCATTCGACGATCTCGCGACGCCGGAAGAGGTCGGGACGCTGGCCGCCAGGCGGGCAACCGAGGCGCTTGGCGCGACCCAGGTTCCCACCCAGCAATGCCCGGTTCTTTTCGAGCCTTCGGCGGCGCTGGGACTGCTTTCCGAGCTGGTGTCCGCAGCCTCGGGGGAGGCGCTCTACCGGAGCGGGTCGTTCCTGAAGGATGGCATCGATTCGTCCTTGTTTCCGGCGCATGTCGAGCTCGCCGAGGATCCGTTCGTCGAACGCGGCATGGCCAGCCGCTGCTTCGACAGCGACGGCATTCCGGGCTGGCGCCGCAAGGTGGTGGAAGAGGGGCGCCTGCGCGGGTTTTTCCTCGGGCTTTACGCGGCGCGCCGCTTGAACTTGCCGCCCACCGGAAACGGCCATGGACCTCACAACCTCGTGTTGAGCAGCACGCGGACCCGGCCCGGCGACGACTTCGCCGCGATGGTGGGCAAGCTGCATCGCGGGTTGCTGGTCACGGAAATGGTGGGGGGCGGCGTGAACCGTTTGACGGGGGACTTCTCCCGTGGCGCCAAGGGGTTCTGGGTCGAAAACGGCGAGATCCGGTTCCCGGTGGGCGGCATCACGATAGCGTCGAACCTGCGGCGGATGTTCGGCGGACTACAGGCGATCGGCAGCGATGCGATGACGAGGGGATGGGCGAGCTCGGGGTCCTGGCTGATCGATGCAATGCGGATTGGGGGGGCTTGAGGCATGAGTGACATGAAGCAGTGGCAGGTATTGCGACCGGCCCACGAGGAGATTCGCACGCTGGCGCGGCACACCCTGCTGGAGCGGCATGGTGTCGACGAGGCGGCGCTGTTTTCGGCGATGGGCGTCGCCCTCGGCCGGCGATGGGAGCATGCCGATATCTTCCTCAAGGAAACCAGCGTGGAATCGTGGTCGCTGGAAGGCGGGGCGGTGCGCGCGAGTTCGTATCGTTGCGATACGGGCTTCGGGCTGCGCGTATTGAAGGGGGAACAAGCGACGCTGGCGAGTTCGCAACGCATCGACACGATGGCGCTGCGGCATGTCGCCTCCCAGCTTCGCGAAACCGGAAGCGGCAACGCGCGGGACGGCTCGGCGACGATGCAGGGCAGGCCGGTCGCATCGGCACGCTCGTTCTACGACCCGGCCCATCCGCTGGGGACCATGGCCGGCGCGGACAAGATCGCGCTCCTGAAGAAGCTCGACGAGATCGCCCGTGCCGCCGATCCGCGCGTGATCGAGGTGCATGCCGTGCTGAGCGCCGTGCACGAAACGGTCTGGATCGCGCGATGCGACGGCCTGAGTTCCGGCGACGTGCGCCCGCTGCTGGCCTTGTGGATCAATGTGCGCGTGAGGTCGGGCGCGCGCGTGGAGAGCGCGAGCGGGGGCATCGGCGGGCGCCATGGTATTCATACCTGGACGGATGACGAACTCCGCGCCTTCGTGCTGGAACGCGTGACGGCCGCCCTCACCAAGCTGCAGGCACGGCCGGCGCCTGCCGGGAACATGACGGTGGTGGTCGGCCCGGGCTGGAACGGCGTGCTGTTGCACGAGGCGGTGGGCCATGGACTGGAAGCCGATGGCGTGCGCCGCGGCACCTCCGCCTTCGCGGGACGCCTCGGCGAAAAGGTTGCCGCCGACAACGTGACCATCGTCGACGACGGAACCCTCCAGGGCGCCCGTGGCTCGCTGAATATCGACGACGAAGGCTGCGCGACGCGGCGCACGACCTTGATCGAGAACGGCGTGCTGCGCGCGTACATGCAGGATGCGCTGAGCGCGCGCCTGATGGGCATGGAGCCGACCGGAAACGGCCGCCGCGAGGGCTACGCCTCGCCGCCCATGCCGCGCATGACGAACACCTTCATGCTGAACGGTGACCACGAACCGCAGGAAATCATCGAGTCGGTGCGCAACGGCATTTACGTCGCGGGCCTCGAGGGCGGCCAGGTGGACATCACGAGCGGGCAGTTCGTGTTCGAGGCGTCGGAGGCCTACCTGATCGAAAACGGCCGGATCACCGCGCCGATCAAGGGCGCGACGATCACCGGCCACGGCCCCGACACGATCCGCAAGATCAGCCTGGTCGGCAACGATCTGGCCTGCGATCCCGGCAGGGCGTCGTGCAGCAAGGCAGGGCAGTCGATCCCGGTGGGCGTCGGTCAGCCGACCCTGAGGGTGGATGAAATGACCGTCGGAGGCACCGCGTAGTCATGGCCGTCGAGGCGGTGCGTTGCCGGTGGAATGGAAAGTGAATAAATGGGCTCGTCGTCTCAGCCAGTCCAGCCGCAGCCAGCGTGAGGCGAAAACGGAACTGCTGCCCTTGCCGAGGCCGATACGCGACGCCTTGTCGTTGGAGTATCACCTCCAGCTCGAGGCGCTGCATGCCGGCGTGGGGTCCTTGATCGCGCTCCAGGTCCTGATGAGGACGGTGATCGCCACGGGCATCCTGTGCGAATTCGGGTACGGGGATATCGAGGACGCGTCGTACAAGGATCTGGAAAAGATCGCCAACCACGCGTTCTCCTCCGGCCGGCAAGGGCATTTCCATTTCGATGGCGATGCATTCCGCCTTTTCGCCAAGGTGCTCACGACGCATGATTCGCAGCTGGAGGTCGCTCCCGTGAGGGTGATCGACGAAGTCGCGAAGCGTCTGGAGCGGTATGGCAGGGCTGCCTGATCTTATTGAAACCCTCCTCTCTATGTCTTCGATTTTGACGCGCGAGCTTGCCGATCAATTCGCCGGCCTGGCACTGGGCCATGTCACGCGCGAATACCCTTGCAGTCCTGGCCATGTGATGTCCGGGCCGCAGGACATCGGCGCGCCGCGGCAGCTTCATCCGGTGTTCTTCGGCAGCTTCGACTGGCATTCGTGCGTGCATGGCTATTGGCTGCTTGCCAGCCTGCTGCGCCGGTTTCCCGACCTCGAGGCCGCGGCCGGGATTCGTGCCTTGTTCGACGCTTCGTTGACGCCGGAGAAGGTCGAGCGGGAGTGCGAGTATTTCGGGAACCCGCTGAGCGGGAATTTCGAAAGGCCGTATGGCTGGGCATGGTTGCTCAAGCTCTTCGCCGAGCTGCACGCTCACCACGAGCTGCGCTGGGCCCAGGCGCTATTGCCGCTGGCGACGATGATACGGGAGCGATTCCAGCGATTTCTTCCCAAGGCGATCTATCCGATTCGGGCCGGGACGCATCACAACACGGCGTTCGCCGTGCGCCTCGCGCTCGATTACGCGGATGCCGTCGGCGACCTCGTCTTCAGGACGCAACTGGCCGAGGCGGCGACGCGGTGGTATGCCGATGACGAGGATTGTCCGGCCTGGGGAGAGCCGAGCCTCGACGAATTCCTTTCCCCGTGCCTGATGGAGGCTGAATGCATGCGGCGCGCCCTGGGCGCTCGCGAGTTCGCCGTCTGGTTCGACAAGTTCCTGCCGCGCCTGGCCGCGAGCCAGCCATCGTGCCTGTTCGTTCCCGCCGTCGTGAGCGACCACGCGGATGGCCGCATCACGCATCTCAATGGGCTGAACCTGAGCCGGGCCTGGTGCTTTCGCTCGCTCGCAAGCTCGCTGCCCCCCGAGGACAGCAGGGCAAGCGCGATGCGAGACGCCGCCGGCCGGCACTGGGCCGTGGCGTTTCCTCATGTCGGCGGCAACTACATGGCGGAGCACTGGCTCGCGACGTATGCGGCGTTGGCGCTCGACGTCGATGGCGCGGCCGGCGTTTGACGGCAAGATTCCCGCTTCGCCCCTCGTCATGATCACTGCCGGCCGATCAGCCTGCCGGGGTGCCGCCATTCCTCTGCTGATTGACACGAAGACCCGCGGCTCGTCCGCCTTCGAGCGGCAGGGGACGAAGGCGTTTGCGCGAAGGCAAATTCCGAGGTGATCGGATTGTAAATCCCCCTTCAGCCGGACAGTTACGAGCCGTAAACAAAAAGTAAGAAATATCTGACGACGCTCGGGAGCCGCAATGAAAAACATGAAAGTATCCAGCCGCCTGATCATCGGATTCGGATTGTTGACGATCCTGTTGCTGGCCGTCGCGGCGGGCGCGTTCTACGGGCTCGGACAGCTCAACAGCCAGCTCGACAGCATTGCGCGCGTGAACAACACCGAAGCCCGGCTTGCCAACCAGCTTCGCGCATCGATCCAGGATCGTGCGATCGCGGTGCGGAACCTGGCCTTGGTGACCGACCCGCAGGATATGGCGCGGGAGGCGGATCGCATCACGCAACAGGAGCGGATCTATGCGGATGCCTATCAGCAGTTGTCGCGCATGTTTACCGATGAGGCCGGAACGACCGAGCGCGAGAGGACCTTGCTGGCCGCTCTCAAGCAGGATGAAGCGGCGGCCATGCCGCCCTTCAGGAAATCGGTCCAGCTCGCCCTGAACAATGATGCGGCGGCCGCGGCCCGGGAACTCCTGCAGAATGCCCGGCCTGCGCAGCGCATATGGCTCGCTCGCGCGGTGGAGCTGGCGAATTTCGAGGATCAACTCAACGAGCAGGCGCAGCGGGAGGCGATCGCGACCTACTCGAACGTCCGCGCCTTGATCGCGGTGATCGCCGGCAGCGCGCTGCTCGTTGCGGTCGGCACGACCATCCTCATCGCGCGCAGTATCCTGCGGCAACTGGGGGGCGAGCCGTCGATGGCGCAGTATGCGGCGGCCCAGATCGCCGACGGCAACCTGATGATCGATCTGCCGGTGACGCGCGGTGATTCATCCAGCTTGATGGCATCGCTGGAGACGATGCGCGCCAAGCTTGCCTCGATCGTCCAGGGCATCAAGACATCGGCGGAGTCCATTTCCATCGCCGCCGGGGAAGTGGCGCAGGGGAACGTCGATCTTTCGCAGCGCACCGAGGAGCAGGCCGCCTCGCTCGAGGAAACGGCCGCGAGCATGGAGGAGCTCACCTCGACGGTCAAACAGAATACGGACAATGCCCGCCAGGGAAGCACCCTGGCCGCCGCGGCTTCGCAGACCGCTTCCTCGGGCGGCGAGGTGGTCAGGCAAGTGGTCGGCACGATGGCGGATATCACGTCCAGCTCGCAGAAGGTATCCGAGATCATTTCCGTGATCGAGGGCATCGCGTTTCAGACCAACATCCTGGCGCTCAACGCGGCCGTCGAGGCGGCGCGGGCAGGCGAGCAGGGTCGCGGCTTCGCGGTGGTCGCCGGCGAGGTACGGACCCTGGCGCAGCGCAGCGCGGTGGCGGCCAAGGAGATCAAGGCGCTCATCGAGACCTCGGTATCTCATGTGGCGGCGGGTTCGCAGCTGGTGTCGAACGCCGGAGCGACGATGGACGAGATCGTCCGCTCGGTGAAGCGCGTCACGGACATCATGGGCGAGATCGCTTCCGCCTCGGCCGAGCAAGGCACGGGGATCGAGCAGGTCAACGTTGCCGTCACGCAGATGGACGAGGTGACCCAGCAGAATGCCGCGCTGGTCGAGCAGGCCACGGCAGCCGCCCAGTCGATGGCGGACCAGGCGGAAAGCCTGCGGGCCGCCGTATCGATATTCAAGGTCGAATCGCGGCCTCGGGCGGCTGCCGAGACCACGCCGGTGCGAGCCACGGCGGACAGGGCGGTGCAACGCAGGGAGGCGGCGAAGCCGGCGCGGGCGCCGGTGAAGGCCGAGGGCGGCGAGTGGGCGACGTTCTGAGTGAGGTGGGGCAAGGGAACACGGTAAAAAAGCCTGCTTTCACGATCACGGCCTTGCTGCCACGTTCGCGCAACACTCGCCAGCGCCGCACGGGATCATCTTCTCGATCAGCGTAGACGGCACCAGGCTTCCGACGAGTTCGTGCACGCACAACACGAATTGGGAAAGCGCATCGATGAGAAGCAGCTGTGGCGTGACGTCGTTGGCGTTTGGACCGGCCAGGGTCGTGACGACGAGAATGCCATTGGCATCTGCGAAACGGTGGTGCCTGGAACCCGCCCGGGAGGCAAACAAGCTCATCCTGGCGAATTTGAACTGGCCTCTAAGCGTCTCCAATTCAGCTTGTGCGTAACGTTGTCGCGGTTGGAAGCACCAGAGGCTATACCGATCGAGTGGGAGACGTGTCCTTGATAGCGTATCGTGATCGCAATCCAGGAAGATGTCCTCATGGCTTTTCACGACGATCTGACGGAGTGCGGAGCTCAGTTGATTTCGTCGCTTGAGTAACTACATCGAGCTTGAATGATTCGACCGAAACGATGATTTCAATGTCATCTGTCTAGTTCAGACATCGCGAAGTTAAACGAAATATTCTGTATGGCGTAAGTTCGATGAACCACGAAATTACGTCGCTCGTCCGCTCGTCCCAGGCTGCCGATAGCGGATTGAGGGCATCTACCTCGGAACACAGCCAATGATCGATTGCGACAGGCGGAGAGATGGATGAACGCGTCCTGAGGAAATGTAGTTGTCGGTGATATGGGTGGTGATCGGTTGTGCGGGGTGGTTTGCCCGGGTAGCCGAGGCACACCGCGCAGTCCGCGGCGTCATGGCGCTGCGAGTTGGAGCAGCCCAAAGTTATCCAAGCCAGCGCAGCGCGTTTTGTGCGTAACGTTGTCGCGTTTGGGGGTTTGACGGGGAGTTTCGGTTGAGTGGGCGACGTGCCATTGATAGCGTCTCGGGATTGCAACCGAGGGGGGCTTTTCATGGCGGCGATCTGCACTTTCATCTTGAATGGCAAACCGATGTCCGGGCTGACATGTATGGGTTTGAGTACGGTGCCGGCGTTCAGTGGTATGCCCGGTCATCGCAACATGCCCGGATCGACCGCGAAATCCAGGTTGGGGCCGCTTCCGCCAGGGCGCTACTACATCGTCGATAGGCAATCAGGTGGGCGGCTGGGTTGGCTTTACGACTTTGCACGTGCAAATTTCTACGGTACCGATCGAAATAAATGGTTCGCGCTTTATCGGGATGACGGTAGAGTCGATGACACGACTGTCTTCAACGGTGCTCGTCGCGGTGCGTTTCGCCTCCACCCGAATGGTCGTTTCGGCCGTAGCCAAGGGTGTATAGCAATACAGGATCAGAACGACTTCGACCGGATCTCAGCCTATATTCGGGCGCAGGGAGCGACAGTGCCGATTCCTGGCAGCGACACGAAAGCGTACGGTTTCATTGAGGTGAAGTGATGAAGTTCGGACGATACGCGCTGAACGTGATCGGTGCGGTCGCGATTGGCCTGCTGTTCACGAGATGGTTCATGCAGTTGCCGATCGAGACGCCGATAGCCTGGTGGATCGAGTCAGCGATGGACATGCTCGGGATGGATGTGATCGCGCACGCGGACGATGTCGAGCCGATCGGTTTCTTTCTCTTCTTGTTCGCGAGCATTGCCGGGGGCGGTGTCGTGATGTGGGCGATCAATCGGCTTGTTATCCGGCTCGTCAGGCGACAGTGACTGGTGTCGTATTGAGCGTTGCGTGTGAAGCAATGAATCGCCGATTCTGAATCAGACCTCCTTGAGATCCGCCACAAAGTCGTAGTAATCCTCCCGACAATAAGTATCGGTCAGTTCGATCGCGCGCTGGTCCGCCGAGTATCCGATTCGCGTGATCACCAACAACGCGGTTTGCGGCGCAACGCCCATCAAGCTGGCGACTTCTTCGTCCGCGTTCACCGCGCGGAAATGCTGCGAGGTACAGACCACCGTTTGCCCGCGAGCATCCAGATAGCGATAGAGCGAGTTGTCGATCGCCAACGGGTCCGGGACGATCGCGACGGGCAGCGCCGACTGCTCCAGTGCCATCACGGCGCCATCCGCGCGCCGCAGTCTGCGCAAGCAAGCGACAGACGCACCGGGCATCAAGCCTAGTCGCATGGATTCATCGCGATTCGCCACGCGCAGGACTCGATCCAGCCAGACGGATTCCGGCTTGAAACCACGCTGCTCCAGCATTTCGCTCCAGCCGATCACACGAGAAAGCGGGCCGCTGGCACGCGGCGTGATGAAACTGCCCGAGCCGCGAACGCGCCGGATCAAACCCTGTTCGGCCAGCACCGCGATGGCCTTGCGCGCGGTGATGCGCGATACGCCGACGTATTCGGACAAGCTGCGTTCGGACGGCAGTGCTTCCCCCGCGGACCAGTTGCCGGCGTGAATGGCGGCTTCGATTCGCGATGCCAACTGGAGATAGAGCGGGGTGTCGCTCTGTTCGTCGGGCGTCAACTCCTGCCAGCGTGGGTCCATGGACTGCTCTTAAGTGCTTGAATTGGTGGCTGATTATATATCTGCCCTAATGGGGAGATGGGCAAGGCGCCGATAGCCGAGAACGGGGCGGATGGATGTCGTTCAGCCTGGCTGGGCGAGTCACCGAGCTTCGGCTATTGGCGCCGAGTGGGGCGGATCGTGAGGTGGGGGAGATCGCATCCGGGAGAGGTGAACGCTCCCGGATGAATTGCGGCTACTGCCCGATGATCTTCCTGGAGACGACGTAGACGTCGACACCGCTCATCGAGCACTCTTCAGACGAGGCTTCGCTGGATGTGATGATTTCGATCGTATTACCGGTGCGTTCCCGATACGTGATGTCGTAAACCTGTCGGTACAAATCCTTGCCGACCTTTTCCGATGCGATCAGTTTGGCCTTGGCCCTGGACTCGTCGAGCTTGGCCGGGTCTGTAATCCCGGCGTTTTTTAGATGTACCAATCCCATGTTGATCGGCCAACTCTCGCATCTCGGCGGAGCCGCCAAGGCGACAGCCGGAATCCACGCGGCGATGAGAAGAAGGGTTTTCATGGGATTACCTGCAAGGTGCGATCTCCACTAGTCCAGATGCGACGACGAATTTGTTGATTCTGGACGATGCAGCCGCTAGATGCCTGGCCAGGGTTCTGTATGCTGTCGCCGTGGATGAGCATGCCGGTTCTACCCAAGGTATCGGTGCCCACTTGGGGCGTGAGCCGCATGGTGTAGTTACCCGCATGCGGATGATGGAAGGGTGCGCCAATCGCGTATGTGCCAACAGGAATGGGGCCAATGCTACGGACATTCTGCATTGCATGGTTGTTTTTACCAGCACCCCTACCGGAATAACCGACTCCGACCTGCGTACCGTTACGTGAAATCTGGCCGGTGCTCTGACTATATGTCCAAGCATGTTTTCTCTCGAGATTGTTATTTTTGCCGGACGATATCACTGGGAGGAGGGGCCGCGACTCTTCTGGCGCCCAAGGCACTGCGTTACATCAACCATGAGCGCATGGTGGTCGAGGAGACCAGTGACGGCCTATCAGCTGGACTGGCCAGTACGATGAGCCCGCTGGTCACCACGCCGATCCAACTGAAAAGGGGCGCCAAGCCAGGCGGCATATCACCCCCCGGCAACGGCGCCCCTCAAGCACTACCACCTACTTACTTCTCCCCATCCCCGCCCGAAGCCTTCTTCCTCGACCGAGCCACAATCCCCGCGCCAACGCTCTGCTGAATCGCCCCGCCACGTTCGCGCCGAGCCTTCCCGGCCTGATAAGAAGCCCTGAGCATGGCCAACGGCAGGATATGGTGAAACGACTCACTCCCCATCCCTTTCCCGGCATGCTGAGCCAAGTCCTTCAACGCCGAAATCCCCCCCGCGCCAACCGACCCGATCTTCATCTCGATCTGCAGCAGATTGACGATCAGCGCACTCAACCTCGCATTCCAGGGCCCAGCCTCGCTATTTCCCGCCGTCTCGAACAACTGCCGAATCGACTCATGCCAGGCATTGCGCACCGCTTCCGCGCGCTGCATTTCATGCCCGGTCTCGAACTTCGCCGCAATCGCATCCAGATGGCTGGTGGGCGCCGCCTGCGCCGAAGCCGGCCGCGCGCCGCCGCTCGCTTGAGCATCGGCGCCAGCCTTGCCACCCATCGCCTCGATCTGCGTATCGTCCTGCTGTTCCTGCTCCCTTCCACGGCCGCCGCCACCGCCGCCACGGCCGCCGTTCAGCGCATCCATGTCGTTGTTCTTGACCTCGTCGCCGCCGCCAGCCCCCCGCGCCGCATTCCGCCGCGCCCGATCATTCGCCCGCCGCTTGTTGCGCTGCAAGCTGGCGAACTTCCTCGAACCCTGGTTGTTGTTCTGCGCCTGGTTGGTATTGGTGAACAAGGTGCCGTTATAGGTGGTCGCCCGCTGCGCCTGCCTGGCTCCTTCCTTGGCCGACGCATTCTGCTGCGCATCCCCCGCGCGACGCAGCTGATCCGCCGCCGCCGTGGTCTGCGAGCGAATGGTGGGAGTTCGATTCAAAGCCATGAAACACGTCTCCCGATCAAAGCGGCACGGCCGTGCGCATCATCTGGTTGGCGAAATGCAGCACCGCCGCACAACAAACCGGCGCCGCCACGATGATGGTGATGGTCACCGCGATCAGCTTGATCACCTGCGGCAAGGTCTGGTCCTGCAGCGACGTGATCGCCTGCACGAACGACACCCCCAGCCCGACCACGGCCGCCACGATCACCGGCGGCAGCGAAACCGTGAGACACAACAGCATGCCCTGCGTGGTAAACCGGATCAGCGAATCGACATCCATGTCCGAGACTCCTTACTTGTAGGTCATCACGAGACCGTGGATCAGCGTCGACCAGCCGTCCATCACCACGAACAACAGCAGCTTGAACGGAATCGCGACGTTGGTCGGCGTCACCTGGTTCAGGCCCAGCGCGAGCAGCACGTTGGCGATGATCAGGTCGACCACGATGAAGGCGATATACAGCAGGAAGCCGATCTTGAACGCATCGGTCAGCTCGGAGAGCGTGAACGAGGGCGCCAGCACGATCAGGTCGTTCTCGCTCAACTGCTGCGCCTGCTCCTTCGGCCAGACCACCGCCGCCGAGCGCAGGAAGAAGCGCTTCTCCCGCTCCGCCGTGTGCTTCACGAGAAACGCCCGGAACGGCTCCTTCGCCGCGCCGAACGCCTGTATCAAGGCCTGCGACGGCTGCGAGGCGAGCTGCTGCCCTTCCAGTGCCTTCGAGGCCTGCATCCCGATCGGCGCCATCACGTAGATCGACACCAGGATCGCGATGCCGTTCAGCACCATGTTGGGCGGCACCTGCTGCACGCCCAGCGCGTTGCGCAGCAGGCCCAGCACCACCACGATCTTCGCGTAGGAGGTGACCACCATCGCCACGAAGGGCAGCAGGCTGATCGCGATGACGACCAGCAGCAGCCCGGTAATGTCACTGAATTGAACCATGCCGATGCGCCATGCGAATGATGCGGACCCCGAGATGCTCGCCCACCGTCACGAGCTCGCCGAAACCAACCGTCTGGCCGTGCACCACCAGGCGCAGCTGCGCGTCGGCGGCGGGCACCGGCAGCTCGACGACGTAACCCGGCCCGAGCGCGGAAAGCTGGTCGAGCGGCAGCGCGACGGTATCGATCTCGAACTGCACGGGCAGCTCGATGGCGCCGACCACGATCGGTTCGTCGGGGCGATCCGTCGCCAGGCCGATATCGGCGCGTGTCGAATCGAGTTCGTCGGACATGTACCACTCCTGAGTAAGGGTAAGCGACCGGCCGTCGAGCGCCGCGCCGGCATGCACGCGCGCATGGCCGCGGGCGCCCCAGGCGGCCACCACGCGCGGCGCGGCGCCATCGGGCGCGGCGCCTTGCAACGCGGCGGCGTCGAAGGTCGGGAACAGGCAGCGCAGCAGCACGTCTCCGGGTTCGAGCGCGGCGAGCGTGTCGACCGCGTAGCTTCGCGTGCCGACGATCGCGCTGCCCGGTAGGGTCAGCGCGGGGAACGCCGTGCGCCAGGGCTCGCTCGCCGTGCGCGCGATCAGCGCGTCGAGCGTCGCGAGCACGGCGGTGCCGAGGGCCACGGTGCAATCGATGCGGGTGTCGCCGAAGGCGACCGACAGCGCCACGGGCGGCACGTCGAAACGCGCGTCGGCTCGTGGGTCGTGTCGTGGGTCGTGTCGAGCATCGGGGCGCGGCTCGCGCCGCGCGTCGGCCACGCAGTCGGCCAGCGGCCGGCGCGTCACCGAGACGATGCGCGGTGCGTCGAAGCCGAGCTGGGCCAGCGCGCCAGCCAGCGGATCGAGCAGCACGCCGGCCACGGCCTGGCGCAGCGCCAGCTCGGCGCCGCCGGGCGCGAGCATGGCCGGCGCGCCGGGGGAAAGGGACGAAGCCGCGCGATCGGGCCAGGCGACGATCGCCAGCGCAGGATGCGCATCGAGATCGAGTTCGACGAACACCGGCCGCGGCGCGCCGCCGGGCGCGGCCACCGACAACTCGATCACGGCCGGATCGCGCGCGCCGCTTCGCGCGGGCAAGCCGGCCAGCGGCTCGGCGCGCAGCAGCGCGGCGCCGGTGGCGGCCTGCACGGCGGGGCCCAGGCGCGTGTCGTGCACGGTCTGCGAGAGGCGCGCGAGGCTGGTGTCGATGCGGCGCGGCACGGCGCGCGCGATCGGCGCGGCGGGAGGCACGGCATCGACCTCGGCAGGCGCTCCGCCGCTCGCCGCTTGATCACCGGGCTGTTGCCGCTGCCACGAGGGCTCGACCTGCGCCCCCGCCGTCCCGAACGCGCCGGGCACGGGCGCGCCCGCCACGCGAGCGGAAGGATCGCTCGCGTCGTCGTCGCTGTCCGTCGCGCTGAGAAGGATGTCGGCCATGCGGGGGAAAGGGTTACCAGACGGTGAGTTCGATGTCGCGGACTTCGCCCCAGGCGCGCAGCGTATCGGCGAGTTCGCGCTGGAGCATCGTGCTGTGCGTCAAGAGTAAGTCCCGGGCGACCGGGTCCTGCGCATCGAACCGAAGCAGGAGACTGAAACGCGAAAGCGACAGAGACAGCCTGGTATGCGGCAGCAGCGCGGGATCCAGCGTCATCTGCGCCTCCCAGTTGCCGGCATTTGCGATCGCAGGATCGCCACAGAAGGCGGCGATCTCGCGCGTCAGCACGCCCAGCACCTGCAGGTACTGCTGCTGCTGCATGTAGACGGCCGACACCACCGGCACGGCGGCGCGCTCCACGCGGGCCGACAAGGTATCGAGATCCTCGGCCGCCGCGCCCGCCGCTAGCGGCGGGGCCGCGGCCGGCTCGGGCAGCGCCTCCTCGCCGGTGCCCGGTGCGTAGCGCGGATCGAAGTACAGCGCGATCTCGGCCTGCGGCGCCGCATCCTCGGGGCTGTCCTGCCCGCCGTCGCCCGATTGCGGCTGCTCGCGCGCGGGCAGCCGGTGCGGGGCGCGGCGCGAGGCCAGCGAGGCATAGTCGAAGCGGCGCTCGCGCGGCCGGTTCGGCTCGGCGGGCGCGGCGCCGGGGATGATGCGCGCATTGCGCGAGTCGATGGTGGTCATGCGGTCAGCGTCACGCGGCCCACGGGTTTGAGTTCGACGTGCTCGCCGAGCTCCTGGTACGAGTACACCGCCAGCCAGCCCAGCCGCGCCTCGATCATGCGCCGCACGTAGCGGCGGATATCCATCGAGGTCACCAGCACCACGCCCTCGCGGGGCGCCGCGCCCACGAAGGACTGGATGCGGTCGATCAGGAACGCGGCGTCGTTGGGCGGCAGCGCCAGGAAGTTGCCGGTGGGCGTCTGCTTGATGGCGGCGCGGATATGCTGCTCGGCCTGCATGTCGAACAGCACCGCCGAGAGCGTGCGCTCGCCCTTGGCGGCGCGATGCGCGAGGAAGCGCGAGAGGTCGCCGCGCACGTACTCGGTCAGCATCAGCATGTCCTTTTCCTTGGCGCCCCAGGCGATCAGGCTCTCCATGATGGTGCGCACGTTGCGGATCGAGACCTGCTCCTCCAGCAGCCGGCGCAGCACGTCGGCGATCCGCTGCGGCGGCAGCACCTTCTGCACTTCCGCCACCAGCCCCGGCGCGTCGTGGCCGAGCTGGTCGAGGATCCACTGCACCTCCTGGATGCCGAGGAACAGCGTGGCGTGACGGCGCATCGCCGCCACGCAGGCATGCGGGATGATCTGCTCGGCGCGCCACACCGGCATCTTGGGCGGGATGGTCTTGTCGTCGAGCCAGCGCGTGGGCGTGCCGTCGGCCACGATCGCCGGGCCGGCCTCGGTGCGCTCGGCCACCGACTGCAGCTTCTCGGCGGCGGCCGCGGCCACCTCGGGCGCGAGCAGGGCGGGATCGGGAATCAGCACCTTGCCCGCCGGCAGCGTCACGGTGAGGTGGGGCACGTCGTGCACCAGGATCTCGAAGCTGTTGGCCGGCAGCGGCGCGTGGATCCACATCGTGATGCCGGGGAAGGGCAGGCCGAGCATCTCCTGCAGGGCCGCGCGCTCGGTCTCGAAGGCGATGTCGAGGGTCGGCAGCGAGAGCCGCGCGGCCAGGTCCGGGGCGATGCGCACGCCCACCGCGCAGGCGAACTGCGGCGCGCGCGGCAGGATCGGCGGCACTTCCGTCTTGGCGCCCGAGCGCTGCATCGAGGCCAGCGTCTCGGCGCCGCCGTGCTCGCTGTCGCGCGAGGACGCGGGCTTCTTCGCCAGCTTGTAGCCGGCGAAGGACAGCAGGCCGGCGAGCAGCACGAACAGCAGCGAGGGGAAGCCCGGCACGATCGCGAAGCCCAGCAGCAGCACCGCGGCGAAGAACAGCGCGCGGCTGCTGGAGCCGAGCTGGTGGCCGATCTCGTCGCCCAGCGAGCGCTGCTTGGCCTGGCGCTCGTCGGCCACCCGCGTGATCATCACGCCGGCGGCCACCGACAGCAGCAGCGAGGGGATCTGCGAGACCATCGCGTCACCCACCGACAGCACCGAGAAGCGGTTGGCCGCGTCGCCGGCCGACATGCCGTGGTAGGCCACGCCCACCGCGATGCCGGCCAGGATGTTGATCAGCGTGATGATCAGGCCGGCGATCGCATCGCCCTTCACGAACTTCATCGCGCCGTCCATGCCGCCGTGCAGCTGGCTCTCCACCGCCAGCGTGGCGCGCTTGCGCTTGGCTTCCTCGGGCGTGAGCAGGTTGGCGCGCAGGTCGGCGTCGATGCTCATCTGCTTGCCGGGCAGCGCGTCCAGCGTGAAGCGCGCGCCCACCTCGGCCACCCGTTCCGAGCCCTTGGCGATCACGATGAACTGCACCGTGGTGATGATCGCGAACACCACCAGGCCCACCACCAGGTTGCCGCCCACCACCAGCTTGCCGAAGCTCTCGATGATGGTGCCGGCCTCGGCGTGCAGCAGGATCGACTTGGTGGAGGCGATGTTCAGCGAGAGCCGGAACAGCGTGGTGAACAGCAGCAGCGAGGGGAAGGCCGACAGCGCCGAGATGTCCGGCACGTACATGGTGATCATCAGCAGCGTCACGCTGATGGTGATGTTCAGGGCCAGCAGCCCGTCGATCATCAGCGGCGGCAGCGGCAGGATCATCAGCGAGATGATCGCCACCACCAGCGCGACGATCCCGATTTCGCCGCCGGCGGGGAGTTTCATGGACTTCAGCATCGTGGCTCCGGGTCGGCGCTCAGTGGATCTGCTGCGCCTGGTGCTGCTGTTGCGCCTCGCGGCTCGCGCCGATCGAGTCCACCCAGCGCAGGATCGCGGCGATGGTCTCGAACAGCACCTCGGGAATCGGCTCGTCGACGCCGACCTTGTAGAGCGCGCGCGCCACCGGCGGGTTGCCGACGATCGGCACCTCGGCCTCGGCGGCGGCGCGCCGGATCGCGGCGGCGGCCTCGTCCATGCCCTTGGCGATCACCACCGGCAGCGGATGCTCGTCGGGCGCGTAGCGCAGCGCCACCGCGTAGTGGGTGGGGTTCACCACCACCACGTTGGCGCGCGCCATGCGCGGCGGCGGGGAATTGGCCATCTCGCGCGCGATGCGCTTGCGCTCGCCCTTGATCATCGGGTCTCCCTCGTCGTTCTTGTGCTCGCGCTTGACCTCGTCCTTCGACATCTTCATCTGCTTCATGAACAGCATCTTCTGCAGCTTGACGTCGCCCGCGCCCACCACGATGAAGATCACCGCGGCGATCATCATCAGCTTGACCAGGATCCCCCAGTACATCGCCGAGAGCTCCGCCAGCGGTTGGTAGATCGAGCCCGACACCAGCGGGAACAGGCCGCGGATCACCACCCACATCACGGCGAAGATCAGCGCCGCCTTGACGATCATCTTGGCGGTCTCGATCACGGTCTTGATCGAGAAGATCTTCTTGAGGCCCTCGCCGGGGTTCAGCGAATTGAGGTTGGGCATCACCGGCTTCAAGGCGATCTGCAGGCCGACCTGCATCGCCGAGCCCATCAGCCCGGCCATCGCGGCGGCCAGCGCGAGCGGCACCACCGCCAGCAGCGCGATGCCGCCGAAGCGGTAGAGCCGGTCGAACATGTCGGGAATGCTGTGCTCGGTGGTGACGAAGTCGAGTGCGCTCACCACCAGTTGGCGCATCGAGTCGCGCAGGTGGGCACCGGCGGCCATCACGAAGCCGATCGCCACCGTCATCGAGATCGCGTCCGCCAGGTCCGAGCTCTTCGACACCTGGCCGTCCTTGCGGGCGTCGCGCAGTTTCTTGTCGGTGGGCTCTTCGGTTTTTTCGTCGCTCATCGCTCGCTCGTCGCGTGGTCCGGAGTGGGGTGCTCACGCAGGCGCTCGCCGGGGAGGGCGGGCAGGGGTTGGCGGGCAGGCCCGGCGCGGGAGCGCGCAGCGGGCCGGTCGGACGAAGATAGCCGTGCACCGCTCCGCGCTTTCTGTCCGACGCGAATCGGGCGCTGCGCATGCGAAGTTGGGGAGGCGGGCAAGGCGGATGCGCAGCGATGGGGCCCCGGGAAACGCCGGCCGCGGCCCTGGTCGGCACCTGGAATCCTGCGCGGGACAAGGTTTTCGGCCGGCCGGCCGGCGCTCGGGCGAGCCCTGGCGCGAGCCGCGCCCCGGCTGCGTGGCTCGCGGCGGAGGGAGGGGCCGAGCCGCGTTCGCGCGCCTTCGCTTTCGGCGCGCTGGCTTCGCATCGCCGATCTCGCGGCCCCCGGCCGGTTGCTAAGGTTCCGTCGTGCGTCCGATCGACCCCGAGCGTGGCGCGAAGATATCCGCCAGGAGAATGCGCGATGACCAACGCCACACCCGATTACCTGAACTGCCGCCCGGAGATCGTCGGAGGACTGATCGAGACGGCCTCCGATGCGCTGCTGCAGACCTTCCCGAAGGTGTCGGTGGATCCCTACGACATCGAGCTGATGCTCGACGCGCTGCGCGTGCTGCGTCCCAAGGTGCCCGAGATCCAGATGCTGGACGGCATCCTGCATATGGTCCGCAACCATTGGGACGACGCGATCCTGGTGCTGCGCGAGGTCAGCGAGAGCGCGCCGCGCTTCGCCTACGCCAAGGCGCTGCTGGCCTTCTGCCTGGCCACCAAGGGCGACGGCGACTGGAAGCTGATCGCCAACGAAGTGCTGGAGAACAACCCGACGCGCGACACGCTGGCCCTGGTGAAGGCCCTGCATGCGCGCGAGGAACTGGTCGGCGCGGTGAACGCGAGCCGCAACGGCGGCGCCTTCGTGCCGCCGGCCTCGATCGAGGAACTGAACGAGGAACTGGCGAACCGCGGCGACAAGCCCGATGGCCCCACGGCACCGGTGCCGCCGGTCGCCGGCCTCGAATCCCTGCCGTTCGGCGTCGCGCTGCGCGCGTGAACGTCGTTCGCCCGCTCGACGAAGCACGACGAGGAGCCCGACGATGACTGCGATCGACCATTCCGCGGCGCTGCGCGCCTCACTCGAAGCCTTGTCCAAGCCGGAAACAGCGGCGGGCGGCGGCACCTCGCCCGCGGCCGCCGACAAGTTCAAGGCGATGATGGAGAAACCCTCGATGGCGCCGCCGCATGCGGCCGAGAGCCCGTCGATGGAAGTCGCCTCGAAGCTGGTGGCGGCGCAGGATGCCGAGCTGCAGCGCAGCGTCACCGACGCCGCCGAATTCATGCAGCGCGCGCCCGAGATGAACCTCAACGAGCTCAATGCCGGCTCGATCCGCCTGACTTACGAACTCGCCGCCACCCAGCTCGACATGGAAGCGAAGATGGGCGTGGTGAACTCGTCGAAGTCGTCGATCGAAACGCTGATGAAGAACCAGTGACACGCGGCGCTCCACGGCGCCGCGCGGTCCGCCGCGAGACTTACCTCATGTCACAGACCCGGTCCGGATGGCGGCGCGCATCCGTCGTCGGCGCCTTCGCGCTCTGCGCGCTGCTCGCCGGCTGCAAGAAGGAACTGTACGGAAACCTGTCCGAGCAGGACGTCAACGAGATGGTCGTGGCGCTGCTCGAGAACGGCGTCGACGCCGCCAAGGAAACGCCCGACGGCGGCAAGACCTGGACGCTCGAGGTGGACGGCGACCAGATGGTGCGCGCCATGGAGGCGCTGCGCTCGCGCGGCCTGCCCAAGAGCCGCTTCGACAACCTCGGCGACCTGTTCAAGAAGGACGGCCTGGTATCCACGCCGACCGAGGAACGCGTGCGCTTCATCTACGGCATGTCGCAGGAGCTGTCGTCCACGCTGTCGAAGATCGACGGCGTGCTGGTGGCGCGCGTGCAGATCGTGCTGCCCAACAACGACCCGCTGGCGCAGACCATCAAGCCGTCCTCGGCGGCCGTGTTCATCAAGTACCGCCCGAATTCCGACGTCGGCGCGCTGGTGCCGCAGATCAAGACGCTGGTGATGCACAGCGTCGAGGGCCTCACCTACGACCAGGTCAGCGTGACCGCCGTGCCGGCCGATCCGTCCGACCTGGCGCGCCAGCCGCTGCCTCCGGCGAGCAACGGCGCGCCGCTGGTGTGGATCGTCAGCGGCATCGCCGGGGTGGTGCTGATCGTGGCCGCCGCCTTGCTGGTGGTGCTGCGTCGCAAGCTGCCGCATGGCGCCGACGGCGCGCCCGAGGCGGCTGGCGACAGCGCCGGCGGCCTGCGCGGCAAGCTCGGCGCGCTGACGGCTCGGCTGCGGCCGCGTCCGGCCAACTGAACGCTGGCCCGCACGCATGGCGTCTGCCCAGTTCTATCCCCCGCAACGCGTCGCCGCGGCGCTGAACGGCTATCGCGACAACCTCGATAGCGCGGCGCTGTGGGCCGACGCCTCGTGGTCCGCGCTGCCCGACAACGGCTGGCGCGAGGCGCTGTCGCGCGCCTCGTCGGCGGCGCGGCGCGCCTGCTCGCAGGCCCTGGCGCGCGCCGCCGGGGTGCGCGAGCCGCCGTTCGGCGCCTTCGCCACGCCGGCCGTGCTCGGCACCGGCGGCGCCGGCGTGCAGCCCGCGCCGGGCGGCCCGAAACCGAACCTCGCCCTGCTCGACGCGCTGCCGGTCAGCCAGGCGCTGGCGGTGCTGCGCATGCGCTCGCTGTCGTTCCGCCGCGTCGAGGTGCGCCGCCTGATCGACAAGCAGACGCGCTCGCGCCTGGCCGACTGGACCGGCGTGCATCCCGACGCGATCGCGCAGGACGCCCACGCGGCCGACGCGCCCGACGTCGCGCATCTCGCCATGAAGACCGGGCTGCCGCCGCTGGCGCGGCTCGACGCCACCGCGATGGCCGCCGAGGGCTGGCTGCTGTTCGTGCGCGACGCCGGGGGCGCGGCCGAGGCGGCCGATTCCGCCAACCCGGCCGACCGGCGCCGTCCCTCGCTGACCCGGCTCGCGCTACCGCGCGCCTTCGCGCCGCCGGCCTCGCTGCCGGCCGCCAGCGGCCTGGACGCGGCCGGCTCGATCCGCCTGTTCGCCCGCATGCCCGATTTGCTGCCGGAGGTTGCATGGCTATTTGGTTGAGCCGTCCGCGCGACGCGCAGCACCAACCCGACGAGGAAGCGATGCGTGCGCGGCTGGGCGCGGCGAGCGACGTGCTGCCGCGCGAGCTGTTCGGCTCGCTGGTCACGCTCGAGGACGCCTATGCCGCGCTGGCCGACGATCGCGCCGCGCTGATCGAGGCCGCCCACCAGGAAGCCGCGCATATCGTCGAGGCGGGCCGCGCCGAGGCCGAGGCGATCCTCGACATCGCGCGCCGCGAGCGCGAGGCCGCCGCCCAGGCCGGCTATCGCGACGGCTACGACCGCGCGCTCGGCGACTGGATGGACCGGCTCGCCGACGTGGCCCACGCGCAGAACCAGTTGCAGGTGCGCATGCGCGAGCGGCTGGCCGACATCGTGGCCTCGGCCGTCGAGCAGATCGTCAAGACCGAGAACCGCGCGGCCCTGTTCGAGCGCGCGCTGGCCTCGGTGGAGCGCATCGTCGACGGCGCCACCTACCTGCGCGTGGCCGTGCATCCCGACGATCTCGACAGCGCCAAGGACGTGTTCGACCGGCTCGCCACGCGCTGGCGCGAACTGGGCCGGCCGATCCCCATGTCGGTGGTGGGCGACAAGCGGCTCGCGCCGGGCAGCTGCGTGTGCGAATCCGATTTCGGCGCGGTCGACGCGAGCCTCGACACGCAATTGCGCGCCATGCACGGCGCCGTCTCGCGGGCGCTCAAGCGCACCCTGGTGGACGCCGAGCAGGCACCGCCGGCCGAGGGCGATCCCTATGGCCAGCCGGGCGAGGCGCAATACAACGAGGCGGGCGAAGGCGCCGGCTACCACGACCCGAACGCCGCCCAGCCCGGCCATGATCCCTACGCCGCCCAGCCGCAGTACGAGGCCGCGCCATACGCCGACGCGCCGTATGACCCGAACGCCCACGGCGCCCAGGGAGGCCAGCCCCGATGACGATGAATGTCTCCTGGCTGTCGCGCACCGACGACTTCGAGCGCCTGACCGACGCGATCGAGCGCGAGATCCTCGCCGTGCCGGCGGTGGCGCGCACCGGCAAGGTGATGGAGGTGGTCGGCACGGTGATCAAGGTGTCGGGCCTGGACGTCACGCTCGGCGAGCTCTGCGAACTGCGCTCGCCCGACGGCGTGCTGCTGCAGCGCGCCGAGGTGGTCGGCTTCACGCGCGACGTGGCGCTGCTCTCGCCGTTCGCGCGGCTCGAGCACGTCTCGCGCGCCACTCAGGTGATCGGCCTGGGCCGGCCGCTGTCGATCCAGGTCGGCGACCAGCTGCTCGGCCGCGTGCTGGACGGCCTGGGCGAGCCGATCGACGGCGGCCCGCCGCTGGACAGCGACGACTGGCGCCCGGTGATCGTGCAGCCGCCCGACCCGATGAAGCGGCGCATGGTGGACACGCCGATGCCCACCGGCGTGCGCGTGGTGGACGCCATGATGACGCTTGGCGAAGGGCAGCGGATGGGCATCTTCGCGCCGGCCGGGGTTGGCAAGTCGACCCTGATGGGCATGTTCGCGCGCGGCGCGGCCTGCGATATCAACGTGATCGCGCTGATCGGCGAACGCGGCCGCGAAGTGCGCGAATTCATCGAGCTGATCCTGGGCCCCGAGGGCATGGCGCGCTCGGTGGTGGTCTGCGCCACCTCGGACCGCTCCTCGATGGAGCGCGCCAAGGCCGCCCACACGGCCACCGCGATCGCCGAATATTTCCGCGACCGCGGCCTGCGCGTGCTGCTGATGATGGATTCGCTGACGCGTTTCGCGCGCGCCGGCCGCGAGATCGGCCTGGCCGCGGGCGAACCGCCGGCGCGGCGCGGTTTCCCGCCCTCGGTGTTCGCCGAGCTGCCGCGCCTGCTGGAGCGCACCGGGATGGGCCAGACCGGCTCGATCACCGCGCTCTACACGGTGCTGGCCGAGGACGAGACCGGCGGCGACCCGGTGGCCGAGGAAGTGCGAGGCATCCTCGACGGCCACATGATCCTGTCGCGCGAGATCGCCGCGCGCAACCAGTATCCGGCGATCGACGTGCTCGGCAGCCTGTCGCGCGTGATGTCTCTGGTGGTGCCCGACACGCACAACCGCGCGGCCTCGCGCGTGCGCGAGCTGATGGCCAAGCATCGCGAGGTGGAGGTGCTGTTGCAGGTGGGCGAATACCAGCCGGGCCAGAACCCGGTGGCCGACGAGGCGATCGAGAAGGCCGATGTGATCCGCGAGTTCCTGTGCCAGCGCACCAGCGACTACGCGCCCTACGAGGACACCACGAATTACCTGCATCAACTCGCCGGGGTGGGCGCATGAGCGCCGAGGCGCGTTTGAAACGCGACCGCCGCGCGATCGCGCTGACGCGCGCCAGCGACCGGCGCCGCAAGCACAACGAGCAGTTGCGCATGCACCTGGTGGGCCTGCGCCGCGCGCTGGCCGAGCGCGAGGCCGAGCACGCGGCGGCGCTGGAACGCGTCGAGCAGGAGCGCGCCGCGCTGCAGTCGATCGACGACCAGGTCGAGGCCATGATGACGGGCGTCACGCCCTTCGTGGTGGACGATTTCCAGGCGCTGAAGATCGTGCGCGGGATCGCCGTCGAGCGCCTGCAGGGCGCCGAGGCGCAGGTCGAGACCGCCTGGCAGGCGGTGCAGGAGGCGCAGCAGGCGATCGTCGATACCAATCGTGCGATCGCACGCAACAACGGCAGCGTCGAGGCCTGCGAGCAGCGCGTGGCGAAGATGCGGCTCGGCTACCAGCGCGCCGAGGACGACGCGGCCGACGACGAGGCCGAGGACGGCGTGCTGGCGCGCCGCGCGCGCGACAAGGCAGGGGCGGCCGCATGAACCCGAGCTTGAACGTGCTGCCCGACATCACCCACCTGGTGATGGGCTACCTGACGCTGATCGGCGTGTCCTCGGTGCGCCTGTTCGTGATCATGACGATCTTCCCGCCCTCGGCCGACGGCGTGCTGCAGGGGCCGGTGCGCAACGCGATCGTGATCCTGTTCAGCACCTTCGTCGCCTACGGCCAGCCGCTCGCGTTCGGCGAGCAGCTGCACGGCGCGGCGCTGGTCGAACTGGGCCTGCGCGAGGGCATGATCGGGCTGGTGCTGGGTTTCGCGGCGTCCTCGGTGTTCTGGGTGGCCGAATGCGCCGGCTACTACATCGACGACCTGACCGGCTACAACAGCGTCCAGGTGCAGAACCCGCTGCGCAACGAGCAGGCCACGCCCACCGCCACCCTGCTGCAGCAGGTGGCCACGGTGGCGTTCTGGAGCCTGGGCGGCATGAGCTTCCTGCTCGGCACGCTCTACGAGTCCTATCGGTGGTGGCCGCTGACGGCCCACAGCGTGGACGTATCCAGCGTGCTGGAGGCTTTCGCGCTAAAAGAGACCGACACGCTGATGCAGCAGGTCGCCAAGCTCGCCGCGCCGGCCGTGATGATCCTGCTGCTGATCGACTTCGCCTTCGCGTTCGCCGCCAAGTCGGCCAGCAAGCTCGAGCTGATGGGGCTCTCGCAGCCGGTCAAGGGCGCCGTCGCGGTGCTGCTGCTGGCGCTGTTCGTGGGCGTGTTCGTCGACCAGGTGCGCGACCAGCTCACCCTGTCGGCCTTCACCTCGCAGTTCCGCGCCTGGGCCGACGCCGCGCACGCGGCCGATGCGAACCCGGTGGCGCATCCCGTCTCTCCGCCCGGCTTGCCGCTCTTCGGCCCCGACGCGAAGTGAGGTCGGCCCTGGCGATGTTTGGTGAGATTCATCGCACCGGGTGAGCACGATTCGCGCCTGAGCAATCGTGAGACTCGCGCGAAGCCGCGTCACGCGGGGCGCAATGCTCAAATCGGAATTATTGCTGAAGATTACTCAGTCAAACTGAGGGTTCGAAAACAGGCCGACGACTACATTGCTCGCATGGCGCCGCGCCCCGGTGCCCTGCGCAAATGCAAGGAGAGTCGCTTCATGTTTTCGATGCTCTATTTCCCGGTGGTTTCCGCGCTCGCGGCGTCCGACGAGGATGCCGGCTCCGGCATCGCGGCCCGCGCGGTCGATTCGATCCTCGACGGCGAATTCGCCGCCGCCGTGCAGCAGTCGGGGCGCCGTCTCGACGATTCCGCGGCTGCCGCCACCGCGGCCGACCTGCAGTGGCACGCCGACCTGCAACTGGTGCTGGGCTTCGACGCCGAGGCCGAGGACGCCTACCGCCGCGCCCAGCGACGGATGCGCGGCTCGAAGGCCGAGATTCGCGTCGCCACCTGCCGCAACGCGGCCTGGCAGGCGCTGTTCCGGCATCGCATCGGCACCGCGCTGGCCTGCTTCGCGCGCGCCGCCGAGGAAGCCGACGCGCCGCCGGCGCGCCGCATCGAGGCACGCATCGGCATCGCCTGCGCGCTGCACGAGCTGGGCCGCACCCGCGAGGCGCTCGACGCGCTCGACGAGGTGGTGCCCACCAACGCGCGCTGGCGCGAACTGGTGATCGCGCTGCGCTTCGACCTGATCGCCCAGCACGAGCTGCGCTGCGCCAACGCGCTGCAGGATCATGTCTACTGGCGCTCGGCCGCGCTGGCCAGCCCGGCGGCCTACCTGCCCGCGCCGCGCGTGGGTTTCGCCGAGGCGCTGCAGGCCGCCGCCGGCGTGCGCGCGCCGCTCCTTGCCGCGCGCGTGGCCTACCTGCGCGAGCTGCGCAACGTCACCAGCGGCGAGCGCGACGCGATCGCCAATGTCTGCGCCTACCTGGAGCGCATCCGCGAACAGGGTTTCGCCGACTACCAGCGCGCGGTGCGCCTGGAGATCGCGCTGGCCAGCTTCGTCGGCGACGCGCCGCATGTGGCCCAGACCATCGTCGAGCCGTTGCACCAGGGCGTGCGCGGCTCCGATACCGGCCATCGCCAGCTCGAGTATCTCTACTGCGCAGCCAAGCTGCGCGAAAGCCAGGGCCGCGCCCAGGAATCGCTGCAGTGGTACAGCCGCTACGCGCTGGTGGCGATGCAGTGCCTGCGCGAGGATTCGCACGTGCGCACGCCGGCGCTGGACCGCCAGCCCAAGGCCGCGCCCGACGACGTCAGCGCACGCCTGCCGGCCAAGTACCGCCGCGCCTATCGCTACGTGCTCGACAACCTCGACCGCGCCGATCTCTCGGTGCGCGAGATCGCCACCCAGATCGGCGTGACCGAGCGCGCGCTGCAGAGCGCCTTCAAGAGCTGCCTGGGCCTCTCGCCCAGCGAGCTGATCCGCACCCGGCGCATGGAGCGGATCCGCGAGGCGCTGATCGACCATGCCGACGCGGGCGACCAGCGCGTGCTGGAGACCGCGCGCCGCTGGGGCGTGCAGAGCCGCTCCACGCTGGTGACCGGCTATCGCAAGCAGTTCCGCGAAGCGCCGTCCGAGACGCTCGAGCGCTGAGCCGGCCGATCCCTTCTATCTTCCCGAATCGACATCCATGAGAGCGAAGAAGCTTGTTGCCGCCGCGTGCGTCGCGGCGGCGCTGTCGGGCTGCCTGTCCGATGCCGCGTTCGCGGCCCCCGTGCGCTGGCGCAGCGCCATCGTGCACGTGCAGCTCGACGGCAAGGACCTGAAGGACGTGCTGCGCGATTTCGCGGCCAGCCAGGGGATCGCCGCCTCGATCGCGCAGAACGTGACGGGCACCGTCACCGGCCGGTTCGACCTGTCGCCGCAGCGTTTCCTCGATACGCTGGCCTCCACCTTCGGCTTCGTCTGGTTCTACGACGGCAACGTGCTGTCGATCAGCAGCTCGAACGACGTGACGCGCCAGGTGCTGCAGCTCGACCATAGCGAGATCGGCCAGCTGCGCTCCACGCTCAAGCAGATCGGCCTGGACGATCCGCGCTTCCCGCTCACCTACGATTCGGCCTCGGGCACCGTGCTGGCCAGCGGCCCCGCGCAATACGTGCAGATGATCGCCGACATCGCGCAGCGGCTCGACGCCAGCACCGGGCATCGCAACGGCTCGGTGATCCGCATCTACAAGCTGAAGA
This sequence comes from Burkholderia gladioli, assembly GCF_000959725.1. Classification (NCBI taxonomy): domain Bacteria; kingdom Pseudomonadati; phylum Pseudomonadota; class Betaproteobacteria; order Burkholderiales; family Burkholderiaceae; genus Burkholderia; species Burkholderia gladioli. The sequence continues at coordinate 3,627,901 of NZ_CP009322.1, forward strand.
ACGCCTGGGCCACCGACCACGAAGTGCAGGTCGACGGCAACAAGGTCGCCGTGCCGGGCGTGGCCACCATCCTCGGCAACATGTACAGCGTGAAGTCGGGCTCGACGGGCGGCCAGCCCAGCTCGACGCCGAACATGCAGCGCGTGCAGTCGCTCAACGACGTGTCGGGCTCGTCCAACGGCATGGGCGGGGGCGGCGGCGTGCAGCCCCCGCCGCTGCCGCCCTCGATGATGGGCTCGCAATCGGTCGGGCAGGCCGGGCAGGCGTTCGGCGGCGCCTACGACAACGGCGGCGGTGGCGGCGGTTATACGCGCCGGCGCGGTGGTGGCGGAGGCGGCTCCGGCAACGACGTGGCCGTGACCGACGGCAGCGACGGCCTGCCGGTGATCCAGCCCGACCCGATCACCAACTCGGTGCTGATCCGCGACACGCCCGATCGTGTCGGCCAGTATGGCGAGCTGATCCGTCAGCTCGACGTGCGCCCGCAGATCGTCGAGATCCAGGCGCACATCATCGAGATCGACGACGACACGCTGCAGCAGATCGGCGTCGACTGGCGCGCCCACAACAGCCATGTGGACTTCCAGACCGGCAATGCGCAGCAGGCGCAGAACAGCTTCGACGGCGGCCAACTGAATCCGCTGTTCGGCACCGTGCAGCAGGCCGGGCCGGGCAACACCATCGTCAACGCGACGCCCGGCGGCGCGGCGCTGTCGGCCGTGGTGGGCGGCGCGGGGCGCTACCTGATGGCCCGCGTGAGCGCGCTGCAGTCGACCAACAAGACCAAGATCGACGCCTCGCCGCTGGTGGCCACGCTCGACAACGTCGAGGCGACCATGGACAACACCACGCGCTTCTTCGTGAAGGTGGCGGGCTACACCTCGGCCGATCTCTACAGCGTCTCGACCGGCGTGTCGCTGCGGGTGCTGCCGCTGATCGTGCGCGACCAGGACAAGACGCGCATCAAGCTGAACGTGCATATCGAGGACGGCCAGCTGACCCAGCAGAAGGTGGACGACATTCCGGTGATCACCACCAGCCAGATCAACACGCAGGCCTTCGTCGGGCTCGGCGAAAGTCTGTTGATCGCCGGCTTCACCACCGACACGCAGACCAACGGCGTGACCGGCGTGCCCTTCCTGTCGCGCATCCCGCTGCTGGGCGCGCTGTTCCGGTATCACAGCGACGACCACTCGCACGGCGAGCGCGTGTTCCTGCTGACGCCGCGCATCATCGACGCGGGCGTCTGAGCCGGGGCCCGGCGGCGGCATCGCGCGTGCCGCCGGGCCCGATTCGATGAAGGCGGATCGCGGCTGCCCCCGCCTTCCGGTTCGCTTCGCGAGAGGCAGCTTCGCGCAGCCCATGGAAGCCTTCGACCACTTCCTTATAGTGCAATGAGTCGGCATTGCCGCCGTCCATTCCAGGGGAGTCGTTCATGTCGCTGTCCATCAATTCCTTATCGACGCCGTCGATCGATCCGATGTCGCTCTGCACGGGCGGCAGCAACGGGTCGAACAGCTCGTCGCTGATCCAGATCCTCCAGCAGATCGCGCAAATGATCCAGGAGATCACCCAGGCCCTGAAGATGGCGGCCTCGTCCGATGGCGAGGATGGCCTCGGCGGCGGCGGAGGTGGTGGCGGCGGTGGCGGCATGCCCCAGTCGTTCGCGGCGGCGCCGGCCGGCGGCGGAGGCGGTGGTGCGCCGGCGGCAGGCGCGCCGGCTGCCGGTGTAGGCGACGCAGGTGCCGGCACGCCGGTCGCGGGCAGCACGGATGTGCCGAGCGGTAGTGGCAGCGTGGCGAGCCAGATGGCGGCCGTGCTCAAGCAGGGCGGTTTCAACGACACCGCGATCGCCGGGATTCTCGGCAACACGCAGCAGGAAAGCAATTTCGAGGCGGACGTCAACCAGGGTGGCCTGGGTGGTGGCCCCTCGGCGAACAATGCCGATGACAACCAGCACGGCTTCGGTCTGGAGCAGTGGGGCGGTGACCGCAAGGTGGCGCTTGAACAGTTCGCGGAACAGCAGGGCAAGTCAGCGTCGGATCCGACGGTGCAGGCGCAGTTCATCCTGAAGGAAGTCGCCGAGCGGCCGGGCCTGATGCAGCAGATGAACAATGCCGGATCGGCCGGCAACGCGGCCACCATCTGGTGCCAACAATACGAACAGGCGACCGATCCGGAAATGCAGAATCGCGTCAACTACGCGAACGCCTTCGCGCAGAAGCTCGCGCAGGGAACCGTGTAAACGGCAGATCCCGCCGGCGGCGGGATCGTATTGCTTACTTCTCGACATGGCCGGCATCGCGCCGGCCATGTGTCGTGCTGGATCGGCCGTCAGCCTTCGCCGCGCGAACCCGGCAGCGTCGGCATGCGGATCTGGTCCGAGGTGGCGCCGTCGTCGCGCACCGACTTCGCGATCATGGTCGCGCCGATGTGCCAGGGGTTGGCATACGAGGCCCAGGGCTGCGCCAGCGAGGCCGTGAGGCTGTGCCGGGCATGCACGGTGGCGCCGCCACCTGGCGCGACAACGTTTGCGCGGTCGGCTGGCAAGGGGGCCGCGTTCGGGCGTGATTGCGGCGCGCAGGCCGGCGCGAGCTCCGCCATGGCGCGCAGCGCGGCACCCGGCGCGGCTTCGAGCAGCGCCGACAGCTTGTCGTGCTGCATCTCGTCCTGGGCACTCGCCTCCAGCGCGCTGCCGTCGGTCTGCTCGATCCGGTAGCCGTGCGCGTACATGGTGCGCAGCGCCACGCCCGATTCGCCGGTCAGCTCCAGCTTGCGGCGCAGCTTGTAGATATGCTGCTCGAGCCGCCGGCCGACGATGTCTTCCGTGCTGCCCCAGATCGCGCCGGCCAACTGGCGGCGCGTGACGTATTCGCCGGCTCGCGAGAACAGCAGCCAGGCGATCGCGAATTCGCGCGTGGTGACGCGCACGGTGCGCCCCGCGATCTGCACGGTGCTGGCCTGCTGGTCCAGCGTGTACGCGCCTAGCGTGACGCGCTGCTCGTCGCGCGGGGCCGGCTCGGCCTCCACGCGGCGCATGGCGCGAAACGCGCGCGCCGCGAGTTCGTTGCGATCGAACGGCGCGAGCACCACGTCGTCGGCGCCGGCGTCGAAGGCGCGCTCCAGGCTGTCGCGATCGGTAAACGTGCCGACCACCAGCAGGGGCGCCCGGCGGCCGCCATAGAAGGCGCGTCGCGCGAACACGGTGCGCGTGCCGTCGATGCCGGTGGCGGCATCGACCAGGATCACGCGGTAATCATCGCGATAAAGGCCACGCGCCAGGGCGACGTCGTCGTCGAATTGAATGCATTCGACCGAGGCATCGAGAAAATGCTGGCGCAGTCGTTCGAACATGCTGACGTTGGGCGTTAATACGGCGAACTTCAACCTGACCTCCTCTCTACTTGTCCCGTCGTGAAATGAACCGGCAGGCTACTGGCACGGAGCGAAAGTACAGGCATCGAAAAACCAAGGATGTAACTTATTGTTAACCGGCGGAAAGAAATTGCCAGTTTTTGGGGCTTGCAGGCACATCTTTTTCGAATCATGGAATGTAATGTTTAGTTTTTCACCTAAACATAAACTTTCGATATGAAATTGTAAGCTTCGAGCGCCTGGGATCAGACAAGATCGTAAGGGGATCGTCAGATACCTAGAATCAGGTAAAAATCAGGTAACGCCAGCTTCCTTTCGATTTGTAATGTTCGCTGATATTTGGTGAGTAATTCCCGGCAATCTTTTAAATGAAGCGCGCGAACACTTGTGCAGATGCAATAAAAAATCGCATATCTTAATGGCGCGATTTAATCAAGAAATCAAAAAGATGTGTTAGCGCGCCGCGGCTGCCGGGCGGTAGACGAGATAGGTGGCGAAGTAGGGGACGTAGAGCTGGGTGCCTTCCAGGCGGCAACTGTCGCTGGCGGGGAGGCCGCCGCGCGTGTTGATCCGGATCACCGTGCTGACGCGCGTCATGCGACCGTCGCGGCCGCCGCGCGCGCGCGTGCTCGCGGCGATCGTGTAGCGCACCCAGGGTAGGGCGCTGGCGTCGACGATGGTGGCCGCCTCGGTCTTGCCGACCGCGAAGCTGCCGTCGTGGGCGAGGAAGTAGCGGCCCGGCGTGACCGCGCCGACGCTGCGGCCCCGCGCATCGACGAGGGTGGCTTCGGGACCGTAGGGCAGCCAGCGCAAGGTGTCGCCCGCGCTCGCGCCGGGTGTGTCGGCTGCCTGCGCCGGCACGCGACGGCAGCGGTAGACCTGGTCGCCCACCGCCATCAGCGTTTCCTGCCAGGCCTCGGCATGCGCGCCGCGCAGCGAGTCTGGCACGGTCGCGTCGGGCGGGCCGGGCGGGCGTGTCGCGCAGCCGGCCAGCAGCACGAGCGTCAGGCCCAGCATCAGCGAGGCCCGGCCCGCGTGCGAGGCGGGCTGGATGCCGGCGCGCGATGCGCGATGCGCACCACGACGATCGACGAACGGAAACACGTGCATGGCCGCGCCACGAAGAGTCGGTAAACCAATATCAGACAGGAAGCGGGCCCCGGTCGCGTGCCGCGATACGAAGCCGTGCGCGGCGAGCCGCAGCGACTCACCGCGGCCGTCGCGGACCGCCGACGCGCGGCTTGCATGCGCTTCGCATTTCCGGCATGGGGTTCGGATCGACGAAGTTTCGATATGCAGCGGTTGACTAGTATTGGCAACGGCATAGCGCCTCCTATGAACAGGCGGCGTGTGACGTGACACCTTGAACGTCGTACTCGGTACCCATTCATAGGAGGCCAATCATGAATCTCTCGGGCGGAATCAGCCTGCCGAACACCGCGTCGTCGCTGCTGGGCGGCGCGAACCTGTCGAGCCTCACCTCGCAGATTTCGCAACTCAAGCAGCAGGTCGATCAGCAGATCAGCTCGCTGGCCGGTTCGATCATGCAGCAACTGGTCGGCCAGATCCAGCAGAGCCTGGCGCAAGCGCAGCAGCTTGCCCAGCAGCTCGGCGGCCAGCCGGGCGCGGGCGGCCTGCCCGGCGCGGGCGGCGATGCCGGTGGCGCGGGCGGTGCCGGTGACGTGGGCGGCGACGGCGCGCTCGGCGGCATCGGCGGCGCGGGTGTCGGCGGCGCGGCGGACAGCACCGGCATGACGCCGCAATCGGCGGCCGGCGCGCTGAGCTCCTACATGTCGCAGAACGGTGTCGATCCGATCACGCCGAACCAGCTCTACCAGCTCTCGCAGAACCCGCCGGCCGGTACGCCGCCGGATGTCTCGAAGGCCGCGCAGTTCATGCTGCAGAACCCGGACGTGTTCAAGGCGATCGAGACGCACGACGTGCCGGGCGCGGACGGCAAGGCCGGCATCGGCGACATGCAGTGGGCCGCGCAGGGCGGCGCCGACGGCACGCAGGGCGCGCAGGCGCAACCGACCATGTCGGACGGCTCGCCGGTCACCATGCAGTCGGCTGCCGGCGCGATCGCGGCCTATGGTCAGCAGAACGGCGTCGGCACCACCGATCCGAACTCGCTCTACCAACTGGCGATGAACCCGCCGACCGGCACGCCGCCGGACGTGCAGAGCGCCGCGAAGTTCATGCTGCAGAACCCGAGCGCGTACCAGGCCATCGAGACCGCCGACGTGAAGGGCGCCGACGGCCTGTCGGCGATGGCGAACTTCCAGAAGGCCGCGCAGGGCGGCATCGCCGATCCGACGGCCCGGACCGCCACGGCCGGCGCATCCTCCTCTCCCGATACCAGCAAGGTCGCGTCGCAGATGATGATGCGCATGATGCTGATGAGCAGCGGCATGGGAGGCAACGGCCTGGGCATGCAGATGCCCAAGCCGAGCACCGACGACGACGACGTCTGACGGACGCGGCCTGTTCCTCGCGGAACGGGCCGTTTTGCCGTTGGCGTTCGCGTGGAGCCGCCCGAGGCTGCTCCGCGTTTTCCATTCCTATTCAATCAGCCGCGTGCCATGACATCCCTCAATTCGCTTTCGTATTCCCAGACCATGAACGTGCCGACGACGACGGACCCGAGCAGTTCGTCCGGCGGCGGGATACAGAACGCGCTCCAGATGATGGAGCAGCTCGAGCAGCAATTGCAGGCGATGGTGCGCAACCTGGCGAGCGCGGCGCAGCAGCAGGGCAGTGGTGACGACGGCGGCGACGCCGCGCCGTCCGGGCAGTTGCCGCAGATGAACGCGCCCTCGCCGATGCAGGACCCCTCGATGAGCGGCGCGGGCACGCTCGGCGGCGCCACGGGTGCGGCCGGTGCCTCGGGCGCGGCCACCGACGACGGCAAGTACGCCGCGCTCGACCAGTACAGCCAGAGCAACGACCAGTCCGACCTCGCGAAGTGGTCGGACCTGGCCTCGCCGGAGCAGGGCGTGTCGCTCGAGCGTCCGCTGGCGGCCATGCAGATCCTCAGCGGCAAGGCGGGCCCCGACGGCCAGCCGCCGACCGAGGCGCAGAAGGCCGCCGCGATGCAGTTCGTCAACGACAATCCCTCGCTGAAGACGGCGCTGCAGAACACCGGCGCGCTGAAGTCGGACGGCACGATCGACACCAAGAAGATGCAGGGCTTCATGGGCCAGGTCAGCACCAACCTCGACCAGGCCGATTCGGATATCAAGGACTACATGAAGAAGCATCCCGACGCGGATGCCGATTCGGTCAACGTGGAGCGCTCGGCCGGGCTGATGAAGGCCTACAACGCGATCGCCGGCGAATCCGAGGGCCACAAGTCCAACGGCAAGAACGGCAACAACTACACGCACGGCGGCAAGTCGGGCGGCGGCCTGACCACCCAGCAGCAGGTCGAGGACCTGCAGAAGAACTCGGGCTTCAGCTCGGCGCTGAAGTCGGCCGCGCAGGCCTTCGGCTCGGACGGCGGCTTCGACGACTTGGACCGCAGCGGCGACGACAAGGCCACCCATAAGCGCGACCAGATCTATTCGACCAAGAACCTCGACCACTTCCTCAGCGACGACGCGCCGACCACCCAGGCCGGCTCGCAGCAGTTCCTGCAGGACGCGAGCCTGCAGAACATCACCGGCAACACCGATATCAGCTCGCTGAACGGCGACATCATCCAGAACCCGCAGAACTACACGCCGCAGCAGAAGGCGGCGGTGATGGTGAAGCTGATGGAGACCCTGGTGGACGTGCAGGCCGGCGGCTCGGACAAGCTGCGCAACGTCGACAAGACGGTGGCGGCGCTGCAGCAGGACATCCAGAAGCTGGCCAGCGACCCGGCCACGGCGGCCTACCTGCAGCAGACGGTGCCGCCCGAGATGCAGAAGATGTCGGGCGAGTTCCAGGGCGGCGGCGGCGTGAGCCAGGCCGGCAGCGGCGCGGGCGATGCCGGCGGCGACGGCGCGGGCGCGGTGGGCGGCGGCAATGGCGACCAGCAGGCCGGCAACACCATCGACGACGTGCATCGCGGCCTGAGCGACGCCAAGACGGTCACCCAGACGCTGGGCGACCTTGCCAAGGGCGAGGGCTTCATGGGCATCGGCGGCGATAGCGCGGCGGCCGAGGCGGCCGGCGCGGCCGCCACCGGCGGCGCCGAAGGCGCGGCAGCCGGCGCGGAAGCGGCCGAAGGCGCGGCGGCGGGTGCCGAAGCGGGTGCCGCGGCCGGCGAAGGCGTGCTCGGCGCGGTGGGCGGCGCGATGGCGGCAGCCGCGCCGGTGATGGCGGTGGGCGCGGCCGTGGTGGGCGTGGCCGGCATCATCTTCGCGATCGTCGAGGCGGTGAAGAAGCACAACAACCAGAAGGCCTTCGCCTCCAACGTCAACCCGACGCTGCAGCAGTTCGGCATCCCGCTGCCGTCCTGATCGACGCGGCATCGAGGCAAGGCCAGCCAATAGGAGGCAGCATGCGCCGTCTGGTACTGGACCAGCACGACGAGGTCATGCACTTCGTCGCCTCGCGCACGGGCGAGCATCGCTACGACGATGCGCGCTCGATCGGGCTCGCGAAGAACGGCGAGCTGGTGGCGGGCGTGGTGTTCCAGGGGCATAACGGCCCCAACCTGCTGATGCACTTCGCGCTCGGCGAGGGCGTGTCGCAGCACGTGATCACGCCGGCCTTCGTGGCCGCCGCGTTTCTCTATCCATTCGCGATGCTGGGCTGCCGGCGCGTGACGGGGCTGGTGCGCGTCGACAACCTCGAGGCGCAGCGGCTCGACGAGAACCTCGGCTTCGTGCGCGAGGGCGTGATGCGCGGCGCGGCCGGCGACGGCACCGACTTCATCCTCTACGGGATGCTGCGCGCCGAGTGCCGCTTCATCCACGGACGCTACCTGAAGGCCTTCCTGAAGGAGACCGAATCGATTCCGGACGAGGTCGCGGGCGTGGAAGCGGAACGCGCCGCGGCCTGAGTTCGCCACGGGTTCGCCACCTCGTCGCGGTATCGTTCGATCTTCCAGCGCCCCGGGTCTTCAAGCGGCCCGGGCGCTTGCCGCCGCCTGCGCGGCGAATTCCCCCAGCATCCACTCGCGCAGCCGGCGCAAGGCCGCGCTGGTCTCGAAGCGCTCGGCCGTGTAGCAGAGATAGTGCCCCTGGTTGTCCACCTCGATCGGGGCGGCCACCGGCTGCACCAGGCTGCCCGCCTCGAGCGGCGCGCGGATCAGGAAGGCCGGCACCAGCGCCAGGCCCAGCCCCGCCTGCGCCGCCTGGATCAGCACCGCGTACTGCTCGAAGCGCGGCCCCGAGAAGGCGTTCATGCTGGTGACGCGATGGCGCTCCGCCCATTCGAACCAGACGTTCTCGGCCTGCTCGTGCACCAGCCGCGGCGCGGCCGCCAGGTCGGCCGGCGTGCGCAGGGCATGCCTGGCCGCGAATTCGGGCGAGCAGACCGGCACGAAGGTGCGCCCCGCCAGGTAATCGCAGCGCACCCCTTCCCAGCGGCCGTCGCCATAGCGGATCGCCGCGTCCAGCCCGAACGGGAACGGATCGCCGTGCGCCAGGTGGCGCCGGAAGCTCAGCGTCACGTTCGGCGCGGCGGCCAGGAACGACGGCAGGCGCGGCACCAGCCACTTGGTGGTGAAGGTCGGCACGCTGGCGATGGTCAGCAGGTCGCTGTCCTCGCGCACGCTCAGCAGCTCCAGCGAGGCATTGCCGATTTCGCGCAGCGGGCCTGTGACGCGCGCGTGATAGACCTGCCCGGCGCGCGTCAGCGACAGGTTGCGCCCCTCCCGCACGAACAGCTTCACGCCGAACAGCGTCTCCAGGTTGGCGATCTGCCGGCTCACCGCGCTCGGCGTCAGGCCCAGCTCGCGCGCCGCGTAGGAAAAGTTCAGATGTTTGGCCGAGCTCGCGAACGCATGCAGTTCGGCGATGTTCGGATACAGGTGCTTCATCGCGTGGTGTTCCGGATTCGCAAAGGACGATGCGCACTTTGTACGTTTTTTTCATGACGCTGCCATGTCGCCGCCCCACACTGGCGGCCGTCATCGCGATGCCAAGTTCCTGATTCGACTCGGTTTCGCGCCGTTCCTCCCGCTCGTTCACGGATTCGCCGATGTCTTCCTCCGCCGCCGGGGCCCAGGCCGCTGGTGTTCCCATTCGTCGTGGCAATCGCGCGCCCTCGGCCGGGCGCGTGCTGGTGCGCGCGGTGGTGGTGCTGTTCGCGCTCTACCTGCTGCTGCCGATCGCGCTGCTGCTGATCGGCTCGACCGGGCAGAGCTGGACCAACACGCTGCTGCCCAGCGGGCTGACCGGCCATTGGTATGCCGACCTGGCGGCCGACCGGAGCTTTCGCCGCGCCTTCTTCACCAGCCTCACGGTGGCGCTGGCCTGCTGCGCGCTGAACGCGCTGCTCGGCGTGCCGCTCGCCTATGCGCTGCACCACCGTGCGCGCAGCGGTCGTGGATGGGTGGCGCGGCTGGTGATGCTGCTGCCGATCGCCGTGCCGGCGCTCACGCTCGGCTTCGGCTATATCGCCGTGTTCGGCGGCGACACGCTGCCCTGGCTCGGCACGCTGTGGCTGATGATCGCCGCGCACGCGGTGCTGACCCTGCCCTACCTGCTGCAGACCCTGCTGGCCGACCTGCGCCACCTCGACCTGGCCACCCTGGAAGCCTGCGCGGCCACGCTCGGCGCCACCCCGGCGCGCCAGTTCCTCGGCGTGGTGCTGCCCAACCTGCGCCACAGCCTGTTCGCCGGGCTGGTGATGGTGGCGGCGCTGTCGATCGGCGAATTCCAGATCTCGAACCTGATCGCGGGCTTCCGCTACCGCAACTACCCGGTGGTGCTGCTGCAGGCCTTCTACGGCGCCTCGGGCTTCGCCTGCGCCGCCACCGTGGTGCTGCTGGTGCTGGCGGTGGCCGCCACGCTGACCTCGATCGCCACCGTGCAACGACTGAAGTAAGACCATGAGCCTCGAATTCGATACCGTCAGCTACACCTACCCGGGCGCCGCGCACGGCATCTCGGAGATCTCGCTGAAGGCGGCTCCCGGCGAGCTGCTGGCCGTGATCGGCCAGAGCGGCTCGGGCAAGTCCACCCTGCTGCGCCTCACGGCGGGCCTGTTGACCGGCTATCACGGCCGGATCGCGATCGGCGGCCAGGACGTGGCCGCGCAGCCGGTGTGGAAGCGCGGCGTCGGCATGGTGTTCCAGCAATACGCGCTGTTCCCGCACCTGGACGTGGCCGACAACGTCGCCTACGGCCTGAAGATGCGGGGCTTGGGCGCGGCCGAGCGGCGCCGCCAGGCGCTTGCGATGCTCGAGCGCGTCGGCCTGGCCAGCCATGCCGGGCGGCGCCCGGCGCAGCTTTCGGGCGGCCAGCAGCAGCGCGTCGCGCTGGCTCGCGCGCTGGTGATCGAGCCGCGCGTGCTGCTGCTCGACGAGCCGCTGGCCGCGCTCGATGCCGGCATCCGCCATCAACTGCGCGACCAGATCCGCACCTTGCAGCGCGCCTGCGGCGCGACCACGCTGTTCGTCACCCACGACCAGGACGAGGCGCTCAGCATGGCCGACCGCGTGGCGATCGTGGAGGGCGGGCGCGTGCTGCAGGTGGGCACGCCGCGCGAGCTCTACGAGCAGCCGGCCTCGACGCGCGTGGCGCGCTTCATCGGCCATTCGACGATCCTGCCGGGACGCGTGATCGCCACCGATCGCGTCGACGTCGGCTTCACCACCTTGTGCGCGCCCACCGGCGCGGCGCGCGAGGGCGAGGCCGTCGAGCTGCTGCTGCGTCCCGAGCACGTGCAGGCCGACCCGGAGCAGGGCTGCGCCAATCGCATCCACGGCGCGCGCGGCGAGGTGCGCTACTTCGGCTCGACCCATCGCTACGACTTCTTCCCGCATGGCGCGGCCACGCCGCTGCTCGGCGAGGGGCGCGTGGTGGCCAGCCACAGCATCGCGATCGAGCCGCGCCACCTGCGCGTGCTGCCGGCTTCGCCGGGCGCGTGACATGAAGCCGTTCCGATTCGACTCGATGGCGCGGCATGAACCGGCGCCGCTTCGCACTACCGATCAACCCACGCTCGTCCGCCTCGGCGGAACACAGCCAGCACCCCGGAGAACCACGATGTCCGCAGGTCCCACCCTGATCCAACGCCTGCGCGCCGGCGCGCTGGCCCTCGCGCTCGGCACGCTCGCCGCCGGCGCCGCGCACGCGGCCCCGGCCGCGCCGCTCTACCCCGGCGAGGACGCGCTCTACGAGCAGGCCGCCGACGAAGGCCTGGTGGTGTCGTTCGACACCGGCCCCGAGTGGGCCAACTGGAAGGCGCTGTTCGCCGAATTCCGCAAGCGCTACCCGAAGGTCGAGATCACCTACAACGACATCGGCTCGGCCGCCACGGTGGTGGCGCTCGACAAGTCGCGCCGCCGCCCGCAGGCCGATACCGCCTACTACTTCGCGGCTTCGGCGCTGGACGCCAAGGCCAAGGACGTGGTCGCGCCGTTCAAGCCGATCAACTTCGACAGGCTGCCGCCGGTGTTCCGCGATGCCGATGCGCGCTGGTTCACGGTCCACTCGCTGAACATCGCCTTCCTGGTCAACCGCAAGCTGGTGAAGGAGGTGCCCAGGCGCTGGGCGGACCTGCTCAAGCCGGAATACCGGAACGCGGTGGTCTACCTCGATCCGCGCTCGACCGGCCAGGGCCAGGTGGACGTGTTCGCGGCCGCCTACGCGATGGGCGGCAGCGTCGACGATCCGAAGCCGGGCGCCGACTTCTTCGGCAAGCTCAAGAACGCCGGCAACGTGCTGCGCGTGGAGGGCACCACGCCCTACGCGAAGTTCGTGAAGGGCGAGATCCCGATCCTGATCGGCTACGAGAACGACGGCCTGAAGGCCAAGTACAGCGACGGCATGGGCGACGCGGCCGAGGTGGTGATCCCGCAGGACGGCAGCGTCTCGGCGCCTTACGCGATGAGCCTGGTGAAGAACGCGCCGAACCCGTCGGCGGCCCGGCTGTGGCTGAACTTCGTGATGAGCGACGCGGGCCAGGCGCTGTTCGCGCAGGGTTACGTGCGGCCCGCCGTGCCCGGCGTGACGCTGGCGCCGGAGGTCGCCGCGAAGATGCCGAACGCGCCGCAGGTGCATCCGCTCGACGTGGCCAAGGCGGCCGCGAAGAAGGCCCAGGTCGACCAGCTGTGGTCGCAGGCCACGCTCGGCCAGTGATGCTCGCGATCCTGCGCCACGCTCCGAGCCGCCCGCGATGAATCCGCGCTCGACTCCCGCCGCCCGCGACGCGGGCCTGCTGCGCCGCTTCGGCGCGCTGCCGGCCGGCCTGCTGTTCGCGATCGCCTTCGCGCTGCCGCTGGCGGCCCTGGTCGGCGCCGCCTTCGACGGCGGCGGCCATGCCTTCGCCGCCGTGTTCGGCGATCCACTGGTGGCCGACGCGATCGGCCGCTCGCTGGGCCTGGCCGCGGCCACCGGCACGCTGTCCACGGCGATCGGCACCGTGCTGGCGATCGCGCTGGCCGGGCAGGCGCCGGCCCGGCGCCGCCTGTCGCTGGCCGTGCTGGGCGTGCCGCTGGCCTTCTCGGGACTGGTGATCGCCTACGGCTTCATCCTGAGCTTCGGGCGCGCCGGCTTCGTCACCATGCTTCTGGCGAAGCTCGGCGCCGACCCGGCGCGGCTCGGCGGGCTGATCTACACCAGCGCGGGCCTGGCGATCGCCTATGCGTATTACCTGATCCCGCGCGTGGCGCTGATGCTGTACCCGGCCTTCGCCAACTTCGACCGGCGCCCGCTGGACGCCGCGCTCACGCTCGGCGCACGGCCGTGGCGGGCCTGGCTCGACGTGGCCTGGCGCGAGCTGTGGCCCTCGGTGGCGGCGGCCTGGTGCCTGGTGGCGGCGATCGCGCTGGGCACCTACGGCACGGCGGTGGCGCTGGTCGGCACGCAGATCAACATCCTGCCGCTCCTGATGTACCTGAAGCTGTCCGACGGACAGACCGATTTCTCGCAGGCAGCCGTGCTGTCGATCCTGCTGACGGCGCTCTGCACCTGCGTTCTTGCAATGGGGGAATGGATTGTCAGACCAAGGCAACACTGAAGGCGCGTCGCTGGTCGAGCGCTCGCTCGCGGATCTCGCCGCGCGCCAGCGAGGCGCGAACCGGCACCTGATGCCGGTCGGCGTGATCGGCCCGCGCGCGGCCACCGACGAGCAACTGCGCGCGGCCGAGCAGGTCGCGCATGCGCTGGCCCGGGCCGGCATGGCGATCGTCGGCGGCGGCAAGGGCGGCGTGATGGAGGCCGCCGCGCGCGGCGCGCATCGCGCCGGCGGCATCGCCATCGGCCTGCTGCCCGAGGACGACGCGGAAGGCGCGAACCCCTACCTGAGCGTGGCCCTGCCCACCGGGCTGGGCATCACCCGCAACGCGCTGATCGCGCGCGCCTCGCTGTGCCTGGTGGCGGTGGGCGGCGGCCTGGGCACGCTGTCCGAGATCGCGCTCGGGCTGCAATGGGGCAAGCCGGTGTTCGCGGTATGCGATGCGCCGCAGGTGGCGGGCATCGAGAGTTTCGATTCGGCGGACGTGCTGCTCGTTCGCGCGGCGCGCTGGCTGACCACGCTCGCCTGACACGGGGAAGGCGAAGCAGCGACCCTTTCGTTTTTCAAATTAATAGGATTACTGAAAATGAACCAGACCATCATCGCCGCCTGCGTGCTGGGCGGAGCCTGCGCGGCAGCGCAGGCGCAGAGCAGCGTGACGCTGTACGGGATCGTCGACAACGGCATCGCCTGGCAGAACAGCGCCGCCTCGCTGGGCTCGACCGCGGGCGGCCATTCGCTGGTGAAGATGACCTCGGGCGTGTGGGCCGGCAGCCGCTTCGGCCTGAAGGGCAGCGAGGACCTGGGCGGCGGCACCAAGGCGATCTTCACGCTCGAGGCCGGCGTGAACAGCGCCAACGGCAGCTCGCAGTTCAGCGGCGGGATGTTCACGCGCCAATCCTGGGTGGGCCTCGCCAACAACCGCTTCGGCACCTTGACGGCGGGCCGCCAGTACACGGCCTACTACACGATCCTCTCGCCCTGGAGCCCGACCACCTGGCTGACCGGCTTTTTCGGCGCGCATCCGGGCGATATCGATTCGCTCGACAACATCTACCGCGCCAACAACTCGCTGGTCTACCAGTCGCCGACGCTGGGCGGTTTCAGCTTCGGCGCGTCCTATGCGTTCGGCGGCGTGCCGGGCAGCGTCGATGCCGGCTCCACCTGGAGCGCGGGCCTGCAATACAGCAACGGGCCGTTCGGGATCGGCGCGGCCGTCCAGCGCGTCAACAACTCGACGCCGGGCGGCGGCGCCTGGGGCGCGTCCTCCACCACCTCGAACGGCGGCGCGCAAACGGCGGTCTCGGCGATCAACAACGGCTACCAGAGCGCGCAGGCGCAGCAGCGCTTCGCCGTGACGGGCGGTTATCGCTTCTCGGATGCCTGGGACGTTTCGGCATCCTATTCGAACGTGCAGTACATTCCCGGCACGGGTTCCAGCTTCCGCAACACGGCCACCTTCAACACGGCCGGCGCGGTGCTGCATTACCACCCGGCCGCGTCCTGGGACTTCGCCGGCGGCTACAGCTACACGCGCGCCACGCTGTCCAACGGCATCAGCCATGCCGCGCAGTACCAGCAGTTCACGCTCTCGCAGTACTACAGCCTGTCCAAGCGCACCGGGCTGTACGCGGTCGAGTCCTGGCAGCGCGCCAACGGCGACACGCTGTCGAGCAACGGCAAGGTGATCGTCGCCACGCCTTCGCTGGGCGACGGCTTCAGCGGCACGCCCTCGTCATCGCGCAGCCAGGTGGCGCTCGGGGTGGGCGTGGTGCACCGTTTCTGAGCATCGGGGCGGAGTGCGGCAGGGGCGGGGGCTGGGGGCGGGGCGCGCGTCGCGGCGTCCGCCTCGCTCCGGGCTCGCCCCGGCCGGATCGGCTTCGCCCCGGCGCAGCCGATTGCCGGGCTGCGTTCCAAAGACCGGCCGAAGCTGCTAGATTGCGGGTTCGGCGACGTTGCACGGTGCGGGCAACGTCCTTCATACGCCTGTCAAAAAGAGAACGCAGCATGACCCACATCCCCTCTTCGCCTTCTTGCGCGGCGGCAGCCGCGGTCCATCCGTCACGACATGACTGACAGGCAGGCCGCGATGCAGACACGTCCCCCGCTTTCCCAGGCCGTCCACGCCACGGTCACGCGCAGCGCGATCTTCCTCGTGGCGACGATCAATCCCGGCGCGGCCCACGCCGATACGATCCGTTCATGGTGCGGCGACATCGCGGCGCTGGTGCGCTCGGTCGGCAAGCGCGTGCCGGCCGGCAATCTCAGCTGCGTGTGCGGCTTCGGCGCCGAGGCATGGGATGCGCTGTTCGGCGCGCCGCGCCCGGCGTCCCTGCATCCGTTCCGGGAGTTCGGCGCCGGCCAGCGCCTGGCGGTGGCCACCCCGGGCGACATCCTGCTGCACATCCGCGCCGAGGCGATGGACCTGTGCTTCGAACTGGCGACGCAGTTGCTGAACGCGCTCGGCGATGCCGTCACGGTGGTCGACGAGGTGCATGGCTTCCGCAATTTCGACCAGCGAGCGATGATCGGCTTCGTCGACGGCACCGAGAACCCGGAAGGCCGCGAGGCGGTCGACTTCACCGTGATCGGCGACGAGGACGCGGCCTTCGCGGGCGGCAGCTACGTGATCGTGCAGAAGTACCTGCACGACATGGCCGGCTGGAATGCGCTGGCCGTCGAGACGCAGGAGCGCATCATCGGCCGCACCAAACTGTCCGACATCGAGCTGGCGGCGGACGTGAAGCCTTCGTGCTCGCACAGCTCGCTGACCACGCTCGACGAGGACGGCCAGGAAGTGAAGATCCTGCGCGACAACATGCCGTTCGGGCGCCCGGGCGCCGGCGAGTTCGGCACCTACTTCATCGGCTACGCGCGCTCGCCGCGGCCGATCGAGCAGATGCTCGAGAACATGTTCGTCGGCCGCCCGCCCGGCAACTACGACCGCCTGCTCGACTACAGCCGCGCGGTCACCGGCTCGCTGTTCTTCGTGCCGTCGGCCGACCTGCTCGAGGCGCTTGCCGAGCGCGCGGCACCGGCCGACGCCGCTGCCTTGCCCGAATCCTCGCCGCCCGCGCCCCGTCGCGACGGCTCGCTCAATATCGGCTCGTTGAAAGGAACCCCATCCCATGAATAACCTGCATCGTGAACTCGCCCCGATCTCGTCGTCCGCCTGGGCCCAGATCGAGGAGGAAGTGGCGCGCACCTTCAAGCGCTCGGTGGCCGGCCGCCGCGTGGTCGACGTCGAAGGCCCCGCCGGCTCCGAGCTATCGGCCGTCGGCACCGGCCACTTGCGCGAGGTCGCCGCGCCGCGTGAGCACGTGAACGCGCGGCTGCGCGAGGTGCGGACCATCGTCGAGTTGACCGTGCCTTTCGAGCTGAGCCGCGAGGCGATCGACAGCGTCGAGCGCGGTGCGCGCGACGCCGACTGGCAGCCGGCGAAGGAGGCGGCGCAGCGGCTCGCCTTCGCCGAGGACAACGCGATCTTCGACGGTTACCCGGCCGCCGGCATCGTCGGCATCAGCGAGGGCACCTCGAACCGCAAGCTCGGCCTGCCGAGCGACGTCGCGGCCTACCCGGACGCGATCAGCGATGCGCTCGAGGCGCTGCGCCTGGCCGGCGTCGACGGCCCGTATTCGGTGGTACTCGGCTCGCACGCCTACACCGCGCTGAGCGAGGCGCGCGACCAGGGCTACCCGATCCTCGACCATATCAAGCGCATCGTCAGCGGCGAGATCATCTGGGCACCGGCGATCGCCGGCGGCTGCGTGCTGTCCACGCGCGGCGGCGACTACGAGCTGCATCTTGGCGAGGACGTCTCGATCGGCTACACCAGCCATGACGACCAGGTCGTGCGCCTGTACCTGCGCGAGACCTTCACCTTCCTGATGCTGACCAGCGAGGCCTCGGTGGCCGTGGTGCCGCAAGGCGACACGGCGGCCTGAACGCGCTGGCCACCGCGCGCGGCGGTGTCGTCGCGCGCGGGTCGGGTTGCCCGTTGCCGCATCCATCTCGCCGTGCCGCCCGCCGGCAGGCTTCGTCGAATTCGGCTACAGTCGTCGCGCCCGGCCGCGACTCGCACGAGCGCGGCCGGCCGACCTTTCGACACATGAATGCAAGGAGACGGTAATGCGGATTCTGGTAGTGGGCGCGGGCGCGACCGGCGGTTATTTCGGCGGGCGGCTGGCCGCGGCCGGGCGCGATGTGAGCTTCCTGGTGCGCGAGGGCCGGGCCCGCGCGCTGGCGCGCGACGGCCTGGTGATCCGCAGCCCGCATGCGGGCGACCTGACGCTGCCCGGCGTGAAGACCGTGCAGGCCGGCGACGCCGACCGCGCCGGCGGCTTCGACCTGGTGTTCCTGAGCTGCAAGTCCTACGGCCTGGACGACGCGATCGCCTCGTTCGCGCCCTTCGTCGGCCCGCGCACGCTGATCCTGCCGGTGCTCAACGGCATGCGCCACCTGGACGTGCTGAAGGCGCGCTTCGGCGACGCCAACGTGCTGGGCGGCCTGTGCATGATCGCGGCCACGCTCGACGACCAGCAGCACATCGTCCATCTCAACGATGCGCAGGCGGTCGGCTTCGGCGACCTGGCGGGCGGGCTCACGCCGCGCGTGCAGGCGATCGCCGACACCTTCTCGGGCGCCGGCTTCGACGTGCTGCCGGCCGAGAACATCGTCGCGAAGATGTGGGACAAGTGGGTGTTCCTGGCCACGCTGGCGGCGGCCACCTCGCTGTTCCGCGGCTCGGTGGGCGACATCCTCGCCGCGCCGGACGGCCATCGGCTGCTGGAGACGCTCTATGGCGAGACCAGCGCGATCGCCGCGCACCACGGCTACGCGCCCGGCGAGGCGATGAACGAACGTTCGCGCCGGATCCTGTTCACGCCCTCGGGCATGACGGCCTCGATGCTGCGCGATGTCGAGAACCGCTCGCGCGTCGAGGCCGACCACGTGATCGGCGACCTGCTGGCGCGCGCGCCAGCGGACGTCGACGGCCAGCCGTCCCTGCTGCGCATCGCCTACAACCACCTGAAGGCCTACGAGGCGCGGCTCGCGCGCGAAACCGCGAGCGCCTGACCCTCATCCCCGGCCGTTGCCCGACACGGCGGCGGCTTGCCTTGCCGGCTTCCTGCGATCGCACGGAAGCCGGCATTTCATTTTCCGGGCGACGTTCCTACCGCGCATGCCCGGCCGTTTCCGCGCGGTTTTCCCGCAGCCGTGCGCCGAGGTCGACCGTCCCTGGACGATACCGGCTCGGCCATCACGCAATTTCTCACACCATTTTCCGGTGACTCGATTGGGTTTCGCGCATTCGATTCGCGCCGGACGCGGGATTTGCTCGTCGCCTTTGATAAAAAATGGGATTTTGGCGTGGCTGAAAATCGACGCGAATAATCGTCTGGAAAACCGCCCTCGCGTGCCGCGAGGCCTGCTGCAGCGGCCGGCCGGGATTCCCTTCCGGCCCCGCGTGCATTGCTTTTCCGGGCGATCGCGCTGATCGGAAAAACCACTTTGTGGCGATATTCTCCACTTCAATAACACCGCCCGCGATTTTTGAAAATCGGGGCGATTCCCGCTCTATCTCGGCGCCTGCCGAATTGATACGATCACCGTCGAAGCGTGCGACAAAATCAAACGTGGAGATAAGCGAAATGAGCCAATACGGGCCATTGAAATTGCATGTACCGGAGCCAACCGGGCGACCGGGCTGTAAAACCGATTTTTCCTACCTGCTGCTGTCCCCGGCGGGCAAGCTGCGCAAACCTCCGATCGACGTCGCGCCGGTCGATACCAGCGACCTCGCCTATGGCCTGGTGCGGGTGATCGACGACGACGGCCGCGCGGTCGGCCCCTGGGCTCCCGAGCTCGATCGCGACCGGCTGCGCGCCGGCATGCGCGCGATGCTCAAGACGCGCGTGTTCGACGCGCGCATGCTGATCGCCCAGCGCCAGAAGAAGATTTCCTTCTACGTGCAGAGCCTCGGCGAGGAGGCCATCGGCACCGCGCATTCGTTCGCCCTCGACAACGGCGACATGTGCTTCCCGACCTATCGCCAGCAGAGCATCCTGCTCACGCGCGAGGTGCCGCTGGTCGACCTGATGTGCCAGTTGATGTCCAACGAGCGCGATCCGCTCAAGGGCCGCCAGTTGCCGGTGATGTATTCGAACCGCGCGGCCGGCTTCTTCACCATCTCGGGCAATCTCGCCACCCAGTTCATCCAGGCGGTGGGCTGGGCGATGGCCTCGGCCATCAAGGGCGACACGCGCATCGCCTCGGCCTGGATCGGCGACGGCGCCACCGCCGAGGCCGACTTCCATACCGCGCTGACCTTCGCGCACGTCTACCGCGCGCCGGTGATCCTCAACGTGGTCAACAACCAGTGGGCGATCTCGACCTTCCAGGCGATCGCCGGCGGCGAGGGCTCGACCTTCGCGGGCCGCGGCGTGGGCTGCGGGATCGCCTCGCTGCGGGTGGACGGCAACGACTTCCTGGCGGTCTACTCGGCCTCGCGCTGGGCCGCCGAGCGGGCGCGCCGCAACCTCGGCCCGACCCTCATCGAGTGGGTCACCTATCGCGCCGGCCCGCACTCGACCTCGGACGATCCGTCGAAATACCGTCCCGGCGACGACTGGGCGCATTTCCCGCTGGGCGACCCGATCGAGCGCTTCAAGCGCCACCTGATCCGCGAGGGCCACTGGTCCGAGCAGGAGCACGCCGACCTGAAGGGCGAGCTCGAGGCCGAGGTGATCGCGGCGCAGAAGGAGGCCGAGCGCTACGGCACGCTCGGCGACGACCGCGTGAACGTCGCGAGCTTCTTCGAGGACGTCTACAAGGACATGCCGGAACACCTGCGGCGCCAGCGCCAGCAACTGGGAGTCTGAGCGATGACCACCGCACAACCCAAGGGCCAGTCGGCCGCCACCATGACCATGATCCAGGCCCTGCGCTCGGCCATGGACGTGATGCTGGAGCGCGACGGCAACGTCGTGGTGTTCGGCCAGGACGTGGGCTATTTCGGCGGCGTGTTCCGCTGCACCGAAGGCCTGCAGGCCAAGTTCGGCAGCTCGCGCGTGTTCGACGCGCCGATCTCCGAAGGCGGCATCGTCGGCGTGGCGGTCGGGATGGGCGCTTACGGGCTGCGGCCCGTGGCCGAGATCCAGTTCGCCGATTATTTCTACCCGGCTTCCGACCAGATCGTCTCGGAAGCCGCGCGGCTGCGCTACCGCTCGGCCGCCGAGTTCACCGCGCCGCTGACCATCCGCATGCCCTGCGGCGGCGGCATCTACGGCGGGCAGACCCACAGCCAGAGCCCCGAGGCGATGTTCACGCAGGTCTGCGGGCTGCGCACGGTGATGCCGTCGAACCCCTACGACGCCAAGGGCCTGCTGATCGCCTCGATCGAGAACGACGATCCGGTGATCTTCCTGGAGCCCAAGCGGCTCTACAACGGCCCCTTCGACGGCCACCACGAGCGCCCCGTCACGCCCTGGAGCCAGCACCCTGCCAGCCTGGTGCCGGAGGGCTACTACACGGTGCCGCTCGATTCGGCCGCCGTGGTGCGGCCCGGCAGCGAGCTGACGGTGCTGACCTACGGCACCACGGTGCACGTCTCGCTGGCCGCCGCCGAGGAAACCGGCCTCGACGCCGAGGTGATCGACCTGCGCAGCCTGTGGCCGCTCGACCTCGACACCATCGTCGCCTCGGTGCGCAAGACCGGGCGCTGCGTGGTGGTGCACGAGGCGACCCGCACCTGCGGCTTCGGCGCCGAGCTGATCTCGCTGGTCCAGGAGCATTGCTTCCACTGGCTCGAAGCCCCCGTCGAACGCGTGACGGGCTGGGACACGCCGTATCCGCATGCGCAGGAGTGGGCGTATTTTCCGGGGCCGAGCCGGGTGGGCGAGGCGATGCGGCGTGTGATGGAGAGCTGAGATGGGTATTCATGTGATCAAGATGCCGGACATCGGCGAAGGCATCGCCGAGGTCGAGCTGGGGCTCTGGCATGTGCAGGTGGGCGACCAGGTCAAGGAGGACCAGGCGCTGGCCGACGTGATGACCGACAAGGCCTCGGTCGAGATTCCCTCGCCGGTGACGGGCACCGTGGTGGCGCTGGGCGGCAAGGCCGGCGACATGATGGTGGTGGGCTCGGAGCTGATCCGCCTGGAGGTGGCGGGCAGCGGCAATCATCGCGGCGAGGCGCCGGCAACGCAGGCCGCGCCGGCGAAGGCGACGGTCGATGCGGCCGCAACCAAGGCCGCCGAACCGGCGCCGGTTGAAAAGAGCGCGCCGCGCGAGGCGCCCGCCGAGGCACAGCCGCGCAAGCAGGCGGCAGCCGGGCCCGCCGAGGCGCCGGGCCGCCGCGAAGCCGCGCATTCGACATCGAGCGCCGCCGCGGCGCCGGTCGCGCGCCAGCCCGGCGAGCGGCCGCTGGCCTCGCCGGCGGTGCGCAAGCGCGCCTGGGATCTCGGCATCGAGCTGCGCTTCGTGCGCGGCTCGGGCGAGGCGGGCCGGATCCTGCACGAGGATCTCGATGCCTGGCTGCAGGGTAGCGGCGCCGCCGCGGCGCCGGCCGGCGCGCGCGCGGCCTATGCCGAGCGCCACGACGAGGAGGCGGTGCCGGTGATCGGCCTGCGCCGCAAAATCGCCGAGAAGATGCAGGAAGCCAAGCGCCGCATCCCGCATTTCAGCTACGTCGAGGAGATCGACGTGACCGAGCTGGAGACGCTGCGCGCCGAGCTGAACCGCCGTCACGGCGAGACGCGCGGCAAGCTCACCATGCTGCCCTTCATCGCGCGCGCGATGGTGGTCGCGCTGCGCGACTTCCCGCAGATCAACGCGCGCTACGACGACGAGGCCGGCGTGGTGACGCGCCACGGCGCCGTGCACCTGGGCGTGGCCACCCAGAGCAAGGGCGGGCTGATGGTGCCGGTGGTGCGCCATGCCGAGGCGCGCGACGTCTGGGCGCTGGCCGCCGAGGTGGCGCGGCTGGCCGAGGCGGCGCGCGCCGGCAAGGCCTCGCGCGAGGAGCTGAGCGGCTCGACCATCACGCTGAGCAGCCTGGGGCCGCTGGGCGGGGTGGTATCCACGCCCGTCATCAACCATCCCGAGGTGGGCATCGTCGGCGTGAACCGCATCGTCGAGCGGCCGATGATCCGCAACGGCCTGGTGGTGGCGCGCAAGCTGATGAACCTGTCGTCCTCGTTCGACCATCGCGTGGTGGATGGCATGGACGCGGCCGAGTTCATCCAGTCGGTGCGCGCGCTGCTCGAACAACCCGCCCTGCTATTCGTGGACTGAGCCGATGAGCGAACCCATCAACACCACCTTGCTGGTGATCGGCGGCGGGCCCGGCGGCTACGTGGCCGCGATCCGCGCCGCGCAACTGGGCGTGCCGACCGTGCTGGTCGAGCGCGCGCGGCTGGGCGGCACCTGCCTGAACATCGGCTGCATCCCCTCCAAGGCGCTGATCCACGCGGCCGAGGAATTCGACAAGGCCCGCCATTACGCGAAGGAATCGCCGCTGGGCATCAGCGTGGCCTCGCCGGCGATCGACATCGGCCGCACCGTGGCCTGGAAGGACGGCATCGTCAGCCAGGCTGACCGGCGGCATCGGCACGCTGATGAAGCGCCACGGCGTGGAGGTGCTGCAGGGCGAGGCGCGGGTGATCGACGGCAAGACCGTCGAGGTCGCGCGCGAGGGCGGCGAGCCGCTGCGCGTGCGCGGCGAGCACCTGCTGCTGGCGGCCGGCTCCGAGCCGGTCGCGCTGCCCTCGATGCCGTTCGGCGGCATCGTGCAATCGTCCACCGAGGCGCTCTCGCCGAGTAGCCTGCCCCGGCGCCTGGTGGTGGTGGGCGCCGGTTATATCGGCCTGGAGCTGGCGATCGCCTATCGCAAGCTCGGCGTCGAGGTGGCCGTGGTCGAGGCCCGGGCGCGCATCCTGCCGGCCTGGGACGAGGCGCTGACCAAGCCGGTCGCCGCCTCGCTCGGCAAGCTCGGCATCGCGCTGCACCTGGAGCGCAAGGTACTGGGCCTGAATGCGGGCGGCGACGCCGTGCGCATCCAGGACGCGGCCGGCGCGGAACACGCGCTGCCGGCCGATTGCGTGCTGGTGGCGGTCGGCCGCCGGCCCCGCACCCAGGGCTGGGGGCTGGAGGCGCTGCAGCTCGATCGCGAGGGCCATGCCCTGAAAATCGACGACCAGTGCCGTACCTCGATGCGCAACGTCTGGGCGATCGGCGACCTGACCGGCGAGCCGATGCTCGCCCATCGCGCCATGGCGCAGGGCGAGATGGTGGCCGAGATCGTCTCGGGCAAGCGGCGGCGCTTCATGCCGGCGGCGATCCCGGCGGTCTGCTTCACCGATCCCGAGGTGGTGTCGGTCGGCCTCGCGCCGCACGACGCGGCCACGCCCGAGGACGCGCTGGTGGCCAGCTTCCCGCTGTCGGTCAACAGCCGCGCCATGACGCTGGAGAGCAGCGACGGTTTCGTGCGCGTGGTGGCGCGCCGCGACGATCACCTGATCCTCGGCTGGCAGGCCGTGGGCCGCGGTGTCTCGGAGCTGTCCGCCGCCTTCGCGCAGTCGCTGGAGATGGGCGCGCGGCTGGAGGACGTGGGCGGCACCATTCACGCCCATCCGACGCTCGGCGAGGCGGTGATGGAGGCCGCCTTGCGGGCGCTCGGCCACGCCCTGCATATCTGAAACGAACCGGTCGTCGCGCGCGACGGCGCGTGACGACCGGCCGCGGCAAGCCTTGAACAACAAGGCCGGGACGCCTGGCGGACCCGGCGATCAGGCATTCGACGACGAGAGAGTGCGAAGTCTGAACTGACGACCAAGGAACGGCGGGGCGAGCAGGCTGGCGCGGGCAACCGCGCTCACGGCCGGGCTCGCACCCGCCGTCATCGTCTCTGCAATCCGGCCCGAGTCCAGGAGACGCCTCGGGCCGCCCGAGCGAACCGGCACCGTGTGCCGCGGCCCCAGGCTGCGGCCGCGCGTGTCGCGCGCGGCGCCGTGCCGCCGCGTTCCATTGGTTCGCCGCCTGACGTTCGCCGCATGCGGGCCGCCCTGGCCATCCATGCGGCGGCGGTGCCCGGCCTCGGCCGCGGCGCCGCTGCGTCGCGTGCCGCCTTCCCGGCGGCCCACCAGTGCGTTTCGATCGGCTCGCATCCCGGCCAGGACGAGGCAGCGCCTCGCCCGCGCCGGTTTCGCGATCCGCCTTTTCTCGTCGCCCGAGATCCCCTGCGCGCGTCGGCACGCCCGCCGCGCGGTTGATCCCACCGATGGCCGTCGGTGCGTGTGACGCGGAGCGAGGCTTGCCGACCCACCTATTCGTCCCCGTCGTTCGAGGCGTTCACGCCCGTACGCAAACCGCTCCCGCCGCGATGCCGGCGGGACGGCCCGCCATCGCCTTCCACTCCCTGCACAGGTGGTCCGGCGCTCATGGCTCGACACTCCGCTTTGCCTTCCTATCTCTCCCCTGATCCCGATTACGACGATGCCCTGCAGATCCGGCACGGCGTGGTGGGCGGGGTTCGTCTCTCGCTGGTCGCGCGCGGCGACGCCGAACGCGGCTTCGTGTTCGAGCGGCATCGCCGCGCGCCCGGCGAACCGGTCTCGATCCAGCGTCTCGACGCGGGCGAGCGCGCGGCGCTGGCCGCCTTCGTCGCGCATGACCCGTTCGCCGCGCCGCTGGCCAACGAATATCGCGCGGTGCTCGACGCGCTCGAGACGGCTCTCGCGCGGGCCGGCGCCGCGCCGCGCCTGGACGAGCCCGCCTACGCCTCCGAATGCGAGAGCGACGCCGAGCTGATCGCGCTGATGCGGCGCGTCACGGCCGCCTGCGATGCCGCGCAATGCTTCTTCCACTGGTTCGTGTTCGACGAGCCGAGCGGCGAACCCGCCGTCCATCACCTGCTGGTGGGCGGCGATCCGGCCTGGGCGCAGCGCTACACGGGCGGCCACTGGTACCTGAACGACCCGGCGCTGGCGGCCGCGCGCGAGGACACGCGGCCGATGCGCGGCAGCGCGCTGGCGCTGCCGGCCGGCCACTGGCTGCCGCGTCACGGCGCGGCGCACGGCATGGGCAGCCACCAGTTCCACCCGGCGCACCGCCGCGACGTGGCCACCGTGGGCGTGCTGCACGTAAGCACGCCGCATCCGCCACCGGCCGGCGAGGACCGGCTGTGTGCGCATCGCCGCCAGTTGCGCGGGCTGGCCAACGAGCTGCTCGAATGGCAGGTGCTGCGCCGCCGCCGCGAGCTGGCCGACACGCTGGCGCTGGAGCCGCGCGAGGTGCAGGCGCTGCGGCTGGTGGCGCGCGGCGGCAATGCGCGTCACGTGGCCGAGGAGCTCGGCGTGGGCGAGCGCGCGGTCTATCAGCTGTTCAGCGCGATCAACCGCAAGCTCGACAGCGAGCACATCCGCGTCAGCGCCAACAAGGCGCGCCAGCTCGGCCTGCTCGGCGACGGTTATATCGCGGAGCGATAACAAAATGCATGCATATGCAGTAAACGATCTAAGTCCTTACGCACGGCAATCCCGTTACTGTTCGTCTCAGCAGTCGAACACCAGAAACGCGATAGACACGAGAGATACGACCCCGCCGCGAGGGGCCGCCAGGAGAGAGGCGGCCGAGGCTCGTGGCGGGGGCGACACGACAAACCGAGGGGCCGGTCGCGGCCGCGAGCCATGGCGCATGCAATCCAGCCTGCGCGCTCGTAGCGAACCGGCGCGCGTTGCCGCCCGCCTTGCTGCCGAAGGTGCCCGCAGAGACACATCGGAGAAGGCTATATGGAGCAGCCAGGACACATCGTTCACGCGATCCAGACCCACGCGCTCGGCACGCCGTATCGACCGGCGCTGACCGACAGCCGCGACGATTTCAGCTATGCCGAACTCGACAGCTTCAGCACGCGTTTCGCGCTGCGCCTGCAGTCCTACGGCTGCGCGCCGGGCGATCGCGTGGTGATGGCGGCGAGCCGCCGTGCGCTGCTGGTGGCGGCCATCGTCGGCAGCTTCAAGGCCGGCTGCGTGCACGTGCCGCTCGATCCCAAGATGCCCGCCGAGCGGCTGCGCTACATTCTCAACGACATCGCGCCGGCATTGGTGATCGTCGACGACGAGCTGGAGGCCGAGGCGCGCGCGGTGCTGCCCGGCGCCATTCCGGTGCTGCGCCTGGCCGACCTGGAGCGGCTGCGCGACCACGACGAGGCCACCCCCAGCGACGCCTGCGTGCGCGCGCTGCCGCTGCCCGAGCTGGACGGCTCGGCCACCGCCTACTGCATCTACACCTCGGGCTCGACCGGGCGGCCCAAGGGCGTGCTGATCAATCATCGCAGCATCGTCGATTTCTTCGAGGGTACGCGCGAGGTGTACGACGTGAAGATGGCCTCGCGCTGCGCCAGCTTCTCGCCGCTGCACTTCGACGTCTACCTGATGGACATGCTGTTCCCGCTCGCGCAGGGGGCCCACCTGTACGTGCACGACGACGTGATCGTGCCGGACATCATGCTCGACGCGCTGGTGGCGCACGACGTCACCCACTTCTCGGCCTGGGGCATGATGCTGGGCCTGATCGCCCAGGCCGAGGGTTTCGAGGCGGCGCGCCTGCCGGCCTTGCGCCGGATCCTGACCGGCACCGACGTGCCCGACATCAAGACCATCCAGCGCTGGCTGCGCAAGACGCCCGGCATGCAGGTGATCAACGCCTACGGGCCCACCGAGGTGACCTGCGCGTCCACCGCCCACCTGATCGGCGAGATCGAGCCCGAGCGCCGCACGCTCTACCCGATCGGCAAGCCGCTGGCCCACGTGCGCGTGCTGCTGGTGGGCGAGGACGGCCGCGCGATCGACGCGCCCCACGTGCCCGGCGAGCTGCTGATCGGCGGCAGCCAGGTGATGGAGGGCTACTGGCACCTGCCCGAGGAAACCGCCGCGCGGCTGCTGCGCATCGACGGCGTGCCCTTCTATCGCACCGGCGACCTCTGCCACTGGCTCGAGGACGGCAGCCTGTTCTACCAGGGCCGCCGCGACAACGAGATCAAGCTCGGCGGCTATCGCATCCATCTCAACGAAATCCAGCGGGTCATCAACAGCGTGCCGCACGTGCACGCCAGCGAGATCGTGCTGCTCGACACGCGCCACGGCGAGAAGGTGCTGGCCGCCGGCGTGCTGTTCGAGCAGGGCAGGCCGGTCGACGCCGAGCGGCAGACCGACACGATCCGGCAGCGCCTCGCGGGCGAGCTGCCGGCCTACATGGTGCCGCGCCATCTGGCGGTTCTCGACCGGTTTCCGCAGCTCTCGTCGGGAAAGACGGATCGCAAGGCGCTTCTGTCGATATTGCAGCAACGCATCAACGCAAGCCACCAGGAGGAAGTCAATTCATGAAGACCGTAGATATCTTGATCCAAGTGCTGGAGAACGTGATCGGCGCGAAGCACGTGACGCCCGAGACGCGCTTTCTCGACATCGGCGGCAATTCGCTGAACCTCGTCGAAGTGCTCAAGCAGCTCAAGGCGAAGCTCGGCATCACGCCGCCGCCGCGGCTGTTCTTCGACCGCACGCGCTCGACCGTCGCCGAGCTGGCCGCGGCCACCGACGCGCTGCGCGAGGCCAGCCGCAGCCCCGCCGAGGCGGCCGGCTGAGCTGCGCCGGCCGCGGCTCCCGGCATCGATACCCAGCAACCCGTAGCGACACGTAACGAAACACGCCAGGGCGCGAGCCCCGACCCCATGCAGTGAGCCGTGACGACCCGAGCGAGCCCGCGACGGTCTTCCCTATTGATCAGGAGAACTGAGATGCAGAAGCGTTTCCATCTGTCCGAGGAAGAAAAGAAGTTCTTTTACGAGAACGGTTATGCCGGCCCGTTCACGCTCTACGAGCCGGAGGAGATGACGCGCGTGTGGGAGGAGGTCCGCATGGACCTGCTGGACACCACCAACGCCGCCTTCCCGAACAGCAAGCTGAACTACGACCGGCACCTCGACATGCCGAACCTGAATCGCATGATCAGCCACCCGGCGATCGTCGACCGGATCTCCAGCATCCTCGGGCCGGACGTGCTGAGCTGGCGCACCGAGTGGTTTCCGAAGTACCCCGGCGACGAGGGCACCGACTGGCACCAGGCCGAGAGCTTCGTCGAGTTCGAGGGCACCGAGAAGCTGGAGCCCACCGCGGCCGAGGAAGGCCGGCCCTGGGAGCTGACCGCCTGGGTGGCGATGAGCGAGGCCACCAAGGCCAACGGCTGCCTGAAGCTGATGCCGGGCAGCCACCGCACCTGGTACTTCGACGAGAAGCGCAACATCCCCTTCGAGCCGGAGAACTTCAACCAGCGGGTGCTCGACGACGGCCAGAAGTCCGGCTTCTACGGCTACGACTACGAGAAGCTCAAGCTCGACCCGAAGTGGAAGCCCGACGAGGCGCGCGCCGTGCACATGGAGGTCAAGCCGGGCCAGTTCTTCATCTTCACCTCGCGCTGCATGCACGGCTCGAACCCGAACTCGACCAAGGATTCGGTGCGCTTCGGCTGGGCCACGCGCTTCGTGCCGACCCACGTGAAGGTGTACTCGGGCCAGGACTCGTTCCACCACTTCGGCGAGGTGCTGCCGCTCGATCGCTACTCCACGGTGCTGGTGGCCGGCGAGGATCGCTACGGCCATAACCGCGTGACCCGGCCGCTCGCCGCGAAAGCGGCGGCCACGGCCTGAGCGATGGCCGGCGCCGAGATGGCCAGGCCCCGTTCCGACTGGCTGCTGCCCGGCGCCGGCCAGCCCCGGCCGGCCGGGGGCCCCGCGCCGCGCGCGCGGCTGGTGTGCTTCCACTACGCGGGCAGCGGCGCCTCGATGTTCGCGCCGTGGGCGGCGGCCCTTCCCGACGAGGTGGAGCTGCTGGCCGTGCAGCTGCCGGGCCGCGAGACCCGGCTCGACGAGCCGCTGCGCCACGCGATGGAGGAGGTCGCGCCGCCGCTGGCCGAGGCGCTCGCGCCCTGGCTGGACCTGCCCTACGCGATGTTCGGGCACAGCACCGGCGCGCTGATCGCCTTCGACGTGGCGCGGCGCCTGCGCCGGCGCGCGCTGCCGCTGCCGCGCGTGCTGATCGCCTCGGCGCAGAACGCGCCGGACGTGAAGCCGCCGGTGATCCGCCACGTGCTCGACGACGCGGCCTTCGTGGAGGTGCTGCGCGGCTGCCGCGGCACCCCCGAGGCGATCCTCGACGATCCGGTGCTGCTCGACCTGCTGCTGCCGCGCATCCGCGCCGACGGCGCGGTGTTCGAGACCTACCGCTACCTCGAGGAGGCGCCGCTCGACTGCCCGATCGTGCTGTTCCACGGCACGCGCGACGCGATGGTCGACGAGGCGGGGCTGGCACGCTGGGCCCGCGAGACGCGCGGCGGGTTCCGGCGCCGCGAGTTCGGCGGCGGCCACTTCTTCGTCCACGAGCAGCAGGCGGCGGTGCTGGACGAGATCAACCGGGAGCTGGCCGTGCTGCTCGACGAGCCCAGCGCCCTTCCTATCGGATGAGACACACCATGACGCAATGGAATACGGATGAGGAGCTGTTCGCGCTGCTGCGCGCCGAGCTGG
This sequence comes from Burkholderia gladioli, assembly GCF_000959725.1. NCBI lineage: Bacteria > Pseudomonadati > Pseudomonadota > Betaproteobacteria > Burkholderiales > Burkholderiaceae > Burkholderia > Burkholderia gladioli. Next base: position 3,657,971 of record NZ_CP009322.1, read on the forward strand.
CCACCTGCCCCTTGAGCGACGTGCTCGAGCAGCTGGGCTTCGGCCATCCGATGCTGCCGCCCGAGATCCGGCCGCTGTCGCCCGGGATGGTGATGGTGGGCCGCGCGATGCCGGTGCAGGACGATCCGCCGGTGCCGCATGGCGGCCTCAGGCGCTTCGACGCCAAGCCCTTCGGCCTGCTGTTCGAGTCGATCGAGGCGCTGCGCCCCGGCGAGGTCTATATCGCCAGCGGCGGCCCGGTGGACGCGGCGCGCATCGGCGACCTGCTCAGCGCGCGCGTGAAGAAGATCGGCGCGGCCGGCGTGGTGCTCAACGCCCGCGTGCGCGACGCCAACGCGATCGGCGAGCTGGGGCTGCCGGTGTTCTCGCGCGGCACCTATGCCTACGGGCTGCAGGGGCGCCACAACGTGGTCGACTACCGCTGCTCGATCCAGGTCGGCCAGGTGCGGGTGCGCCCCGGCGACCTGCTGTTCGGCGACAACGACGGAGTTTGCGTGATCCCGCGCGAGGTCGAGCGCGAGGCGGTGACGCGCGCGCTGGCCAAGAACCGCCTGGAGCGCAAGGTGCGCGAGGCGGTGGGCGCCGGGCGCAGCGTGGTGGATGCCTTCAACGAATACAGCGTGATGTGAGGAGACGGCCCGTGAGCCAAACCAGCAAGCAGGCAGGCATGATCTGGAAGAACGGCGAGATGCTGCCGTGGGAGCGCGCGCAGGTGCACGTGATGAGCCATGCGCTGCATTACGGCACCAGCGTGTTCGAGGGGATCCGCGCCTACGCGATCGGCGACAAGGCGGCGATCCTGTGCGGCCGCGAGCATTACGAGCGGCTGCTTTTCAGCTGCAAGGTGGCGCGCATTCCCTCGCCGCTGACGGTCGAGCAGTGGATGGCGGTGAGCGCCGACACGCTGCGCGCCAACGGGTTGCGCAGCGCCTATCTGCGCCCGCTGGTGTATCGCGGCGCGGGGCCCTCGCTCGGGCTCGACGCGCGCCAGCACCCGGCCGAGGCGCTGCTGGCCGCCACGCCCTGGGGCGCCTACCTGGGCGAGGAGGCGCTCACGCTGGGCGTTGACGTGCAGGTCAGCAGCTGGCGCCGCAACGGCCCCGGCGCGGCCAGCACCATGGCCAAGATCGGCGGCCAGTACATCAACGGCCAGGCGATCGTGATGGAGGCGCGCGAGAACGGCATGAGCGAGGGCATCGCGCTCGACGGCAACGGCTTCGTCAGCGAGGGCAGCGGCGAGAACGTGTTCCTGGTGCATCGCGGCGAGATCTTCACGCCCTCGGTGGGCAGCAGCATCCTGAGCGGGATCACGCGGCAGTGCGTGATGCGCATCGCGCGCGACCTCGGCTACACCGTCACCGAAGCCAGCATTCCGCGCGAGATGCTCTACCTGGCCGACGAGATCTTCTTCACCGGCACCGCCGTCGAGATCTGTCCGGTGCGCTCGGTCGATCGCATGCCCGTGAGCAACGGCGTGCGCGGGCCGGTGACGCGCGCGATCCAGGACCGCTACTTCGGCATCGTGCGCGGCACCCATGCCGACAAGTGGAACTGGCTTACCACCGTGCCGGTGCCGCTGGCCGGCGAGGCGGCCGCCGGCCAGCCGGCACGCGCCGGGGTGGCCTCATGAGCGCGCCGCGCGAGACGCCCTGGCTGATTCCCCAGCCCGCGCCGAACGGCCGGCCGGCGCGCTTGCGGCTGTTCTGCTTCCACTACGCGGGCGCCACGGCCTCGATCTTCCGCAACTGGCGCGCGGGGCTGCCGGACTGGGTCGAGCCGGTGGCGGTGCAACTGCCGGGCCGCGAATACCGGCTCGCCGAGCCGCTGGTGGAGGACGCGCAGCCGATCGCCGCCGCGCTGGCCGAGGAGATCGAAAGCTGGCTCGACCTGCCGTTCGCCTTCTTCGGCCACAGCATGGGCGCGCTGATCGCCTTCGACCTGGCGCGGCGGCTGCGCGAGCGCGGCCACGGCGAGCCGGCGCTGTTCGTTGCCTCGGGCCGCAACGCGCCGCGTTTCCGCTGGCGCGACGCGGGCATCCAGGCGCTGCCCGACGAGCCCTTCATCGCGGCGGTGCGCGACTACAACGGCACGCCCGACGCGCTGATCGACGAGCCGGCGATGCGCGATCTGTGGCTGCCCCGGCTGCGCGCCGACCTGACCATCTCGGCCTGCTACCGCTACACGGATGCGCCGCCGCTGGCCTGCCCGCTGCTGGTGCTGCACGGCACCGACGATGGCCTGGTCAGCGACGAGGGGCTGGCCGGCTGGCGCGAGGAGAGCCGCGGGCCGATCCGCTACGTGTCTTATCCCGGCAACCACTTTTTCCTGCACGGCGACGAGGCGCGCGTGCTGGCCGAACTCGGCCGCGCGCTGGCCGAGCTGGTGCCGTCCGGATCGTCCGGATCGCCGGCATCGCCCGCGCAGGACGCGCAGGACGCGCAGGACGCGCAGGACGCGCAGGACGCGCAGGACGCGGCTCGCGCTCCGGCGCGCGTCGCCCAAATGATGGAGGAGAACGGCAGATGAAGCAGCGAACCCCACGCACCCGCGTCGCCATCCTCGGCTCGGGCAGCATCGGCATCGACCTGATGTTCAAGGTGAAGGCGTGCGAGCAGTTCGAGCTGGCCTGGGTGGTCGGCCGCAACGCCGACAGCGACGGCCTGCGCCTGGCGCGCGAATGCGGCGTCGCCACCTCGAGCGACGGGCTCGATTTCATGAAGGACCAGGTCGACGGCTACGACCTGGTGTTCGACGCCACCTCGGCCGCGGCCCACACGATCCACAACCGCTTCTTCGCCGAAGCCGGCAAGTTCGCGATCGACCTCACGCCGGCCAAGCTCGGGCGGCTCTGCGTGCCCTGCATCAACCTGCCCGACACGCAGGCGGTGCAGAACGTCAACCTGATCACCTGCGGCGGGCAGGCCAGCCTGCCGCTGGCCTGGGCGCTGCGCCAGGCGGTCGATTCGATCGACTACCTGGAGGTGGTGTCGGCGATCGCCTCGCGCAGCGCCGGCATGGCCACCCGCGAGAACATCAGCGAGTACCAGGCCACCACCGAGTACGCGCTGGCGAAGTTCAGCGGCGCCAAGCGCACCAAGGCGATCCTCAACATCAACCCGGCCGAGCCCGGCATCCGCATGCAGACCACGCTCTATGCGCAGGCGCGCTACCGGGATTTCGAGCGGGTGCGCGAGCGCGTCGAGGCGATGGCGGCCCGGGTGCGCGAATACGTGCCGGGCTACCAGCTGGTGGTGGCGCCGCTCGAGAGCCAGGGGCGCATCACCATGAGCCTGACCGTGCGCGGACGCGGCGACTACCTGCCCGAATACGCCGGCAATCTCGACATCATCAACTGCGCGGCGCTGGCGGTGGCCACGCATCGGCATGCAACCCTCAGCACGGGAGTCCCATCATGAACCTGATCAGCGACGCCACCCTGCGCGACGGCAATCACGCGATTCGCCACCAGCTCGGCCGCGAGCAGATCGCCGACTACGCGCGCGCGGCCAACGCGGCCGGCATCGACATCGTCGAGGTCGGCCACGGCAACGGGCTGGGCGGCTCGTCCTGCCTGCTCGGCCAGACTCCGATCGACGATGTCCTGATGCTGGAGACGGCGCGCGCGGCGCTCACCACCAGCTGGCTCGGCGTGCATTTCATCCCGGGGCTGGGCAAGGCCACCGACATCGAGTTGGCGATCGAGGCCGGCGTGGACGTGGTGCGGGTGGCCACCCACTGCACCGAGGCCAATGTCTCGCGGCGCTTCATCGAGCAGACGCGGCGCGCGGGGCGGGTGGCCTACGGCGTGCTGATGATGTCGCACATGGCGCCGCCCGAGGTGCTGCTGGCCCAGGCGCGGCTGATGCAGGACTACGGCGCGCAGGCGGTGATCCTGATGGACAGCGCCGGTTATTCGACGCCGAACCTGGTGCGCGAGAAGGTGCGCCTGCTGGTAGAGGCGCTACGCGTCGACGTGGGTTTCCACGCGCACAACAACCTCGGCCTGGCGGTGGCCAACAGCCTGGTGGCGCTGGAGCAGGGCGCGCGCATCGTCGACGCCTGCGTGAAGGGCTTCGGCGCCGGCGCCGGCAATACCCAGTTGGAGACGCTGGTGGCCGCGATGGAGCGCGAGGGGCATGCCGCGAACACCAGCTTCGAGCGCGTGACGGCGCTGGCGAGCGAGAGCGAGGCCTTCCTGAGCCCGAAGACGCCGCATATCGCCGCCGCCAACATCGCCAGCGGCTTGTACGGGCTGTTCTCCGGCTACGTGCCGCATATCCAGAAGGCCGCGCTCGAATTCGGCGTGAACGAGTTCGAGCTGTACCGGCGGCTGGCCGAGCGGCGGCTGGTGGCGGGGCAGGAGGACATCATCACCGAGGAGGCGAGCCGGCTGGCGCGCTCGCCGGAGGCAGGCGGGGCGAGTGGGGCGGGTGGTGGGGCGGCGGCCGGCGAGGTGGCAGCAGCGACAGCGAGCGGGGCCGCCGGCGCAGCCGGCGCCGGTCCGGCCGCCCGGCGCCGCGAGACGGCCGGCGAGCTGTCGGCCTGAGCCGCGCGCTCGCCGCGCATCGACACAAGACGAACAGCATGGAGACAGGCACATGACAGGACTCAATCCGCAAGGCCAGGGCCACTGGGAGGGCATCGAGCGCGAGGTGCTGACGCCCGACATCGAGCGGCAGGTGGTGAACGGCGACGCGCTGATGATGGCCCGGCTGTTCCTGAAGAAGGGCGCCTTCGTGGCCACCCATTCGCATCCGAACGAGCAGTTCACGCTGATCCTCTCGGGGCGCCTGCTGTTCCGCTACGGCGAGCGGCTCGAACACGAGGCCGAGGTGGGCCCCGGCGGCATCCTGCACCTGCCGGCCAACCTGCCCCACAACGCGCTGTGCCTGGAGGATGCCGTCGATCTCGACATCTTCACGCCGCCGCGCGCCGATTGGCTGGAGCCCGACGGCAACCGCTACTTCGCGGGCGCCAGGGCCTGAGCCTCGCGCCCCCGGGCGAACCCGAACGAACCTGAGAGAGAAAACAAGGAGAGACATCGTGCTGCTCGAAGCCGCGCTGATGAAGATGGTGATGTACGTGTCCCTGGTGCTGGTGGTGCCGGGGCCGACCAATACGCTGCTGCTGTCCTCGGGGCTGAAGGTGGGCCTGCGCGGAACCTGGCCGCTGGTGATCGCCGAGGCGCTCGGCTATACCGTGGCGATCTCGGTGTGGGGCTTCTTCCTCTGCACCTTCGCGGCCACCCGGCCCTGGCTCTACGACGCGGTGAAGCTGGCCAGCTCGGCCTACATCTTCTACCTGGCCGTGAAGATGTGGACCCGCAGCCGCGTGATGGAGGACCTGTCGATCCGCCCGATCAGCTTCCGCGACCAGTTCGTGGCCACGCTGATGAACCCCAAGGCGCTGCTGTTCGCCAGCACGCTGTTCCCGATCGAGGCCTTCCGTTCCTCGCAGGTCTACTTCACCGCGTTCGCGCTGTTCCTGGTGGTGCTGGCGCCGATCGGCCTGGGCTGGTCCTGCCTGGGCGGGCTGATCACCTCGCGGCGCGCCTGGGCCGAGCGCACCTCCACCCTGCTGCGCGGCGCCTCGCTGGTGCTGCTGATGTTCTCGGGGACGCTGATGTACTCGATCCTCAAGAGCTGAGCCCGACGAATCGACACGACAAGGAGAGATGATGGCAAGCCCCTGGATGGATGACACGGCGCTGGCCGCGCGTGCGAGACGCGCGGCGGGTGGCGAGGCGAAGGCCGCCGTCGAGGCCGAGGTTGCGGCTCGTGACGTCGATCGCGATGCCGCCGCCGGCCGCGAACTCGCGCAGCAGTTCCGCCACGCAATGCGGCGGCTGACGGCCTCGGTGGCGATCGTGGCGACGCGCGAGCACGGTTCGCGCTATGGCATGACGGCCACCGCGCTCAGCGCGCTGTGCACCGAGCCGCCCTCGATCGTGGTCTGCATCAACCGCAACGCGAGCCTGTACTTGCCGCTGTCGCGCACGCGGCGCTTCGCGGTCAGCCTGCTGAACGCAGGGCAGCACGAACTGGTGGCGCCGTTCAGCGGCAAGCTCGAGCACGCGGCGCGCTTCGGCTTCGGCGATTGGCGCGAGGCACGCGGGCTGCCGGTGCTGGCCGGCGCGCAAGCCACCTTGCTGTGTCGCGTCGATGCGCTGCACGCCTATGGCAGCCACGACCTGGTGATCGGGCGCGTCGAGGCGGTGACGGCCGCGCAGGCGGTGGCGCCGTTGCTCTGGCAGGACGGCGCGCCGGCCGCCGCGCGGGCGATCGGCGCATGAGCGGCGGCGCGCGAGGGTTCGGGCTGGGGCGCGAGGCGGCGGCCGGGCGGCGTGGCGCGCGTTGGTCGTCGCGTCGGCATCTCGATCGCGTCGACGTGCCCGTCGAGGCGAGCTCGCCGACGCGCCGATATGCCGGCGGCATCGAACGCTTCTCGCTGGCCGTCGATCGATCCCGGCCCGTGCCGCTGCCCGATAACGAAGCTCATATCTGGATCGCGCGTGCCGCCGGCAGCGATACACCGCGTCGCCGCGCGCGCTACCTCGCGCTGCTCGACGCGGCCGAGGCCGAGCGCCACGCGCGGCTCGCCACCGACGCGCTGCGCTTCGAATACCTGCTCACGCGCGCGCTGTGCCGCTCGGTATTGTCGGCCTACCAACCCGCCGTCGCGCCGGCTGCCTGGCGCTTTCGCACGGGCGAGCACGGCCGCCCCGAACTGGCCGGCACGGGCGAGCCGCCGCTGCGTTTCAACCTGTCGAACGCGGGCGGGTTGGTCGCCTGCGTGATCACGCGCCGCGTCGATGCCGGTATCGACATCGAGGACAGCCATCGTCGCGTGGATATCGACGGCATCGCCGCCGCCTTCTTCACACGCGACGAACGACGCGCCCTGCGCGCGTTGCCGCCGCCGCTGCGCCGCGAGCGTTTCTTCGCGCTCTGGACGCTCAAGGAGGCGTATCTGAAGGCGCGCGGCGTCGGCCTGTCGGCGCCGCTCGACGCTTGTTCCTTCAGCTTGCCGCGCCACGCGCGCGGCACCTCGCGCCCGCGCTTTGCGGCAGCAACCGGCGATACCGCGTGCGACTGGCAGTTCGAACGCTTCGCACTCGACTCGCGCTACCGGCTCGCGCTCGGGCTGCGTCGCGGCCCGGCGCCGCCGATGCGCCTGCGCTGGCGCGAGTGCGTGCCCGAGCCGGGCCGCTGAATCGATCATCCGCGCCCGCCGGCTCCGCGTCGGTCGCGCGCGGCCCATTCCCATCCCGCGAGGAAGCATGGCCATGCAGAACAAACGCAAGATCAACTTCGGCGTCCTGATCCAGGGGCCCGGCGCCAACATGAACGCCTGGAAGCACCCGAGCGTGCCGCCCGATGCCAGCGTCAACTTCGATTTCTACGTCGATCGCGCGCGCCGCGCCGAAGCCGCCGGCATCGCCTTCGCCTTCATCGCCGACGGCCTGTTCATCACCGAGAAATCGGCGCCGCACTTCCTGAACCGCTTCGAGCCGATCGCGCTGCTCTCGGCGCTGGCCGCGCTGACCACCAAGATCGGCCTGGTCGGCACGGTGTCCTCGCCCTACAGCGAGCCCTACAACGTGGCGCGCCAGTTCGCCTCGCTGGACCTGATCAGCCGTGGCCGCGCCGGCTGGAACGTGGTGACCTCCTCGCTGGAGGGCACCGCGCGCAACTACGGCCGCGCGCATCCCGACCACGCCGAGCGCTACGAGATCGCCGCCGAGCATCTCGACGTGGTGCAGGGCCTGTGGGACAGCTGGGACGACGACGCGCTGATCCGCGATCGCGCCAGCGGCCGTTTCTTCGACCCGGCCAAGCTGCATCGGCTCGATCATCGCGGGCGCCATTACACGGTCGACGGCCCGCTCAACATCCGCCGCTCGCAGCAGGGCCAGCCGGTGATCTTCCAGGCCGGCTCCTCGGGCGACGGCGTGGCCTTCGCGGGCCGCTACGCCGACGCGGTGTTCTCCAACGGCGGCAGCTTCGAGGACGCGCGCAACTTCTATCGGCGCGTCAAGGCGGCCGCGGCGGCGGCCGGGCGCGATCCGGACCACGTCAAGGTGTTTCCCGGCATCGGCCCGATCGTCGGCGCGAGCCAGGCCGAGGCCGACGACAAGTATCGCCAGGTGCGGGACCTTCTCTCGCCGCAGGAGGCGCTGGCCTATCTCGGGCACTTCTTCCAGCAGCACGACTTCAGCGTCTATCCGCTCGACGGGCCGTTCCCCGAGATCGGCGAGCTCGGCAACGACGGCTTCCGCTCCACCACCGACAACATCAAGAAGCTCGCGCGCGAGCGCGGCCTGACGCTGCGCGAGGTGGCCTACGAGGTGGCCACGCGGCGCTCCAACATCGGCACCTCGGAAGCCTTCATCGGCACGCCAGGCCAGGTGGCCGACGAGATGATCCGCTGGGTGGAGGAGGGCGCCGCCGACGGCTTCATGCTGGGGCTGCCGGTGGTCGGCTTCGGGCTCGACGACATGATCCGCCACGTGCTGCCGGTGCTGACCGAGCGCGGGTATTTCGACCCGGTGCTGCGCGGGCGCACGCTGCGCGACCACCTCGGCCTGCCGTATCGCGAGAGCCGCCACGCGGCGGCCGCACAGGTGGCGGCGATTTAGATACACTGGGCGGCGCGCGCGGCCGATCGCCGCCGCCCGAGCGGGGAGGCAAAGCGGGGACACACCGGGCCGTACCCGGGGCAACCCGCCCGCGCTCGACCGCTTCCCGCCGTTCCCCGCCATCACCACCTGAGCGCCGCCACGAGCGGCGCGCATGATACGGAGACATTCCATGAAAGTCGGATTCATCGGCATCGGCGTGATGGGACAGCCGATGGCGCTCAACCTCGCCCGCGCCGGCATCGAACTCGTGATCTGGAACCGCTCGCCCGAGCGCTGCGCGCCCTTGCGCGAAGCCGGCGCGCAGGTGGCCGACACGCTCGACGAGGTGTATCGGCAGGCGCGCATCGTGATCCTGATGATGGCCACCGACGAGGCGCTCGATGCCGTGCTCGGCCGCGGCACGCCGGCCTTCGCCGCGCGCGTGGCCGATCACCTGATCGTGCACATGGGCACCGTGTCCGCCGAGTATTCGCGCGGGCTCGATGCCGATATCCGCGCCGCCGGCGGCCGTTACGTGGAAGCGCCCGTGTCGGGCTCGCGCAAGCCGGCCGAGGCGGGCCAGTTGGTGGCGATGCTGGCCGGCGAGCCGGCCGACGTGGAGGAAGTGCGGCCGCTGCTCAAGCCGATGTGCCACGAGTCGGTGGTTTGCGGGCCGGTGCCGACGGGCCTCTTGATGAAGCTCTCGGTCAATACCTTCCTGATCCCGATGGTCACCGCGGTGGCCGAGGCCTCGCACCTGGCGCGCCGCTACGGGCTCGACATGCAGCAGTTCCAGAAGGTGCTCGACGCGGGCCCGATGGCCAGCGCGGTGTCGCGCGTGAAGATCGACAAGCTGGTGAGGGAGGATTTCGAGGTGCAGGCCTCGATCGCCGACGTGCTGAAGAACAACCGGCTGGCCGCCGAGGCCGCGCGCAACGCGAACCTGGCCTCGCCGCTGCTCGATACCTGCTTCGAGCTCTATACCGAGACGCTGAAGCTCGGGCACGGCGGCGAGGACATGGCCGCCGTGGTGCGCGCGATCGAGGCGCGCACGGACAAGCGGCAGGGCTGAGTCGGCAGGCGGCGCCGGCTGTGCATGAGCAGCCGGCGGGGGCGGCTTCGCGGGGTGAGCGCTGTCGCCGCCGAGCCGTGGCGTGGTGGCCCTCAGCGCGCCGCGCCGCCGGCCGTCTCGCTTTCGCGCCAGGCCGCGTCGAACGCGGCCATGTCGGTCCACACCGGAATCTCCGGCGGGAACGGGTTCTCCTCGCCGGGCGCGACGATGCCCGCGAAGGGCATGCCCAGCTCGCGCGCCGCGTCGTATTCCGTGAACGAATCGCCGATCGCCAGCACTTGATCGCTGGTCCAGTCGCCATGGCGCAGCACCTTGGCGAAGGCCACCGGCTTGGTGGTCGGCGAGCCGGTGATGGTCTGGAAGTAGCGCGCGAAATCGCGTTCGCGCGTGATGCGCCGCAGGTCGTCGTCGGTGGTGCCCGAGATCAGGTGCAGCGACAACCGCGCCTGCATCCGCTCCAGGAAGGCGCGCGCGCCGGGCAGCTCGGGGCAGTCACCGATGCGCGCCATCAGCAGCTCGCTGTAGCGGCGCGCCCGCGCCTCCACCACCGCCGGATCCGGCTCGCGATTGAAGATCGCGCGCTCGTAGTAGGCCATCTTCGCGACGCGGCCGACGCCGCCGTGATGCGTCAGGTGCGCCAGCATCTCGGCCTTCTGCGCCTCGCTGATCGGCTCGTCGTAGCACTCGAAGAACAGGTGGACCTTCATCCACACCGAATCGAGGATCACGCCATCGAAATCGAAGGCGATCGCGCGGATCGTGTCGAACGGGATCGGGGTAGACATCGGCGGGCTCCGGAAACGAGAAGGTCAAATGCGGGTGGGACGGGGGACTGCATGGCGCGTGGCGCCGGCAAGGCGGGACAGCGGGGAAGGACGGCGCGGCAGCCCGGCTTTCAGGCTCCCGACAGGGTCATGGTCTCGAGCTGGCGCACGATCTCGTCGCGCAGCCCGCTCGGCAGGTTCTGGTAGCCGAGCAGCTCCGAGATCCACAGCCCGTCGGCGGCGAGCCGGCAGATCATCAGCCGCGCGGCCTGCTCGAGCGGCAGCGGGTCGGGCCGCGCGATCTCGCGCATCGGCTGGGCCCAGCGTTCGCGCGCCTCGGGATCGGTCATCATCGACGAGACCAGCACGCGCAGCAGGTTGGTGCTGGCGGCCGGCGAGGTTTCGGTCATCGCCGCGTGCAAATAGGCGCGCGCGTTCGCGCCTTGCGGATGCGGATCGCCCGCGAGGTGCGCCTGCATGGTCTGCTCGAAGCGCTCCAGGGTCTGGCCGAACAGCGCGTCGAACAGCGCCTGCTTGCTGCGGAAATGGTATTGCAGCCCGCCCTTGCTGACGCCGGCCCGCTCGGCCACCGCGTCGAGCGTGACGGCCTGCACGCCCAGCTCGGTGGCGATCTCGGCGGCGGCCTGCAGCAGTTGCGCGCGCACGTGCGCCGGGGCTTTCTTGCGGCGGTTGCCGCGCGCGTCGTCGCCGGCGGCCGCGCGCGGGTCGGCGGCGCAGGCAGCGGCTGCGCTGGCGGAAGCGGCGGGGCTGGAGGCGGAAGCCGGGGCGAAGACGGCGTCGTCGGACGCGGCGGCGGATGCAGGACCCGGCGCTGGCGAGGAGGAGGCGGGCGCGGCGGCGCGGCTGTCGGGCGGCGTGCCGGGCGCGGAAGGCCGGATGGGATTCATCCGCGCATCTTAGCATCGTCGTTCCCATCCAAACAATCCGGCCGGATGGTATGATCCGGCCGATGAAAAATTCCGATCTTCCCCTTCCATCGATGCTCGATGCCGCGATCCTGCGCGGCCGGGATGCGCTCGCGCAGCGCCAGAATGCCGACGGTAGCTGGTGCTTCGAGCTCGAATCCGACGCGACGATCACCGCCGAATACATCCTGATGATGCATTTCATGGGGAAGATCGACGATGCGCGCCAGGCCCGCATGGCGCGCTACCTGCGCGAGATCCAGCGGCTGGCCACGCACGGCGGCTGGGACCTGTACGTGGACGGCGCGCCCGACGTGTCGGCCAGCGTCAAGGCCTATTTCGCGCTGAAGGCGGCCGGCGACAGCGAGGACGCGCCGCACATGGCGCGTGCTCGCGACACCATCCTGCGCCTGGGCGGCGCCGCCAAATGCAATGTGTTCACGCGCATCCTGCTGGCCACCTTCGGCCAGGTGCCGTGGCGCGCCACGCCCTTCATGCCGATCGAATTCGTGCTGTTCCCGAAGTGGGTGCCGATCTCGATGTACAAGGTCGCCTACTGGGCGCGCACGACCATGGTACCGCTGCTGGTGCTCTGCTCGTTGAAGGCGCGCGCGAAGAATCCGCGCGGGATCTCGATCCGCGAGCTGTTCGTGACCGCGCCCGAGCACGAGCGCAACTACTTCGCGCGCGGCGGTTTCGTGCGCAACCTGTTCCTCGGCATCGACCGCACGCTGCGCCCGCTCGACGCGCTGATCCCGAAGGCGCTGCGCCGCCGCGCGATCCGCCATGCCGAGGCCTGGTGCGCCGAACGCATGAACGGCGAGGACGGCATGGGCGGCATCTTCCCGCCGATCGTCTACAGCTACCAGATGATGGAGGTGCTCGGCTACGCCGAGGACCATCCGCTGCGCCGCGATTGCGAGGACGCGCTGGAGAAGCTGCTGGTCGAGCGCCCCGACGGCAGCATGTACTGCCAGCCCTGCCTGTCGCCGGTCTGGGACACGGCCTGGGCCACCATGGCGCTCGAGCAGGCGCGTGCGGTGCCCGACACGCGCGATCGGCCGGCCGTCTCCGAGGCGGACTTGCAGGCCGGCATCACGCGCGCCTACGACTGGATGGCCGGCAAGCAGGTGACCGAGCTCAAGGGCGACTGGATCGAGAACGCGCCGGCCGAGACGCCGGCGGGCGGCTGGGCCTTCCAGTACGAGAACCCCTATTACCCCGACATCGACGACAGCGCCGTGGTGGCCGCGATGCTGCACCAGCGCGGCCGCGCGATGGCGCGCCTGACCGGCACCGATCCCTATGCCGAGGTGGTCACGCGGGGCTTGGACTGGATTCGCGGGCTGCAGTCGCGCAACGGCGGCTTCGGCGCCTTCGATGCCGATTGCGATCGCCTCTACCTGAACCTGATCCCCTTCGCCGATCACGGCGCGCTGCTCGACCCGCCCACCGAGGACGTCTCGGGCCGCGTGCTGCTGTGCTTCGGCGTGACCGGCCGCGCCGAGGACCGGCCGGCGCTGGCGCGCGCGATCGACTACGTGAAGCGCACCCAGCGCGAGGACGGCAGCTGGTGGGGCCGCTGGGGCACCAACTACATCTACGGCACCTGGAGCGTGCTGGCCGGGCTCGCGCTGGCCGGCGAGGATCGCTCGCAGCCCTACATCGCGCGCGCGATCGACTGGCTGCGCGCGCGCCAGAACGCCGACGGCGGTTGGGGCGAGACCAACGACAGCTATGTCGACCCGGCGCTGGCCGGCACCAATGGCGGCGAGAGCGCCTCCAATTTCACGGCCTGGGCGCTGCTGGCGCAGATGGCCTTCGGCGACTGGCAATCGGAATCGGTGCAGCGCGGGATACGCTACCTGCTGTCGGTGCAGCAGGGCGACGGCTTCTGGTGGCACCGCTCGCACAATGCGCCGGGTTTCCCGCGCATCTATTACCTCAAGTACCACGGCTATACCGCCTACTTCCCGCTGTGGGCGCTGGCGCGTTACCGGCGCCTGTCGCAGGCGCGCGTGGCGGCCAGCGATGCGCCTGCCGCCGCGGCGGCGTTGCATTGAGCCGGCCTTAGGCGGCACTGCGCCTCGAATTGAAAATCGGGCATCCAGCTCAGGCTGGATGCCCGATTTTCATTTGGGCTGCGAACGATGGCGCGAGGGTGCCGCGAGCCTCAGCTCGATGCCGGGCGCGTGGCCGGTTTGACCGGCACCGCGCAGGGCCGGTAGCGCGGCTTGGTGCTCGCCACCGCCACGCAGGCCGTGACGTTCGAGGCGGGGCCGGCGCGATGGCCCGTCACCTGCACGGTGCCGTCCAGGCGGTTCCAGCGCAGCTCCGGCTTCGGATCGCCGGCGAAGGTGACGCTGCCCACGCCGACATCGCCGTCCACCGCCAGCGTGCCCTGCCATGACTGCAGCGCGTGGGCCTGGTCGTAGTCGGCCGACATCGAATCGACGTCGAAGGAGAAGCCCTTGGCGCGCTCGACCTGCGAGAACGTGCCGCGATACCAGAGCAGCGACCAGCCGCGCGAATCGGCGGCGCGCGTGACCACCGTGGCGGGCGGCCAGGCGATGTCGCCGATCGTCACCGTCTTCGCGAGGCGGCACTGGATCAGGTGCGGGGTGGGCGCATGCGCGTCGCCGATGTCGATGCGCGTGCCGATGTCGGTGACGGCCGCGCAGGGCCAGCCGTCGATGCTCTGTTCATAGGCCAGCGCGACATCGAAGGTGCTGTCGTCGTCGCTGTCGCGATGCTCGATGCCGCGGATCGACAGCGTGCCGAGCGCGACCGGCTGGTCGCTGCTGATCGCGCTGGGCTGCGAGGCCTCGCCGTGATCGTCGACCGGCGCGTACTGCACGTGGCTGCCGGCGGGGAAGGTCGCGCCGCCCATCAGCACCGGTGCCTCGGCCGTGCGCGTGGTGGCCGAGCCCTGCGGGGTGAGGCCGCGCGGCTCGGTCATCATGAACCAGCCGAAGGTGACGGCGAGCCAGAGGAAGGGCGCGGCCAGGAACAGGCCGCTGGCCAGATAGCGCGTGCGCGGCCGCACGCGCCGCAGCATCGTGAACAGGAATAGCGTCAACAGCACCCAGCCTGCCGCCAGCGCGACGATCGCGACCATGCCGACGCCGCCCAGTTCGCCGGCTTCGGCACGACAGAGCAGCGGCGTGGCGCCGGTCGCGAGCGCGACGGCCGCGCGCGCGGCATGGCGCCGGAAGGCGCGACGCGGGATGGCGTGGGCCGGATTCGATCTGCTCAGGTTCGTGCTGGATACCGCTTCGGACAGCTTGGAATGGGTCGTCGATGTCGTATCGATCTTTGTCATCGGTGTTCCGGAATGGCCTGTTACGTCGCCACGATACACGAGCGGGGCTCCGGCATATACGTGAGGCGGGCCCGCGATTCGCATGCGAGGCGGCCGGCGCCGCCGCGACGGCCCGCGTAAACGATACCGACCGCGGCGATTGTTGCGGCCCGCGATTCGCTGTCCCGCCTGAAGTTGGCGAATTGCGCGAATTAGCGGGAAATTCACGCATCACGGGCGTGAATCGGCGCGCGGGCACGAGTGTGTTACTGAAAATTACCCGTGGCCCTGTTGCGGTATGAAATTCCGCCATCTGTGCAGGTCGGCGAGAAATCTTCGCGAGCGGCGGGCCGTTTGTCCCGGTATCGCGGGTCAGGCGGCGAGCCAGTCGCGCAAGGCCGCGTTGACCGCTTCGGGACGTTCGAGCGGCGAGGTGTGGCCGCACTCGGGCACGATCACGAGCTTCGCACCGGGAATCGCCTCGGCCATCTCGCGCGCGAACTCGGGCGGCGTGACGGGATCGCTGTCGCCCACCAGCACCAGGCTCGGCACCGCGATCGAAGGCAGCTCGCGTCGCGAGTCGGGCCGGCCGATCACGGCCGCGGTCTGGCGCGCGAAGGCCGCGCGTCCGATGTCGGCCGCCATGCGCCGCTTGGTGGCCGCGAACACCGGATCGCGGCGTAGCGAGACATGGGCGGTGTTGAGCGTGGCGTTGGCCAGCACGGTGTCGTAATCGCCATGCGTGGCGGCTTCCAGCAGCGCCTGGCGCATCTCGACCTGGATCGGCTGGTCGGCGCGCGCCGAGGTGCTGAGCAGCGCGAGGCGCGTCACGCGCTCGGGCGCGCGGCGCAGGATCTCGTGCGCGAGATAGCCGCCCATCGAGAAGCCGGCCAGGGCGAAGCGCGGCGGGGCGCTCGCCAGGATCGCGGCGGCCATCGCGGCGATGCTGTCGCCCTCCAGCGTCGAGGCGACCGTCACCGGGCCATATGGCCAGAGCGCGGGAATCTGCGGCGCGAACACCTCGGCCGTGCAGAGCAGGCCGGGGATGAGGACGATCGGGGTCATGCGGGGCTCCGGGGCGGGTTCGGGGAAGGAGGATTATCGCGCGGCCGGCTTCGCCGCGTCTTCCGATCGCGCCGGCAGGTTCATCGCCCCGACGAACAGCAACGCGTACATCGCCGCCAGCATCGCGAAGCCCCAGGCATAGGCGGGCGCATGCGCGCCCGACGATAGCGCCGAGACACCCGCCAGGCGCCACGCGACCAGCGTGGTGCAGAGCGTGGTCAGCACCGGGCCGCCCAGCCGCTGCACGATGTTGAGCGCGGTGGTGGCCATCGGCAGCGATTCGCGCGGCACGGCGGCATAGGCGGCCGTGATGGTCGGCACGCCGATCGCGCTCTGTCCCATTCCGCGCAGGAACTGCGTGACCAGCAGCAGGCCGAGCTGGAAGCCTTGCAGCGGCATCCAGATCATCGGCAGCGTGGCCGCCAGCGCGAGCAGCGCGCCGCTGGCCGAGACGCGGCGCAGCCCGAAGCGCGAGGTCAGCGCGCCCATCGCGGGATAGGTGACCAGCATGCCGAGCCCCGTCGGCGCGAGCAGCCAGCCCATCTCGCCCGGCGTGCGGCCGACGCCGTCGATCAGGTAGAGCGGCACCAGCATCTGGCCGACGAACAGCGCGCCGTTCCAGACGAATTGCGTGACGGACGCGGTGGCGAACACGCGTCGGCGGAACAGCGCGAGATCGATCAGGGCACGTTGACCGATGCGCCGCGCGCGCCAGAGGAAAGCAGCCAGCATCACGGCACCGGCCGCGATCGAGGCGATGCCTTCAGGGCGCGCCAGGCGCTCGCAGCCGAACAGCAGCAGGGCCAGCGAGGGCGACAGCAGCGCGAAGCCGATCCAGTCGAGCCTTCGCGGTTCGGCGCCGCGCACGTCGATGGGCAGGAAGCGCACCGCCAGCGCCAGGCCGAGCAGGCCGATCGGCAGGTTCATCAGGAACAGCCAGCGCCACGAGGCGTAGTCGAGCAGCGCGCCGGCCAGCACCGGCCCGACGATCGGCGCGAACAGCACCGGCACCGCCGTGTAGCCGACCACGCGTGCCATCTGCTTGCCGGCCACGCGCGCGATCGTCATCTGCGCCATCGGCGCGAGCAGGCCGCCGCTCACGCCCTGCAGCACGCGGAACGCGATCAGCGAGCCGGCCGACCAGGCCAGGCCGCACAAGGCGGAAGTGAGCGTGAAGGCCGCGAAGCAGCCGAGATAGACGCGCTTCGTGCCGAGCCGGTCGACCAGCCAGCCGCTCAGCGGCAGGGCCAGCGTGAGCGCCAGCAGGTAGGCGCTGGTGACCCACTGGATGGTCGACAGGCTGGTGTGCATCACACCGGCCAGGCTCGACAGCGAGACGTTGACGATGGTCGCGTCGAGCTGCGCGAGCAGGCCGCCGAGCATCGCCACCGCGCAGATGCGCCAGACCGAGGGATCCAGGCGCTCGGGCGGTTCGCGCCGCGCGGGCGAGGCGGCGGCGCGCGACGGCCTTGCCGTGTCGGCGGAGCCGCCGCCGGAAGCGCGATCAGGCACGACGGGCGTCGAGCAGGGCGACGATTTCCTGCGCGGTGGCGGTTTCGCCGAGGCGCGGGAAGATGCGCTCGAGGCTGTTGGCATGCGCCTCGGGCTTCAGGTCGGTCATCGCGTCGACGGCCAGCGTGACGTTGTAGCCGAGCGCATGCGCGACGCGCGCGGTCGATTCCACGCCGATGCTGGTGGCGATGCCGCACAGCACCACCTGGGTGACGCCGGCCTGCTTCAGTTGCGCGTCGAGATCGGTACCGGTGAAGGCGCACCAGCTGCGCTTGGTGACCAGCAGGTCGTCGGGCTGCTGCTTCAGCTCGGGCAGCAGCTCGGCCCAGTCGGCCGGCAGCGCGCCGCCGCTGTGCGGCTGCTCGTTGCGGCCCGGCGCCATGCCGGCGACGTTGACCAGCACCACCGGCAGGTGGTGCGCGCGGAACGCATCGATCAGCTTGACCGATTGCTCGACCACGCCGGCCGGCGAGTGCGCGACGGGCAGCGCGACGATGCCCTTCTGCAGGTCGACGACGATCAGCGCGGTCTTGGAATCGAGGACGGTGGCGGTCATGGGGAAGCTCCTTCGGCCTGGGGCCGTTGACGGGGCGAGCCGGCGGCTCGGGGGAACGACGCGGCGTGCATGCGCCGCGCCTCGGGGGGATAGGTGGCGCGATTGGCGCGCCGTGCGTGTGGCTGCGTCAGCGTTCGGCGAGCCGGCGCAGTAGCGGAGTGGCCGCGCGCAGCGCGCTGCGCTCCTCGTCGCTCAGCTGGCGCACCGCTTCCAGCAGCCAGGCGCGCTTGGCGCTGCGCCGCTGCTGCGAGACGGCCGCGCCGGCGGGCGTGAGCGCGATCAGCCACTGGCGGCCGTCGCTCGGATGCGGCTGGCGTTCGACCAGCCCCGCCTGTTCGAGCCCGACCACCAGCGCGCCCATCGACTGCGGCTTCATCGATTCGGCGCGCGCGAGATCGGCGGTGGTCAGCGCGCCATGCCGCTCGATGCGCGAGAGCACGCTGAGCTGGGACAGGTTGTAGTCGCTCGGGTCGACTTCGGAACGCACGCGGCGCACCAACTGACCGATCGCCAGCGTGAGATCGGCGACGGCGGCTTCGAGCGAGCGTTCGGATTCGGCGGAGGTCGTCATGGGCGGTATCGTATAAAAAGGAAGGCAAACTTGCAAGGTGGACTTCTAATATTTCATGGGGAAAGGTTTTGTATGGGAAATCGAAGGTGACGGAAGGGGAAACGAAGGAGGGAACGGTGCGCTGGGAACAGTGTGAGTCGGGGGCAGGCCTACGGCGGGATATCCAGGTTGGCGAGCCGCTGGCTGGCCGGCGCTGGCTGCCTAGCCGCAGTGCCTGTCTACTGGATGTTCACCTGTTCATGCCGGCGCTGCAGGGCTCATTACGCGGCGCGTCGGCGAATCGGAGGATAGGGCGGCTGCAGCGGCTGACCGGGCGCGCTTCGCTGTTTGGGCTGTTTGTCCATGGGCTCGGCTTCGCGTGGTCGATCGACCAGCGCGTGTCGCGGCCGCTGGTGGTGCGAACCGCTGCGGTACTCACCGCGTCCGCGTCCGCACCCCGCCGCCGTCGCTCAGTCCGCGGCCGCCGCGCTGGCGGCACGCGAGCGCCCGTGCAGCCAATTCATGCAACTGAACAGCGCGATCGCGAACGCGATCAGCACGGTGGCTACGGCCAGGATCGACGGATCGATCTGGTCGCGGATGCCGCTCCACATCTGGCGCGGCACGGTACGTTGGTCGGGGCCGCCGATGAAAAGAATCACGATCACCTCGTCGAACGAGGTGGCGAACGCGAACACGCCGCCAGTGGCCACGGCCGGCGCGATGAGCGGCAGCGTCACGCGCCGGAACGTGGTCCACGGCCTCGCGCCGAGCCCGGCCGAGGCGCGCAGCAGGCTCTGGTCGAACGACAGCAGCGAGGCCGTCACGGTGATCACCACGAACGGCGTGCCGAGCGCCGCGTGCGCGAGCACCACGCCCAGGTAGGAATTGACGAGCCCGAGCGGCGCGAAGATCAGGTAGAAGCCGGCCGCCACCACCACGATCGGGATGATCATCGGCGAGATCAGCAGCGGCATGATCAGCGAGCGGTACGGAAAGTTCTCGCGCGCGAGGCCGAGCGCGGCGAGCGTGCCGAGGCTGGTGGCGATCAGCGTGGAGACCGCGCCGATGCCGAGGCTGTTGGCGAACGCGCGCTGCCAGTCGGGGCTGCCGAACGCCTGCGCGTACCAGCGCAGAGAGAAACCCTCCATCGGATACGAGAAGTACGATCCCGAGTTGAACGAGAGCGGAATGATGACGAGGATCGGCGCGACCAGGAAGGCCAGCACGAGCGTGCAATGCACGCGCAGGCCGAGCTTGGCGAGCCGGATCGACGGAATGCTGTTCGTCAGTTGCACGGTGGGGCTCCCGGGTGGCGCGCTCAGCCGAAGCGCAGCCGGTCGACGCCGACCAGCCGGTTGAAGATGAAATAGAACACGGCCGTGAAGATCACGAGATAGGCCGACAGCGCGCCGGCCAGCCCCCAGTTCAGCAGTTCGTTGGTCTGCGCGGCGATCAGCTGGCTGATCATCTCGTCGCCGGCGCCGCCGAGCAGCGCGGGCGTGATGTAGTAGCCGAGCGCGAGCACGAACACGAGGAAGCAGCCGGCTCCCACGCCGGGCAGTGTCTGCGGCATGTACACGCGCACGAACGCCACCGCCGGATGCGCGCCGAGCGACTGCGCCGCGCGCAGGTAGATCGGCGGCACGCCCTTCATCACCGAATAGATCGCGAGGATCATGTACGGCAGCAGCACGTGCGTCATGCCGATCAGCACGCCGGCGCGGTTGAAGATCAGCGGCAGCGGCGCGTCGACGAGGTGCAGCGACAGCAGCAGGCGGTTGATCACGCCGCCCGGCTGCAGCAGCACGTACCAGGCGGTGGTGCGCACCAGCAGCGAGGTCCAGAACGGGATGATCACGAACAGCATCAGCCGGTTGCCCTGCTTGGGCGGCAGGTTCGCGAGCAGCCATGCCACCGGGTAGGCGAGCACGAGGCACAGCAGCGTGACCGTCGCGCTGATCGACACGGTGCGCGCGAACGCGGCGCGATAGACCGCGCTGTCGGGCGGCACCGCGGCCACCCGGCCATCCGGCGTGACCCGCGCGTCGATGCCGTTGAGCAGATAGTCGGGCGTCCAGGCCGACGAGGCGCGCTTGAGTAGCCGCCAGGTATCGGGCTGGTCCCAGCGTGCGTCGGCCTGCACGAGCAGCGGCCGCCATGGGCCGCCGTCGTCGTGGGCGCGCACCGTGCGTGCCGTCTTGAGCAGGAGGCTGCGGAATTCGGACTGGTAGAAGTTCATGCGCCGCGCCGCCTCGCCGAGGCTGCCGGCCTCGGCGGACGCGCGCAGGCCGGCGGCGAGCGCCGCGAAAGCGGCCTCGTCGGGCACGCCCCGGCCGTCCCACTGGCGCAGCACGCGTGCCAGTTCGGGCATCGCGCCCGGCACCTCCGGGTTGCGCACGCTGCGCGCGAGCAGGATCGCGATCGGCGCGATGAAGGTGGCGAGCAGGAACACCAGCAGCGGCAGCGCGAGCAGCAGCGCCTGGATGGCGGCCTTGCGGCGCGCGCGCCGATAGTTGGCCGCCTGGGCCGCGAGCCGGTGTGCCCTGGGTGCGGCCTGCGCCGCTGGCGCCGGTTGCGGAAGGATCGTCATGAGGCGGAACTCCTGCGCGCCGCTGCCGGGCGGATCGACCGCCCAGGCCGCCGGCGCGCGTGATGGCGTGGCACGCGGCTTACTTGGTCAGCCAGACCTGGAAGCGCTTGCTGATCTCGTCGCCGTTGTCGGCCCAGAAGCCCGCGTTGATCTGCAGCGGCCGCTTGAAGTTGGCCGGCGCGGTCGGCAGATCGGCCAGGCGCTCCTTCGCGACGAGCGGCAGCGAGTCCTTGCGTGGCGGCGCGTACGCGATGTACTTCGTCAGGTCCGCGTAGGCCTTCGGCTGCGCGGCGAACGCGATGAACTGCTTGGCCGCGTCGGCATGCTTTGCGCCCTTGGGCACGGCCCACCATTCGTAGTCGTAGAGCTGGCCGTCCCAGACGATGCGGAACGGCTTCTTGTCCTGGTGCACGGCGCTGTCGATGCGGCCGTTGTAGGCCTGCACCATCGTCACCGCGCCGTCGGCGAGCAGCTGCGGCGCCTGCGCGCCGGCCTCCCACCAGACGATGCTCGACTTGATGGTGTCGAGCTTGCGGAACGCGCGGTCGAGCCCGGCCGGCGTGGCGAGCGTCTTGTAGACGTCGGCGGGCGCGACGCCGTCGGCGATCAGCGCCCATTCGAGCGTCACCTTCGGCGACTTGCGCAGGCCGCGCTTGCCGGGGAATTTCTTCAGGTCGAAGAAGTCGGCGATGGTGGTGGGCGGCGTCTTCAGCTTGGTGGTGTCGTAGGCGTAGACGGTCGACCAGACCATCGCCGCCACCGAGCAGTCGCGCAGCGCGCCGGGCAGGAAGTCGCTGGTCTTGCCGATCGCCTTGGGGTCGAGCTTTTCGAGCAGGCCCTCGTCGCAGGCGTTGATCGCGTCGTTGGTCTCCATGTCGACCAGATCCCAGGTCGGATTCTTGGCCTGCTCCATCGCCTGCAGCTTGGCGAGGCCGCCGTCGTAGGACTCGGTCGCGAACTTCGCGCCGGTCTGCGCGCTGAACGGCTCGAACCAGGCCTGGCGGGCGGCCGTCTCGTAGGCGCCGCCGAAGGTGATGACGGACAGCGTGTCGGCCGCGTGCGAGAGCGCGGGCAACAGGGCCAGGGCCGCGACAGCCGCGGCGGCGATGCGTGGGGTGGACGTTTTCATCGGGTGACTCCGGAAGCGAGAGGCGGGGCGGAAGGGGAAAGGGGCGAGGCGCCGGGTTCGGACGGCGCGGGCGCGGCGGACGAGCTGGCCGCGGCCGATTGAGCGGATGCGCTCGAGTCGGTGGCGCGCGGCGCGGTGGCGGCCAGCACCTTGCAGTCGTCGCGGCGCCAGATCACGTGGGCCGTCGCGCCCACCGGCGGCAGCTCGACGAGCCGCGTGTTGGCGACCTTGACGACCATCGGCTGCCCGTCGGGCAGGCGCAGGTGGACGCGATGATGGTCGCCGCAGTAGACGAGTTCGTGGACGCTCGCCGCGAGCGTGTTGAAGTCGGCCGGCGCGCTGCCCGCGTTCGGCGCGGCCACGCCGGCGCGCTCGGGGCGCAGCGCGAGCGTGGCGGCGTCGCCGACGCGCAGCCCGGGGCCGAGCCGGCCGACCACGGTCGCGCCCGCCGTGCCGACGGCGAGCGTGGCCAGCTCGCCGTCGATCGCCGCGACGCGGCCGGCGAGGCCGTTGTTCTCGCCGACGAAGTTCGCCACGAACGCGTTCTGCGCGTTCTCGTAGAGTTCGGTGGGCGTGGCGGCCTGCTGGATGCGTCCGTCCGAGAACACGGCGACGCGGTTCGACATGGTCAGCGCCTCGTTCTGGTCGTGCGTGACGTAGACGATGGTCAGCGCCAGCTCGCGGTGCAGCCGCATGATCTCGTACTGCATGGTTTCGCGCAGCCGCTTGTCGAGCGCGCCGAGCGGCTCGTCCATCAGCACCACGCTCGGCTCGAACACCAGCGCGCGCGCCAGCGCCACGCGCTGCTGCTGGCCGCCCGAGAGCTGGGCCGGACGCCGCGCGGCCAGGTGCGAGAGCTCGACCATCTCGAGCGCGCGCGCGACGCGCCGCTTCTGGTCGGCACGCGAAACCTTGCGCACCGACAGCGGGAACGCCACGTTCTGCGCGATCGTCATGTGCGGGAACAGGGCGTAGTTCTGGAACACCATGCCGATGTCGCGCTGGTGGGGCAGCTTGTCGTCGAGGCGCCGGCCATCGAGCAGGATGGTGCCGTCGGTCGGCGTCTCGAAGCCGGCCAGCATCATCAGCGTGGTGGTCTTGCCGGAGCCGGACGGCCCGAGCAGCGAGACGAACTCGCCGCGCGCGATCTCGAGGTCGAGGCCGTCGACCACGGCGTGCCGGCCGTCGTAGGACTTGCTGACGCCGACGAACGAAATGAAGGGTGGGCTGGCCATCGTGGTGCGCTTGCGGGAACGGTGAATCGGGAACGGGCGCGGGCTCAGTCGCCCACGCGCGCGGCGAGGTAACGCGCGAAGTCGTAGTTGGGCCGCTCGAGGTGGCTCAGGTGGCCGGGCGCCGCGAGCGGCGCGTGCACGCCGCGGAACACCGCCTCCACGCCGCGCCGGTCCTCGGCGTTGACCTCGTCGAGCAGCGCCTTGAGCGTGGCCATGTGGCCGGCCGCGTCGGCGTCGTCGATGAACTCGGGCGAGAGCCCGCCGCCGAAGCGGATCGCGACGCGATCGACGCCGAGCGGCTGCAGCACGAGATACCAGAAATAGCCGGGCGTGAGCGTGACGAGGTGGTTCGGGTAGATCGCGAGCAGCGCGGTGGTGCGGCGCCAGTGGCCCTCCAGGCGACGGTTGTCGGGATGCGCGTTGCCGATCGGCAGCGTCGCTTCCTTGGTGATCCAGTGATAGTTGAAGGCGGGCAGGCCGGGCGGGCATTCCATCTCGTCGAGCTTCGAGTGCGGGCCGACCGTGGCCCGGTGCAGCATCGGCAGGTGGTAGCTCTCCATGAAGTTCTCGGCGAGCAGTTTCCAGTTGGTGTTCCAGACGTGTTCCTCGTGGAAGGTCTCCACGTAGTCGCCCATGCCGTAGCGGTCGATCAGCGCGTCCAGCTCGGCCAGCCGGGTGGCCACCGGCGGCGCGGCCTGGTTCAGCGTCAGATAGATCCAGCCCTGCCAGACCTCGCAGCGCACCGCCGGCAATGCATAGCTATCCTTACAGAAGCCGGCCTGCCGATCCATCATGGGGGCGCCTTGCAGCCGGCCGTCCAGCGAATAGTTCCAGGCGTGATAGGGACAGACGATGCGGCGCACGTTGCCGCGTCCTTCCAGCAGGACCGACATGCGGTGCAGGCAGACGTTCGAGAACGCGCGCAGCGTGCCGTCCTCGGCCCGCAGCACCGCCACCGGCTGGCCGCCGAGGTCGGCCGTCAGATAGTCGCCCGGGTTGGCGAGCGCGCCGGCGCGGCCCACGCAGAGCCATTCGTCGCGGAAGATCGTCTGCTGCTCGCGCTCGAGGAAGGCCGGCGAGGTGTAGACGGCGGGCGGCATCGCGCGCGCGTCGTCGAACTCGCGTGCGCAGTTCGACTGCAGTTGCCGGACGATTTCGTCGATGCCGGACGCAGTGGGGTGGGAACGGCTCATCGGACCTCCGAAGCAACTGCGCTATGCAATGGTCACGAATCTAACAAGTCAAATTACCAGTCAAAATATTCTTTTCGGATGTAACGGCCAGTTTTTTCCTATGCAGTCGCGGGTACCTGGCCGTGCAGTTCCGGGATGCTCTGTTCGCAGAACTTCGCGAAGCGCGTGACGAGCTGGCGCGGCTTCATGCTGCGCGACATGGCGATGCCGAGCGTGGTCGCCGTCACGCTGCCGCGGAACGGCCGGATCACGAAGGTCGCGCCGTCGACGGTGCTGGTCGAGCGCAGCGGGAAGTTCAGGATGCTGAAGCCCAGGCCGTTCGCCACCATCCCGCGCACCACCTCGGGCTGCGAGGAGCGGAACGTCGGCACGGGGCGCCGGCCCAGCGGATCGAACAGCGCGGCGAAGTATTCGCGGCTGTGTGGCAGGTCGAGTTGCACGTAGGGTTCGTCGAGCAGGTCGGCCAGTGCCACCTGCTTGCCGCGCGCGAGCCGGTGTTGCGGCGGCAGGATCGCGTAGGGCGGTAGCGAGACGAGCGGCGTGAACGCGACGTCGTCGGTCAGGTCGAGGCTGTAGGTCAGCGCGATGTCGAGCGTGCCGTCGGCCAGCGCGGTCAGCAGGTCGTCCTGGTGCGCCTCCGAGGTGCGAAAGCCGACGCCGGCGTGGCCGGCCACGAAGCGGCTCATGATCGCCGGCAGCAGCGGCGGCGCGAGCGACACCAGGCAGCCGAGCGAAATCGTGCCGGACATGCCGCCGTCGATCTCGCGCGCGGCCGCCTGCAACTCCTCGGCGTTCTTCAGGAGATTGCGCGCCTGGCCGAGCATGTCGCGGCCGGCCGGCGTCAGCGACAGGCCGCTCGCGTGATGGCGGATGAACAGCTGCACGCCGAACGAGGCTTCGAGTTCGGCGATCGAGGTCGAGATCGACGGCTGCGAGATATGCAGCTGCCGCGCGGCCGCCGTAAACGACAGCGTTTCCGCCGTGACGACGAAATAGCGCAACTGGCGCAGCGAATATCGCAGCGGGATGGTTTCCATGACGCCGGCTCCGGTCGGGAAAGCGGGAGGAGGGCGCGCCGACCGAGCGGCGACAGCGTCATTCTGCATAGCCAAAAACCATGCGGTGCATATTTGAAATGTGTTTTTCGCCGGGCCGCGCGCGACGTACATTTTTCGGGGGGCGGCGGCCGGTAGTTCGGGAGGTCGAATTCAGCCGACGAATGGAAACAGCGGTTCCGGCAGCGGATCGCCGTGCCGGAGCGTGGCCGCCAGCTCCGGATACGGCGGCGAGGTTTCGCCGCCGCGCTCGACGTAGACTGCCTCGTCGCCGAGCCAGCGCCATGACACCACGCGTCGCGAGCGCTGCGACGAGGCATTGCCGGGGGCGCCATGCACGGTGTGGAAATCGAAGGCGATCGCGTCGCCCGGCTCGAGATCCCAGCCGAGGATGGTGTAGGCCGCGCGGTTGCCGTCAATGTCGGGCATCGGTTCGAGCTGCGCCGAATCGTGGTCGTAGTCGACGCCGCTGAACTTGCGCGGCCGGAACAGCTTGCCCCAGCGATGCGAGCCGGCGACGAATTCCACGCAGGTGTCGCGCGGCACCGGGTCCAGCGGAATCCACAGGCTGACCGACTGCGCGGCGCTCACGCAGTAATAGGGTTCGTCGTGGTGCCACGGCGTGACGCGCTCCGCGCCGGCTTCCTTGACGAGCACGTGCTCGTGGAAGATCCGCGCGCGGCGCGAGCCCATCAGCGTGCGCGCCACGGCCGCCGCCGGGCCTTGCTCGACGAAGCGGCGGAACGGCGCGATGCGCTGCCAGTTGGCGTAGTCGCCGAAGAAGCGGCCCTGCTCGCGGCCCGGCGAATAGTTGCGGAAGTAGGGGCCGGGTTCGCGTTCGTTTTGCGCCACGCCGTCGCGCAAGGTGTCGATCCAGTCGGCAAAGGCGCCACGCACCACCACGGCGCCGTCGCGCGCGAAGGCCTGGCGGGTGTCATCGGTCAGCATCGGATTCGCTCCGCGGAAGAAAGGTGATCGGTGAGAGGATCGTGGCACGGAACATTCGGGAGGACCGACGATGAAATTTATCGACGATGACGACGAAAATCATGGCTTGCCGATCGATGCGTCGGCCGGCCCGTGGGTGGCGGCCGGCGCGAAGTTCACGCTGCGCCAGCTCCGCTACTTCGTGGCGGCGGTGGCGCACGGCGGCGCCGCGCAGGCGTCGCGGCGGCTGTTCATCGCGCAGCCGTCGATCGCCAGCGCGATTCGCGGGCTCGAGGAGCACTTCGGCGTGCAACTCTGCATCCGCCACCACGCGCAGGGCATCACGCTGACGCCGGCCGGCGAGCGCTTCCATCGCGACGCGGTGGCGCTGCTGCGCCGCGTGCATGCGTTCGAGCAGAGCGCGCTGGCCGGCCACGAACTGGCGGGCGGCGAGATCAGCGTCGGGTGCTACGAGCCGATGGCGCCATGGCTGCTGCCGCGCCTGATCACCGGATTTCGCGCGCGCCATCCCGGCGTGCGGTTCCGGATCGGCGACGGCGAACAGCCCGAACTCGTCGACGGATTGCGCCGGGGCCGATACGACCTCGCGATCGTCTACGACCAGGCGCTCGGCGACGATCTCGACCGCACGCCGCTGCGTGCGAGCGCGCAGCCTCACGTGTTGCTCGCGGCCGGGCACCCGCTCGCCGCGTGTCCCACGCTGACGCTCGCGCAGCTGAGCGCCGCGCCGATGATCCTGCTCGACGTGGAGCCGAGTCGCCGCTATTTCCTCGGCCTGTTCGAGGCGGCCGGGCTCACGCCGTCGGTGGCGTTCGCCTCGCCCTCGATCGAGATGGTGCGCGGCCTGGTCGGGCACGGCGCGGGCTTCGCGCTGCTCGTCACTCGCCCGGCCGCGGACCTGACCTACGACGGCATGCGTGTGGTGGCCCGGCCGCTGGCCGGCCGGCTCGCGACCACCACGATCGTGGCCGCGACGCTGGCCGGCGCGCAGCCGACGCCGCTTACGCGCGCCTTCGTGGACCACTGCGTGGCGGCGCTGGCCGAGGACGGCGACGCCGGTGATGGCGAGGGGGTGGGCGAGGCCGTGGCCGGCCCGCGCGCTGCATAGCCAAAAACTTGCGCCTGCATCGGAAAACCATATTTTTCTCGGGATATTGGCCGAATAGATTGGTTTCGCGGCCGGCACGCGGCCGCGCTTCGGCGCGGCGCGGCACGGCTTTCGCCCATTCATCCGGAGAGCGTCCATGTTTCGTTTCAGTCATTGGAAGTCGATGTTGCTCGCGCTGGCGCTGAGCGTCGGCGCGGCCGCCGCGCACGCGGACGATCTGCTGGCGCGCGTGAAGCAGCACGGCGAGCTGGTGGTCGGCACGGAGATGCAGTTCGCGCCGTTCGACTTCCTCGAGAACGGCCAGCAGGCCGGCTTCAACAAGGACCTGTTCGCCGAGGTCGGCAAGCTGCTGGCCGTGAAGGTGCGCTTCGTCGACCTGCCCTGGGAAAGCGTGTTGCCGGGCCTCGACGCCGGCAAGTTCGACATGGTGGCCGGGCCGTTGACCGTAACGAAGGCGCGCATGGGCCGCTACGCGTTCACGCTGCCGATCGCCGACGGCACCGACGCGCTGCTCAAGCGCGCCGGCGACGCGAGCCTGAAGCAGCCCGCCGACATCGCCGGCAAGGTGGTGGGCGCGGGCAAGGGCAGCGCGCAGCTCGACCAGTTGAAGGCCTATGTGGCGACGCTGCCGAAACCGCCGACCGTGCGCGAATACGTCGACAACAACCAGGCCTACGCGGATCTCGCCGCCGGGCGGCTGGCCGCGGTCGCCAACTCGCTGACCAACGTCGCCTACGTGGCCAAGCAGCGCCCGGCGATGTTCGCGCTGGTGCAGCCGGCGTTCGGCGCGAAGGTCTACTTCGCCTACTGCATGCGCAAGGATGCCGACAGCGCGTCGCTGAACGCCGCCTTCAATGCGGCGCTGGTCAAGCTGAACCAGAGCGGCACGCTCGCGACGCTGCAGAAGAAGTGGTTCGGCGTGGCGGTGGACTTGCCGCCGGCGATGCCGACGCCGAATTTCTGAGCGTGACGGGCAGCCGGCCATGTTCAGCCTGAGCGCCTTCCTTGCGGGGCTGCCGCTGCTCACCCACGCCGCGTCGATGACGCTCGCCGTGTCGGCGGCGGGCCTCGTGCTCGGCTTCTTCATCGGGCTCGCCGTGTGCTGCGCGCGGCGCGCGCCGTGGGCCGCGCCGCGCGTGGCGGGCACGCTCTACGTGCGGTTCTTCCGCGGTGTGCCCTTGCTGGTGCAACTGCTGCTGGTGTTCTACCTGCTGCCGTTCGTCGGCATCAACGTGTCGCCGGTCGTGGCGGCCGTCAGCGCGGTGTCGCTGTGCTCGGCCGCGTACGTGGCCGAGATCCTGCGCGGCGGCTTCGAGAACCTGCCGCCTGGCCAGATCGAGGCCGCCCGCATGCTCGGGCTGTCGGCCGCCGATCGGCTCTGGCGCATCCAGGTGCCCCAGGTGCTGCGTCTCACGCTGCCGTCGCTCGCCAACGAGATGGTGTTGCTGATCAAGGCCTCCTCGCTGATCTCGGTGGTCGGCGTCGCCGAGATCACGCGCACCGCGCAGAACCTCGCCGCGAGCACCTATCAGCCGCTGGAAGCGTACGCGGCGGCCGGCCTGATCTACTTCATCCTGTGCGGCGCGCTCGCGCTGGTCGCGCATGGCGCCGAGCGGCGCCTGCGCGCCGGTTGAGCGCCGCGCCCCGTCCGGAAGCCCGCGCATGTCGAATTTCGATCCCGCCGTCATTACCCACAACCTGCCGCAGATCGGCGGCGGCCTCGCGCTCACGGTCGGCAGCTGGGTCGCGAGCGTCGCGCTCGGCCTCGCGATCGGCTTCGCCGCCGCGTTGGCGCAGCAACTGGGCGGGCGGGGCGCCCGGGCCGCGATCCGGGTGTACATCGAACTGTTTCGCGGCACGCCGTTTCTGGTACAGCTGTTCCTGCTGTATTACGGCGGCCCGGCGTTCGGGCTGACGCTCGATCCGCTGCCGGCCGGCATCGCGAGCCTGTCGCTGTACGCGGGCGCGTATTTCACCGAGGCGTTTCGCTCGGGCTTCGCCGCGATCCCGGCGGGCCACCTGGAGGCCGCGGCCTGTCTCGGCCTGACGCGCTGGCAGACGATCGCGCGGATCCAGCTGCCGCAGATGCTGGCGCTGATCCTGCCGGCGCTGACCAACCTGACGATCGTCTTGAGCAAGGAGACGGCGGTGCTGTCGATCGTGACGGTGCCGGAGCTGACCTTCGTGCTGACCGGGATCGGCTCGGCGAGCTTCGCGTTCGTCGAGACGCTGCTCGCGCTGTCGGTCTGTTATCTGTTGCTGGTCGAACTCGCGACGTGGGCCGGCGCGCTCGCCGAGCGGCGCGTCGGCCGGCTGTTCGCCTGACCCCGGAGCCACGCATGGGCATACCCGATTCCTCCCGACCCGCCAGCGCGCCGCTGATCGCCGTCGAGGGGCTCTACAAGCGCTTCGGCCACACCGACGTGCTGCGCGGCGTGGATCTGTGCATCGCGAAGTCGGAGGTGGTCTGCATCGTCGGGCCGTCCGGTTCGGGCAAGAGCACGCTGCTGCGCTGCCTGGCCGGGCTCGAGACCTACGATCACGGCGCGGTGCGCATCGAAGGCGAGCTGCTCGGCTATACCGAGCGCGGCGGGGGGCGCGTGCGTGCCTCGCAGGCCGAGATCAACCGCGTGCGCCGCAACGTCGGCATGGTGTTCCAGCAATTCAACCTGTGGCCGCACATGAGCGCGCTCGGCAACGTGCATGAAGCGCTGCTGCGCGTGCGCCGGCTCTCGCGCGACGAGGCCGCGCGCCGGGCCGGCGCCATGCTCGAGATGGTGGGGCTGTCGCATCGCGCCGACGCGCGCCCGGCGCGGATGTCGGGCGGCCAGCAGCAGCGCGTGGCGATCGCGCGCGCGCTCGCGATGGAGCCGACCATCATGTTGTTCGACGAGCCCACCTCGGCGCTCGATCCCGAGCTGGTGGGCGAGGTGCTGCAGGTGATGAAGCAGCTCGCGCGCGACGGCATGACGATGGCCGTCGTCACGCACGAGATGGGCTTCGCCGCGCAGATGGCCGATACCGTGGTGTTCATCGACCAGGGGCGTATCGCCGCGCAGGGCGCGCCGCGCGAGCTGTTCCGCCGCTCGGAGAACCCGCGGCTGCGTCAGTTCCTGCAGAACTATCTCGACCGCAACGCGTTCTGGGCGGCCGACGATGCCGATTCTGCCGTACAGGCCGTGGCCGGCGGCGCATGAGCGCCGCACCGCCGATTCTTCCGTTTCCCTACCGTTCCCCGCCATGACCGAAACCCAGCTTCGTATCGATCTCGCCGCCGCGTTCCGCTGCTTTGCCCGCCTGGACATGCACGAGGCGGTCGCCAATCATTTCAGCGTCGCCGTCTCCGACGATGGCCGCCGCTTCCTGATGAACCGAAAATGGCAGCACTTCTCGCGGATCAGGGCCAGCGACCTGGTGCTGCTCGACGCCGACGATCCGTCCTGCGTGGCCGACGGCAGCGTCGATCCGACCGCCTGGGCGATCCACGGCCAGTTGCACCGGCGCCTGCCGCAGGTACGCGTGGCGATGCACCTGCATCCGATCCATGCGACCACGATCGCCACGCTGGCCGATCCGACCATCCTGCCGATCGAACAGAACACCGCGCGCTACTTCCGGCGCGTCGCGCTCGACACCTCGTTCTCGGGCATGGCCGATTCGGACGACGAGGGCGCGCGCCTCGTCGCGCTGCTCGATGGCAAGTCGCGGCTGATGATGGGCAATCACGGCGTGCTGGTCACGGCGGAAACCATCGGCGAGGCATTCGACGACATGTACACGCTGGAGCGCGCCTGCCAGATCCTCGTCAACGCCTATGCCACCGGCAAGCCGATCAACGTCTTGTCGGATCAGGTGGCCGAGCGCACCGCGCGCGACTGGGAGGGGATTCGCGATTTCTCGATCGCGCATTTCGAGGAGATGAAGCGTGTTCTTGACGAGGCGTCGCCGTCTTATCGCGACTGAGGCAGGGCGGCCGAGGCGGCACGCATCAAGTACGGAGATCGGCTCAGGCGACCGGCAGCGCGATGCTGCGAGCTGGCCGTCCCCGAGTCGTCGCCTTGCCAGCAGCCTTCGTGTTCGCCCCGACGGTCTCTTCCACGATCAGGAGCCGGCCGGTTCGGCACGAAATACGAATTCAGCCCCCCAGTGGTGGGTCGGTTTATTCGCGTATGAAAAACCGCGCCTCTCCCCGTGAGCGGCAGGTTCCGCGCATCGGCGGCGCCCACGCTTTACTACCGGACGGCGTGTGAGCTTGCGCGGAAAAAACAAGGCGCGAATCGAAAATCGGACCGATCGCGATCAATGCCACATGCCCAGGATCTCGCGCACGGCGCTCATGTCTCGACCTTCCCGAGCCCCCGCAGCGACGCAGTCCTGAAGCAGAAGCTTGTCCGCCGCCTTTACCCGTTTGCCGTGCTGGTAAGCGTTGAACTGCTGCCAGTTCAAAGGCAGGGACGTCTGTTCCATATGCTTCCACATCGCGATCAGCGTCTGCCCGGTCAGTTCGGCCGCCGCTTTTTTTCCCGCCTCGCCATGCTCGTTCAAGCCTTGAATCGCTCGCACCGCTTCTACAGTGAGCGACCATAGCTCGACGTTTTTGGTCAGTGCATCGGCCGCTGGCCATCCAAGAATTTCACTGAGCGCGAACAGCGGAAATATCGCCCGGCTCTGGAGGCCAAACTGCTCAGGCGTCACGACGATGCATCTGGCGATGGCCGATCGATCGAAAAGCCTCGCAAATTCGTGCGCCACGGCGTTGCGATCTTCCATAGCAAAACAAACGTCGCTGAGATGACGCATTGCGAAATCTGCTCCGGCGATGTCTGGTCGTGAAATGGCGTCGTGCGCGGGCACGAAGTCGGGAGAGACCCTGTGGCAAAGCAGGCCTAGTCGACCACAGAGTACTTTTTCAGCGTCGAGACAACTCGCGTCGCTTACGAGTTCACGCATGCCGAAGCCAATGCCGCCGACGATCAGCGCCGTATCGCGTTGCCGAACAGCGTCTCCGGTCTTCGCCAGCAACAGGCGGCCTTCGTCGCTCGATAGCGATGCGCCATCGAGCGCGAGCACGACAAACGAGTAGTCCTTCCTTGAAAGCTGCTCGGGTTCCGTCAGCACGCCGAACCGGTCGAGCGTGTGGATTGCTCCATCGTCGTAGGAGTAAATTTGATAGGCGGAAGGGATGTCGGGAGCACGCTCAGGACGGACGAGCAGATCGATGTCGATTGACTCGTGGCTGAGATGATAGGCGGTCGTGACGCCCATCGCGCCTGCGCCGATTATGGCGACGCGCTGCCGTGTAGTCGAGGTCATATTGGAAGACAGTGAACGTTAAGCGTTGATTCTATGGCGCGAGACCGGCAATTCGGTAGACACATACTCGCAAATCATTGCCTGATCTTCTCGCGAGAACGATGAGAAGATCCGTTGTTATCATTGGCGACATCGCCGCATCCAGGCGGCGGGCCTTCATCCAGAGGAGTTCCGTGAAACAGCTCGATCGACGCCTGCGGGAACTGCATGCGCGTATCGCGCGAGGCGTCGCCGCTTACCAGCACCTCCGCGAGGACGGCGCCACGCATGTACCTCATCTTAGGGTCGGACGTATCACGCAGCCGCTGGTCGCCAGGCCTTACCTCTACGAGCCGAGCATCTGCGTTTGCGCGGAGGGCGAGAAGCATGTGCTGCTCGGCAATCAACGGTACACCTACGATCCAGGTCGCTTCCTGTTTACGTCGATCGGCCTGCCAACGATCATTGAAGTGCCTGATGCGAGTGCGCACGCGCCCTATACGGCGTTGCAGGTTCGCCTTGATCTCGCCGTGGCTCGTCAAGTACTCGCCGAGATGGAAAACACGGCGCGTGACGCAGGGTCCGTGAGATCGGGGTTCGCGATCGCGCCGTTGGACGAAGGTTTGCTCGACGCGTTGGCGAGGTTGGTCGCGCTTCTCGCGCAGCCGGACGATGTGCGCGTTCTCGCACCGCTGTTGCATAAGGAGATCGTGTACCGGCTGCTGGCGGGACCGGCTGGTGACTATCTGCGGCACACGCTGCGGGACGGATCGCCATCGAACAAGGTCTCGGAGGCGGTCGCCTGGCTGAGGATTCACTATGCAAAAGCGTGCCGGGTGGAAGAGCTGGCCCGAATCTGCGGTGTCGGTGTGGCAACGCTTTATCGTCAGTTTCGCGACATGACGACGATGACACCGATCCAGTATCAGAAGCTGCTTCGGCTGCACGCGGCCCGTCGGCTGATGCTAAGCGAGGAACTGGACGCCGCTAGCGCGGCCATGCGGGTTGGTTATGAAAGTCCGACGCAATTTAGCAGGGAATACCGGCGCCTGTTCGGCCAGCCCCCGGGGCGTGATATCTCAGCCATGAGAAACGGCAGACTAATGGCCGCCGCGCGTCTCCATGGGAACAGGTCGTGAAGTGTCGATGCTCGGCGCAGCCGGGGCAACTCTTACATATCGCCAACGCGTCGGCATCAACTTAAACCAACAAGCCGGCGAAATTCCCGGCGCGGTTCAGCGTGATTGGCCTCACCGCTGGCGCAGCACGGTGCCGATCCGACTCGAACCTCGTCACGACAGGTTCCACCTGTACTTGCCATCGAGTCGCCGCGCGGATATTCCACCGCTACGAAGGCTCCTATAAGATTACCTATTCGACAACAAGCAGCCCTTGCGGACGCGCGCCATGGACGTCTTGAATGCGATGCGGGCTTTCGAACGGGTGGCCGAGGCAGGAAGCTTCAGCCGCGCGGCCGAACAACTCAACAGCTCGGTCCCAACCATTACGCGTTTAATCGGCCAGTTGGAGGAGCGCCTGAATATCAGGCTTTTCCAGCGGACGACGCGACGCATTTCATTGACTGACGCCGGCGCGACGTATCTGGAAGGATGCAAACGCGCGCTCGAGCTGATAGACGACACCGAGAACCAGGTCACGTCGGCCAACGATGCCCTGCGCGGCCGCCTCAAGGTGATGTCCGGAAGTGCCGTCGCGTTCTCTCACATGGCGCCTGTCGTCGCGGACTTCGTGCATCGCTACCCGTTGATCCAGTTGGATTTCTTCACGATGGACGACGGTTTCAACCTCGTCGACGAAGCCGTCGAAGTCGCCCTCCTTGCCGACTACCTGATTCCGACGGAAACGGTCGTCGCCCGTCAATTGATCACATACTCGTACGTGATCGCCGCCGCGCCTCGTTACCTGTCCAATGCAGGCCGGATATCGACGCCTTCCGATCTCCAGAAATTGGTGTTTCTCGGCCGGCCTGGTGATCGTCGAGGCATGAGCCTTCGCCTCGCCGCGGCGGAGGGCGCAGAGGACGACGAGATCATCGATCTCGTACCCCAGGTCATCTGCAACAACGCACAGATGCTCCACGAACTCACGTTGTCCGGATGCGGCTTCTCCGTGCTCCCTCAGCGGCTCGCGCAGACAGCCATCGCCGGCGGCAAACTGATCCAGTTACTTCCCGAATATCGACTGCGCGATCTCAATGTCGACGTCTGTCTCGTCTACCCGACCAGAAAGAGAAACAGCCGCATCGCCACGGCTTTTATCGATCACGTTATCCAATGGTTCGATTCGCCGGACGGTCCCGCAAAAACCTGAAACAATCTTTTAGGATTTCTTCCGTGGTTGGGCGCCCGCTCAAAAGCTAGACTGGCCTCACTCTTAGCGCCCAAGGGCTCCAACCAAGGAGAAGAACATGCAAACCGCCAGCGGCCTTCCCCAGCCGACCTACACGACGATGGCCGAGTCGACGCTGTCCGACGTGGAACGCATCGTGCAAGGCCTCAATCACTATACGGATCCGGAATACCTGACGAATCTGTACAGCAATTTTCTTGTCCAGCTTCGGCATAGCACCGAAGGCTTTCCGATCGATCGGCTGGAGCACTCGCTTCAGTCGGCGTCTCTGGCATTGCGAGACGGCCGCGACCACGAATACGTCGTCTGTGCCCTGCTGCACGATGTCGGCGAACTCTTCGATCCATTCAGTCACGATGCCGTAATCGCGAGCCTTCTGAAGAACTACATTTCCCCCAGCAACCACTTTATCCTGCAACACCACACCACGTTCCAGGGCTACTACTACTGGGACAAGATCGGTCTCGACAAGAATACGCGAGAGAAATTCATCGAAAGTCCGTACTACGACGATGCCATCCAGTTCGTCGATCTCTACGACGACAAGGCCTTCAACACTTCATACGAAAGCCTCACGCTGGAAGCGTTCAAACCGCTGATGCGGGAATTCTTCGCGAACCGTAGGAAGAACCCTGCCGTCTTCGCTTAGCGTGGCTGACCCAACCTGGACAGGATGCTGTCGACGTCGCATCGCCGTGCTGCATGGCAAGACGCAAAATCGGTAAGGAGTCGATGATGGCGCCGGAACCGCTGATTCCGCGGTTCACGCCATCGCCCGAGGGCGGACGGCGGCGCACGCTCAATCCGCGTTGCAAAACAATTGCACGACCAGGCTCCGCAGCCAGCGGTTTCCCGCTTCGTGATGATACCGGGCGTGCCAGTGCTGCCTTACCGCGAAGCCGTCCACCGGAACCGGACAGGCATGAACCGCCAGATCATTGAGTTTCGCCAGGGTTTCGCCGATGTGCCGCGGCAGCGTCGCTATCAGGTCGGTGCCCTTGATGATCGCCCCAAGTCCGAGGAATCCCGGCAATTCCAACACCACGTCGCGCTCGATGTGCTCACGCACCAAGGCCTGCTCCAGAAGCTGCGCGCCTGTTCCCGCCGCGATGGCGACATGCCCCTCGGCGCGGTATTGCTTGAGGCCGAGCTTGTCTTTCAACCGCGGATGACGACGATTCGCCAGACAGATCCAGTCTTGCATATAGAGCTGCTGTTGATAGATTCCGCCTCCAAGCCAGGGCACATGACCGATTGCAAGGTCCGCCTCGCCTGATTCGAGCGCCCGTTCGGTGTTGCCGTCTATGCGTGTGGCTTCCAGGCGTAGGCCAGGCGCCCGCATGCGCACGTGCGCCAGCATGCGTGGCAATAGCGTGATATGGCTGGCGTCGGTCATGCAGATCCGGAAACGCCGCTTGGCCGTGGCGGGATCGAATGCGATTTCCCAGGCAGTGAAGCGTCGCAGCGACTCCAGGATTTCGCGGCAAGGCCCGATCAATGCGTCGGCTTGCGGCGTCGGCGCCATGCCGGCAGGAGTCCGGACGAATAGCGGGTCCTGCAGATGCTCCCGCAAGCGCCCCAACCAGATGCTGATCGTCGGCTGACTCTGGCCAAGCTGCTCGGCCACGCGGGTGACGCTGCGGACGTCGTAAAGAAGATCGAACAGCTGCAGCAGCTTCAGATCGGGTAGTTCGGTCGGGTTCATGGAGCTATTGTGCAGTGCAATGACGTGATGGAAATCATAGCATCGCGCGAATGAGGGCCGGCTCGTCGCTTGCGTTCCAGGCCGGGACGAAATCGCCGTCGATCGACGCTCGCTTTCCCCAGCCCGCAGCTCGTGGTTGCGACGCTGCGCAACTGGGTGCGCCCTGCCAAGAGCCCCGATCGGCGACCCATAAAAAGGTTTCGGTGGATGCACCGTTATTGCGCCAAGCAATGACGCTATTTATTCCATTGAATTGCCGGCATGGTTTGCGACTTGTATCGTGATCTCCCTGTCAAGGAGGTGGCGGTGAAGATTGCAATTCTGGGTGCGGGGGCGCTGGGCTGCGCGATTGGCGCGGCGCTGAGCGAAGGCGGCAACGAGGTCTGGCTGCTGAATCGCTCGGCGGCCCATGTCGACGCAATGGTGCGTGACGGTCTGCAGGTCGACGATGCGAGCGGTTCCCGTCGCGTGAAAGTCCACGCCACGACGCGCGCCGCCGAGGCCGGTGTTGTCGATCTGGTCATCGTGCTGGTCAAGTCGTTCGACACCGACGCGGCGATGCGCGGCTCACTCGCCCTGCTGGGTCCCGACACGCTGGTCCTGTCATTGCAGAACGGGCTGGGACACGAAGACATGCTGGCCGACATCGTCGGGCGCGAACGGGTGCTGGCCGGCAAGACCTATGTCGGCGGCGTGATGCGCGGCCCGGGGCATATCGAGTCCGGGGTCGTCGGAAAGGCCACCCATATCGGCGAGCTGGACGGGCGGATCAGCGCTCGCGTGAATGCCATCGCCGCAACGTTCAACGCATCGGGACTGGACACGAGCGTCAGCGCCAATATCGTCGGCACGATGTGGGACAAGTTGCTGGTCAACGTCGCCACCGGCGCACTGACGGGCACCACTGGGCTCACCTATGGGCAGCTCTACGACGAACCGCTGCTGAAGAAGGTCGCGCTCGCGGCGGTAGCCGAAGCGATGACGGTCGCCGATGCCGCTGGCGTCAAGCTCTCGACCACCGAACCCGAGCGTGCCTGGACGCTGGCCGGCGCGGGGCTTTCGTCGGGCTTCAAGACATCGATGCTGCAAAGCCTCGAAAAAGGATCCATCACCGAAATCGACTTCATCAACGGTGCGGTGGTGCGCTGGGGGCAACGTCACGGCGTGCCGACTCCGGTCAACGCGACCCTCGTTGCCTGTATCAAGGGCATCGAACGCTGCATGGCCGATCGAAAAAGAAGGGAGACAAGCGCATGAACGGCAGCAAGGCTTATCTGGAACACGTGGCCATCTGGGTGAAGGACATCCACTGGCATATCCGGTTTTTCGAGGACGTGCTGGGCATGACGATGCGCGAGGTCGACGGCACGCTCGACGCACCTCGCCAGTATTGGACGCTCGGCGGCCTGCAATTCATGCACGACCCGAACCATGATGCGCCCGAGGGGCGGCTCGGCCACCTCGGCGTGATGTGCGAAGACATGGAGGCCGCGCTGGCCGCGGCGCAGCGCTACCAGGTCAGCGAGATGCCGCAGGGCCGCAACTGGTTGCGCCTGCCCGACGGCCTGGCTGTCGAACTGATCCAGGCTAGGCCCGCCTCCTGCGTGGCGCGTGCACTGGATATCAACCCGCGCGCGGAGGCCTGAGATGACGATTGTCGATAAATACTGGGACGACGCCCGCGAGGGCGACGCGTGCACGAGTCCGACTTATACGGTGACCAGGGAGCGCATTCTCGCCTATGCCGACCTGACTGGCGATCACACGCCCGTCCATGTCGATGAGGAGTATGCCAATGCCAGCCATTTCGGTTCGATCGTCGCGCACGGCCTGTTCGGCCTGTCGATTGCGGACGGCCTCAAAACCCAGAGCGAATACCGTTTCTTGCCGGGCATGTCGCTCGGGTGGACGTGGGACTTCAACCTGCCGATCAAGGTGAACGACGTGTTGCACGTGAAGTTTCGCGTCGGCATGATGCGGGCAAGCAAGAGCCGCCCGGATTGGGGCATCGTCGTGCTGCCATCGGAGTTGATCAACCAGGACGGCCAGGTCGTCCAGCATGGCGAGCATCGTCTGATGGTGCCGCGCCGCCCGGGAGCATTGTGATGCAGGCACGTCCCCTCGAGGGTATTCGCGTTGTCGACTACAGCCATTTTCTCGCTGCTCCCTACGTCGGACGTTGCCTCGCGGCGCTCGGCGCCGACGTGATCAAGGTGGAGCGCCCAGGCAGCGGCGATCCGGGGCGCCAGCACGCCACCATATTGGACGACGAGCAAAGTGCTTATTTCCTGCAGTTGAACATGGGCAAGCGCGGCGTCAGCGTCAACATGCGCGATCCTCGTGGAAAGGACTTCATGCTGCGCCTGTGCGACTCGGCCGATGTATTCGTGGAGAATTACCGCCCGGGTGCACTGGCCAGGCTCGGGCTCGGTTACGAGGAACTGTCGGCGCGCAATCCCAAGCTCGTCTACTGCTCCATCTCCGCCTACGGCCATACGGGACCCGACGCGCATCGGGCCGGCTTCGGCCTGATCGCCGAAGCGAAGAGCGGCATCATGCAGATGATCGGCAACCCGGGGGAGCCGCCGCCGCTGATGCGCATTTCCCTCGGCGACATGTACACCGGCATTCACGCGGTGGCCGCGATCAACGCCGCGTTGCTGGGGCGCATGAGGAGCGGTCGTGGCCAGCATATCGACATGGCCTTGTACGACACCCTGGTGTCGATGCACGAGTACGCCGTGCAGTGCTACACGATGCAGGGCATCGTCCCCGAGCAGACCGGTCACGACATGCCCTCGTCCACGCTTTACGGCGTGTTCCGGGCCGCGGACGGCGACCTGGTCATCGCCGCGCAGGTGGACGACGCGTGGAAGCGCTTTGCCGCGCTTGTCGAGGCACACGGCGGACCTGCCGGTTTCGGCACGGACGCGCGGTTCCACAGCCTGAACGGCCGCAACGCCAACCGCCTGGACATCCTGTCGGTCGTGAAGCCGTGGGTGGCGGGGCGCCCAGTTGCCGAGGTGCTCGAACTGCTCGACGGCATCGACGTGCCTTGCGCGAAAGTGCAGCGCATCGACGAGGTGCTGGCGGACCCGCAGATCGTCGCGCGAGGCATGGTGATCGAGCAGGAGCATCCGCGCTTCGGCAAGCTGCGCCTGCCTGACCTGCCGTTTCGCTTCTCCGACTGCGACACGAGCATCCGCGATGTCGGACCGGACCTCGGTCAACATAACGCGGAGGTGGCCGCGTCGCTCGGGTTCGGCGCGGCCGAGATCGATGCGATGCAGGCCGATGGCGTGCTGTATTCGAAAGCGAGGCCTTGATGAGCGACCAGTACGCCGTGATCGGCAATCCGATCGGCCATACAAAGTCCCCGTTGATTCATGGACTGTTCGCCGAAGCATCGAAACAGGACATGGTGTACACGGCCATCGAAGGACCCTTGCATCCGGACGGCGCGTTCGAGGCCACCGTCCGGTCGTTCATTGCCGGCGGGGGCAAGGGCTTGAACGTGACCGCCCCGTTCAAGCTGAAGGCGTTCGCGATGGCCGACGAACGCAGTGAACGGGCAATGCTCGCCGGCGCGGCGAATGCTCTGAGTTTCAGGGACGGCCGGATCATCGCCGAGAACTTCGACGGCGTTGGCCTCGTCCGCGATATCGAAGTCAACCTTGAGCTGCCGATGGCCGGCAAGCGCGTGCTGCTGCTCGGCGCGGGAGGCGCGGTGCGGGGTGCCTTGCTGCCGTTCATCGCCGCGCGGCCCGCCGAGCTGGTCGTCGCGAACCGCGACGTCGGGAAGGTCGAAGGGCTCCTGGCGCAAGTCGAGACGCAGGACTCGCTCGTCGCCTGCGGGTATGGCGAGCTCGCCGCGATGGGCGGCTTCGACCTGGTGGTCAACGCGACATCGGCGAGTCTCACGGGCGAACTGCCGCCTGTACCGCCGAGCGTGTTCGGTGCAGGCAGCACGGCTTACGAACTCGCCTATGGAAAGCGCCTCACGCCTTTCCTGCGACTCGCACGCGATGCCGGTGTCCTGGGTATCGCCGACGGCGTCGGCATGCTCGTCGAACAGGCAGCCGAGGCGTTCTCGTGGTGGCGCGGCGTGCGTCCTCGAACCCGGGCGGTGATCGACCGGCTCACCTTTCCTCTCGATTGACGCATTGGGAAGCTGTCGGCGTGATGGGGGGAGCTCGAGTGGAGCGCGGATGTTTAGCACAGACGCCCTCCGCCGAGAGACGCTCTTTTCGAGCGTCTTCGACCCTGCACTCGATGAACTGTTCGTCGCGGTCGCCAATGAGGGCGCAACGCTCAATGGCCGTCCCGTTCGGGTCTCGCTGAAAGCGGAATTGCCGGCGGCCGTGGTCGGTACCGCTGTCGCGCCGCGCATTCAGGTCGGCCCGGAAGCACAGGAAGCGGCCATTCGGTTGTTTGGAGCGCTCGCTCGCGAAGTGTTCGTGATGCGGCCGATGGCGGCCACCTCGTTGCAGCTCGCCTACGTGGCGGCGGGACGGCTGGATGCCTACCTTGAAACGGGCGATGACGCCGCCGACTGGCTTGCGGGAGCCTTGCTGATCCGCGAAGCCGGGGGAACCGTGACCGATCTTCGAAACGAACGATTCGGTTGGTCGGGAGACGGCGTGCTCGGCACCAACGCGAAGTTGCATCGCGCGCTAGTTGCAATGATCGCGCGCGCCACCGCGGCCGAAGGCGATGCGGCCACGTCGGCGGCTTGAAACGCTCGGTCTCGCCGCGCTCGACGTGGTCGATTGCGGTTTTTACCTTCGCCACGCATGGTCGTGCTGACGATCACTTTCCGTTAGCGGCAGCCAAGTAGCTATTCGACCGCCGGGGCAGGATTTGTCCGGAAACCCTCCGTCATGCTGGGCCGTTCCGACCTGTTATCGCCGCTTGCCGGGTTCGGTACTTCCGTGCGATGCCGGCAGGATTCGGCGCATCGCCTGCAGTGTTCGTGTTGATGCTCGTTGCATTCGGAAGCGCACCCAAAATCCTGAGCGCGGCGTGGAGCGAGGAGAATCTACATTTTTTCCTTCATTCCCGAATGGATCAGCCACCAGTTAACCGGATAGCTGGTGGCGAACCCTGCCAGCATCCCCAACTGCATGGCGAACCAGAATTCAGGGCTCGCAACGTTCGCGATACCTCCGTAGGCCGGCTTGAACCATAGGAACTGGATGATGGCCATGAGGCCGTACATGCCCACCTGCCAGGCCGCAATCGACGCGATATCCGCCTTGACGGCCGCAATCACACCCGCGCCTGCCGAGAGTCCCCGCATCGGTTTGATGGTGAAGTACTGAAAAATTATGCCGAACAGAAAAGCAAGGAGGAAATCGGCGATCCAGACGGCGAACGTTTTTTCATTAAACACGGTATGCCACCCGAACCAGACCGCCAAGGCGGGGAAGGCGAAAGCCAGCCATTCGACAAGGATGTCTCCCAGCGTACAGCCCGCGCCGCAGTGGCTCGTGCCTTTCATCACCATTGCGACGAACGGCTGCTCGTCGGTCTCGTGTCCCGCGTCAGTAACATTCCGTCCCCACACGTAGTAGGCGGCGACCCAGAAAATCGTTCCAAACAATGCGGTCAGGGGCCAGACGAGGTTCATGATCCACATTTTTTGTGGGCGGCGAACTTCGTCAAAGACGATCACAAGGGCACAGAACGCCCCCAAGACGATCCATGCGGCCGATAGCTTGTCCAACCAGGCAGGGAAGGTTCCGTAGGTCATCGCTGCTCCTGTCGGCGAGTCCAATACCAGGCAGCCAGCAAGACACGTTCCATTCGGAGAACCGATTTTTTGTCGTTCGATCGGTCGATTCATCTGGCCGAGTGTTGCCTTCAGGCTAGCCGCGTCACTGACCGAACCGGTACCGCCGCGACTGGGCACGGCTTCAGGTAGGCGTCAGCGCAAACACGAATCCATCATTCCCATTCGATGGGAATCGTATTTTTGTCCAGCGGGAGCGTTGTGGCATTCTGAGTCATCGGAATCGCATCTCTTCGGGCAAGGCTCAGGGTGAAACAGGAATCCAGCGTCATCGGCGCCGAGCGCCTGCTGCTCGTGCTTACCGCGCTCGCGAGCCACGGTAAGGCCATGTCCGTGAAGGACATGCTCGGCGTGACGGGCCTCGCGCAAAGCACGC
Organism: Burkholderia gladioli; assembly: GCF_000959725.1. Lineage (NCBI taxonomy): Bacteria > Pseudomonadati > Pseudomonadota > Betaproteobacteria > Burkholderiales > Burkholderiaceae > Burkholderia > Burkholderia gladioli. The sequence continues at coordinate 3,701,132 of NZ_CP009322.1, forward strand.
TCTATCGCCAGATCACGCTGCTCAAGCGCTGGGGCTTCGTGACGGAGGACGCGGGCTGCTATGCCCCCGGCCCCGTGAGCCTGCAGCTCGCGCTCGGCTTCGACATCAATTCGATGCTGGTCGAGGCGAGCCGCGACGGCATGGCGGAGCTCTCGCGCGCGACGCAGGAGAGCGTCGGGCTGATCGTCGCCGTGAACGACCAGGTGATCTGCCTCGAGATGGTCGAGAGCACGCACTCGCTGCGTTGCTCGTTCGAAAAGGGCCGCGCGGTGCCGTTGCGCGCGGGCGCGTCCGCCAAGTCGCTGCTCGCCTTCATGGCGGAGAAAACGCGCAACGAAGCGCTGGAGCGCCAGTTCGCCGGCGACGACACGGCGCGGGCCGCCCTTGAAATGGAACTCGAGCGCATTCGCGCGCGCGGTTACGCCGTGAGCGACAGCGAGGTCGACCCCGGCGTGTGGGGCGTGAGCGCGCCGGTGTTCAGGCGGATGTCGCGTGGCGCCGGCGCGAGCGCGTCGATCACGCTGATGGCCCCGTCCTCGCGCGCGGCGGGGCGCGAACGACAACTCGCCGACTGGACCGTGCGAACGGCCAACAGCATTTCGGGCCGACTGCAATCCGCCTGAGCCTCACCCACTCAACGACGACCACACCCTCTGGAGCCCACACCATGAAACTGAAAGCCCTTCTCTGCGTGGCAAGCCTCGGCATGACGCTGCTGACGGCGATCGCACCCGGCACGGCGTCCGCGCAGGCTTCGAACGTGCTCGACGTTGCCACCGACGCGACCTTCCCGCCGATGGAATTCGTCGACAAGGGGCAGCGCACCGGCTTCGACATCGACATCATGAACGCGCTGGCCAAGGCGATGGGCAAGCAGGTCCAGTGGACGGACATCGACTTCAAGGGGCTCGTCCCGGGGCTCGTGGCACGGCGGTTCGACGCGGCGATCTCGGGCATCTACATCACGCCGGAACGCGCGCAGGTGGTGGATTTCACTCAGTCGTACTTCGCGGGCGGCCTGTCCGTGCTCGTCAAGGCGGACTCGCCGATCAAGACCCTCGCCGATCTCAACGGCAAGAAAGTAAGCGTTCAGGTCGGCACGAAGTCGGTCAACTTCCTGCGCGACAACTATCCCCAGGTGCAGCGTGTGGAGGTGGAAAAGAACCAGGAGATGTTCGATCTCGTCGGTATCGGCCGTGCCGACGCGGCCGTCACCGGCAAGCCCGCGGCGTACCAGTTCGCGCGAACGCGCCCAGGTTTTCGCGTGCTCGACAAGGAGCTGACGACCGAGGCGTACGGCATCGCGGTGCGCAAGGACGAACCACAACTGCGCGACCAGATGAACGCCGCGCTCGCGAAGATCAAGGCGGACGGCACCTACGACGCCATCGTGAAGAAGTGGTTCGGCGCGAGCGCCAGCAACACCGCGAACGCGAAGTAATCCGGCGGACCTGACTCATGCAACTCGACTTCACGCCGGCGTTCGCCGGTTGGGCCGATATCGCGCACGGCGCGGCAGTCACGGTGGAAGTGACCGCCGCCGCGCTCGTGCTCTCGTGCCTGCTCGGCCTGCTGATCGGCATCGGCCGGCTTTATCCGCATCGGCGGCTCGTCTACGGCTTTTGCACCGGCTACCTGATCTTCTTTCGCGGCACGCCGCTGCTCGTGCAACTGTTCCTGCTGTTCTTCGGCCTGCCGCAGTTCGGCATCCTGCTGCCTGCGTTCGTTTGCGGCGTGCTCGGGCTCGGCCTGTATTCCGCGGCCTATGTGTCGGAAATCGTTCGCGGCGCGATCCAGTCCGTGGATCGCGGACAGATGGAAGCGGCGCGTTCCATCGGCATGTCGTCGGGACAGGCCATGCGCGCGATCATTCTGCCGCAGGCCATCGTGCGCATGATTCCGCCGCTCGGCAACGAGTTCATCGCGCTGATCAAGAACTCGGCCTTGGTGTCGCTGCTGACGATCGACGACCTCATGCACGAAGGCCAGAAGATTATCAGCGTGTCCTACAGATCGCTCGAAGTGTATATCGTGATCGCTCTCGTGTATCTCGTGCTTACGCAAACGACCAACTTCATTCTTCATCGCGTCGAGCGTCGGTTACGCGCAGGAGGCATGGTGCAATGAGCAACGCCCAAGCTATCGTCAGCATTCGCGAGCTTACCAAGTCGTTCGGCGCGCATCGCGTATTGAACGGTATCGACTTCGACATCCGGCCGAGCCAGGTGGTGGTCGTGATCGGGCCGAGCGGTTCCGGCAAGAGTACGTTTCTGCGCTGCTGCAATGGGCTGGAGCAGCCCGAGCGCGGCACGATCGATATCTGCGGCCAACGGCTCGTCGAGCACGGCACGATGCTCGAGGACCGTCGACTCAACGCGCTTCGCACCGAAGTGGGCATGGTGTTCCAGTCGTTCAACCTGTTCCCGCATCTGTCGGTACTGCACAACATCACGGTGGGTCCGCGCATGCTGCGCGGTGCCTCGAAAGCCGACGCCGAAACCGCTGCGCTTGCCCTGCTCAAGAAGGTCGGGCTCGAGCACAAGGCGGATGCGATGCCCGCGAGCCTCTCGGGCGGCCAGAAGCAGCGCGTCGCCATCGCCCGGGCTTTGGCGATGCAGCCGCGTGTCATGCTCTTCGACGAACCGACTTCCGCGCTCGACCCCGAACTCGTGGGCGAAGTGCTGCAGGTGATGAAGCTGCTCGCGGCCGAAGGCATGACCATGCTCGTCGTCACGCACGAGATGGGCTTCGCGAAGGAAGTGGCGGATGTCGTGGTCGTGATGGACGGCGGCGAGATCGTCGAAGCGGGGCCGCCCGCGCAGATTTTCTCGGCCCCCACGCAAGCCCGCACGCGCTCGTTCCTGCAGGCGGTGCTCTCGCGCGCGTGACCCCGACCTTGCTGCCTTGCGCGCAGGGATCGATCGCGGTGCGGGCTGGTCTGGCGCGCACCGCGCTGACGCCACTCGACACGCCGCGCATCGTCCGGGCGAATCCCGTCGAGATCGCCTTGGAAGAAGACGGCGTGCTGATGTGCGCGTCGCTGGATACGGAAGCTGACTCTTGAATTCATCCCCGAAATCGCTCTTCGCGGCGCATGCGCTGCTGCCGGGCGGCTGGCGCACCAATGTGCTGATCGAGTGGAACGACGCGGGTGCCATCGTCTCCGTTACGCCGGACACGACTGCCGCGCCGGCGGATGCCGGGCTGGCGGCGGGACCGGTCATGCCAGGCATGCCCAACCTGCATTCGCACGCGTTTCAGCGAGCCATGGCCGGCCTCACGGAATACCGCGCCAATCCCACGGACAGCTTCTGGAGCTGGCGCGAGCTGATGTACCGCTTCGCCGCACGCATCACGCCCGACACGCTCGGTGCGATAGCGCGCTGGCTGTATGTCGAGATGCTCAAGGCGGGCTATACGTCCGTCTGCGAATTCCACTACGTGCACCACGCGCGGGACGGCGGCCCTCACTCGCATCCGGCCGAACTCGCGCAGCGCGTCGTGGATGCCGCCAGCGAGACCGGCATCGGCATGACGATGCTGCCGGTGCTCTACCAGTACAGCGGCTTCGGCGCACAACCGCCGCGCGCCGACCAGCGCCGCTTCATCAACGCGACCGATGCCTTTCTGGCGCTGCTCGACACCTTGCGCGCCGCCCGTCCGGAACACGGCGCGCTGCGTTATGGAATCGCGCCGCACTCGCTGCGCGCGGTATCGGAGGATTCATTGCGAGCCGCGCTGGAAGGGCTCGACGCGATGTCGCCAGGCGCGCCGGTGCATATCCATGTTGCGGAGCAGACGGAGGAAGTCGATGCCTGCGTCGCGGCGCTCGGCGCGCGCCCCGTGCAATGGCTGCTCGAGCGTTTCGACGTCGACGCGCGCTGGTGCCTCGTGCATGCGACGCACGTCGACGAACGCGAAACGCTCGCACTCGCGAGGAGCGGCGCGATCGCGGGCCTATGTCTGACGACCGAGGCAAATCTCGGCGACGGCTTGTTCCCCGCGAGCGACTACCTCGATGCGGGCGGTGCGTTCGGCGTCGGCTCGGATAGCCATATCGGCGTGGACTGGCGCGCGGAACTGCGCCTGCTCGAATATGGCCAGCGGCTCGCGCGGCGTCAGCGCAACGTGCTGGCTTCGCCGCGGGCACCGCATGTCGCCGATCGCCTGTTCCAAGCCGCGCTCGCGGGCGGCGCCCGTGCGACCGGCCGCGCGGCCGGCGCTCTCGAGCAGGGCGCGCGCGCGGACTGGATCGTGCTCGATCCGGACCATCCGGATCTCGCCGAGCAGACCAGCGCGACGTGGCTGTCGTCCGCCGTCTTCTGCGAGCATGGCGAGACGCCGGTGCGGGACGTCTTCGTCGGCGGCGAGCGCGTGATCCACGCGCGCCGTCATCGTGACGAAGCCCGGCATTACGCCGACTATCGTCGGGCGCTGGCGCAGCTACTCGCCGACGCCTGAGCGCAGCCGCCAACCGATCGCGGTGACCATGAACGATCTCTTCTCACTCGAACGCGGCGATGCGCCGCTGATGATTTCCCTTCCCCACCTGGGCACGCACATCCCGGATGCGCTGCGCGACCGGTACACCGACATCGCCTTGACGGTCGCGGACACCGACTGGCATCTGGACCGCCTCTACGGATTCGCCCGCGCGCTGGGCGCGACGATACTCGGTGCGCGCGTGTCGCGTTACGTGATCGACCTGAACCGGCCGCCGAACGACGCAAGCCTGTATCCGGGGCAGACCACCACCTCGCTGTGCCCGACCGAAAGCTTTCGCGGTGAGCCGCTGTATCGCGAGGGGCGCGCGCCGGACGAGGCCGAGCGCAACCGCCGCGTGGCAACCTACTGGCAGCCGTATCACGACGCCTTGCGTGAAGAATTGGCGCGCCTGCGCCGCCGGCATCGCAACGTGCTGCTGTGGGAAGCGCACTCGATCGCGAGCGTCCTGCCACGGCTTTTCGACGGCAAGCTGCCGGACTTGAACATCGGCACGCAGGATGGCCGCACCGTCGCGCCTTCCGTGCAGGAAGCGGTACAGCGCGCCGCCGCGGCAAGTCCGTTCAGCTGGGTCGCGAATGGCCGTTTCAAGGGTGGCTTCATCACGCGGCACGCCGGCGCGCCGCGGGACGGCTTGCATGCGGTGCAACTCGAGATGTGCCAATCCACCTACATGAGCGAAGACGCGCCGTTCACCTACCTGCCTGAATTGGCGGAGAAAGTGGAACCGGTGGTACGCGGCATGGTGAAGGGTGCGCTCGACGCAGTCGTCGAGCTGACCCGGGAAGACTCGCGGGCACGATGAGCTCGATACTGCCCTTGTCGTGAGCGCCGGGAACGCGTCCTCACGACGCGCGTGTGGAGGTGATCCAGCGCTCGGAGCAGGCGCGGGGATTCCCGATATGCAAAATGGATGCCCCGGCAGCGTCGAGGCGAGTGACGCGCATTGAAGCGTGCCGCGACGCCTGACCGGGTTGGCTCGGGCCGGCGGCGCCGGTCCCCCTGGCGCCCCGAGGTCACATCGCGACGCCTCAGCGATCGAGTTCGAGATAGTGACGGAAGATCCCTTCCTGGTTGAACGCAATACGCCGATCCGATCCCAGATAGCGGGCAATCGGCGGATGCCCGGCAACCCGATCACGAATCTCCACCAGCCCCGGATACTTCTTTTCCGCCCGCGCCATCGCCTTCGGAAACGCGTAGCGCAATCCCTCGATCAACTGAAAGATCGACAGATCGACATAACTGAGCTGCCCACCCACCATGAAGCCGCCTTTATGCGGATTCTGTTCGCGCACGCGCTCGAAATAACCGAGAAACTTCGGCAGGCGATGGCGGATGAAGTCTTCCGAGCGCATCGCGGCCTCGGCCTTCTGGTCCTCGTAGTAGAGGTTGGAAGCGATCGGGTGATGCGTGTCGTGGATCTCGGTGACGAAGTCGGCCACCGTCAGTTGCAATTGATGTGCCCACAGGCGGCCGGCTTCGTCCTTTGGCGCGAGGTGCAGCTTGGGGCCGAGGAATAGCAGGATGTTCGCGGTCTGGCCGATGATCTGCTCGCCGGCCTTCAGGAAAGGCGGCGCGAACGGCGGCGTGGGCAGCTCGGCGTCGAGCAGTTCCATCATCGCCGACATGCCGTCGCCCTGGCGGCCGTGCTGGCGGGCCACGTCGGTGTAGTCGGCCTCGGCGGCCTCGAGGGCCAGGCGGACGTATTCGCCCCGGCCCTGGATGCTGGGCCAGTAATAGAGTTCGTAATGCATCGTGTGCGTCTCCGTCGAGTGAGAACCTCGACAGTGTAGGGCGGGATGCGGATCGCCGTCGCGTTCGTGTCGCTGCATTTGCGCAGGACAACGTGACGATCCCGCCTCAGCGCCCCTTGATCGGCAGCTCGATCTCGAACACGGCCCCGCCTTGCGCGGAGGTGCGGTACTGCACCCAGCCGCCGTGCGCCATCGCGATGGCGCGCACCACCGACAGCCCCAGCCCCGAGCCGCCGAGCTGCCGCGAGCGCGAGGCGTCGGCGCGCGTGAAGGGCGCGAAGGCCTGCTTGGCGAATTCCGCGGCAAGGCCCGGCCCCGCATCCTCCACCGACAGCACCACCAGCTCGCCGGCCCGCGCCACGGCCACCCGCAGCGGCCCCGGCGTGGCGTAGCGACGGGCATTGTCGAGCAGGGCGATCAGGGCCTGGCGCACGCGCGCGCCATCGCAGCGCGCCACCGCCGAGGCCAGCCGCAGCTCCAGCACGAAGCCGGCTTCCTCCAGCGCGGGCCGGATCGATTCCACCGCGCGGCGCGCCTCCTCGCCAAGGTCCGTGCTCGCGCTTCGGAGCTCGAAATGTCCGCTGTCCTGCAGGGTCACGATGCGCAGGTCGTCGACCAGCCGCGAGAGCCCTTCGACATGCGAGAGCAGCCCGCGGATCAGTGCGTCGTCGGGCTTGAATACACCGTCGGCGAGGCCCTGCAGGCGCCCCTGCAGGATCGTCAGCGGGGTGCGCAGCTCGTGCGCGATCGCGGCGTTCCATTGCGCCATGTCGGCCGCCATGGTCTGCAGCTTGCCGGCCATCGAGTTGAAGTCGTCCACCAGGTGGGCGGTCTCGCCGAGCGTGCGATCGCCGGGGATGGCGCGCGCGGCCAGGTCGCCGGCCGCGATGGCGCGCGCGCTCTCGGCCAGCGAATTGAGCGGCGCCAGGATGCGCCGCGCCAGGCGCAGCGCGATCACGATCGCGGCCACCAGCGCCACCAGCAGCGTGCCGGCGAAGATCAGGTAGTCGGGCGTGCGCGGCACCCAGGAATCCTCGGGCTGCTGCAGTTGCGGCAGGTAGGTGAACAGCAGGCCGTAGATCAGGTACGAGCCGACGAAGGCGATCAGGGTGGTGATCACCGACACCAGCCCCATCGACCAGACGATCTGGCGGCCGAGGCGCCGGCGCGGGTTCATGCGCCGTTCTCGAGCCGGTAGCCCACGCCGCGCACCACCGCCAGCAGCCCGCAGGCGCCGGCCTGTTCGAGTTTCTTGCGCAGGTTGCTGACGTGGCTGTCGACGGTGCGCTCCAGCGCGTCGCCGCCGGGCAGGCAGGCATCGACCAGCTCGCCGCGGCTGAACACGCGTTGCGGCGACTTCGCCATGTGCGCGAGCAGGCGGAACTCGGTCAGCGTCAGCGCCAGCGTGACGTCGCCCGCGTTCGCGGCGGCCCCGGCTTCCGCTGCGCCCGCGCCGAGCACGCGCGCCACGTAGCTCTCGGTGTCGATCTCGATGCGCCCGGCGCGGATCACCTGCGAGCGGCCCTGCGTGCCGGCGCGGCGCAGCACGGCCTGGGTGCGCGCCACCACCTCCACCGGGTTGAAGGGCTTGACGATGTAGTCGTCGGCGCCAAAGCGCAGGCCTTGCAGGCGGTCGATGTCCTGGTCCATCGCGGTCAGCATGATCACCGGCGTGGCGCCGCGCCGACGCAGCTCGGTCAGCACCGCCCAGCCGTCCAGGCCCGGCATCTTCACGTCGAGCAGCACCAGGTCGGGCTTGAGCACCGGTTGGACATCGAGCGCGGTCTGGCCGTCGGCCACCCGGTAGGTGCGAAAGCCCTCGCGCGTCAGGTAGGCATCGAGGATCTCGGCGATTTCGGGTTCGTCTTCGGCGATCAGGATCAGCGCGTTCATGGTGGTCGTGCGGGGGCGGGAAGCCATGGGAGGATGGCCGGCACATGATAGCGCGGCCCGTCGCGGCCTCGCGCGGGCGCGAGGCGCGGGTCCATCGAACCTCCATCGCTTCTCCACAAACGCTGAATCGTGGGGCCCGATGATCGGCAGCCTGGCGGCATCGCCTCCTTGCGCCCGACGCGGCGCAGCCGGCGGCCAGCGTGGCCAGCCCGCCTCACCCACCGTGTCCCGATCATCATGAATCGCCTGCGTTTCCTTTTTCTCGCCGCGCCCGCGCTGGCCCTGCTGCTGGGCGCCGCCGCCTGCCGCGACCGGCATCCCGCCGCCGGCGCCGCCGCCGCGCCGGCCACCCCGGTCAGCGTGATCGCGCTGCACCGCCAGAGCGTGCCGCTCAGCACCGAGCTGGCGGGCCGCGTGGTGGCCTCGCTCGAATCCGAGGTGCGCCCGCAGATCTCGGGCGTGGTGCGCGAGCGCCTGTTCGTCGAGGGCAGCGACGTGCAGGCCGGCCAGCCGCTCTACCGGATCGATCCGGCGCCCTACCAGGCCGCCTACGACAGCGCGAAGGCCGCGCTGCAGCGCGCCGAGGCGGCCGTGCCGACGGCCCTGGCCCGCGCCGATCGCAACGCGATCCTGTCGCGCGCCCAGGCGATGAGCAAGCAGGAGTACGAAACCTCGGTGGAAACGCTGGCGCAGGCGCGCGCGAGCGTGGCGTTGGAGCGCGCAGCGCTGGAGACGGCGCGCATCAACCTCGCCTACACGACGATCCGCGCGCCGATCTCGGGCCGCATCGACAAGTCCTCGCTGACGCCGGGCGCGCTCGTCACCGAGAGCCAGGGCACCGCGCTGACCACCATCCGCCTGATCGACCCGATCAACGTGGACCTGACCGAATCCAGCGCGAACCTGCTGAACCTGCGCCAGGCGATCGACGCGGGCCGCGTGAGCCCCTCGGGCGGCAAGGTTCGGGTGCGCCTGCGGCTGGAGAACGGCGCGAGCTACCCGCTGGAAGGCACGCTGCAGTTCTCGGAATCGAGCGTCAACGCGGCCACCGGCACGGTCACGCTGCGCGCGGTGTTCCCGAACCCGCAGCGGCTGCTGCTGCCCGGCATGTACGCGCGCGCGGTGCTGGAGACCGGCGCGGTGCGCGACGCCTTCCTGGTGCCGCAGCGCGCGATCGGCCGCAATCCGCGCGGCGAGGCCACCGCGCTGTTCGTGCGCGACGGCAAGGTGGTCGAGCAGGTGCTGGAAGGCGCGCGCGAGCACGGCAACGACCTGATCGTCGAGCGCGGCGTGCATGACGGCGACCAGGTGATCGTCGAGGGCAGCCTGGCGGTGCGCGACGGCGACGCGGTGAAGGCCAGCCTGGTGGCGATCGACCCGGCCACGGGGCGCGTCACGGCGGTGGCGCAGGCCGAGACGGCGGGCATCAAGCCGGCGGTGGCCACGGTGCCGGCCGCCGCCGAGCCGGCCAGGCCCTTGCCGAGTCCGAGCGCGAGCCCCGGCGCGAACCCGGGCGAGCAGCCCGTGCCGCGGGCCGGCACGACAGCCCCGCCCGTCGCGCATGCGCCGTCGGCGGCACCGGCCGCCACGGCCACGGCCGCCGACGAGAAGCTTTATCACCCGGTGCCCACGCGCCAGATGATGACCCTGCTGCCGTTGCCGTTACCCTACGCGATGGCGCGCGGTACCTCGGCCATCGCCGTCAGCTGAGGCCGCGTTGATGTCGGAATTCTTCATCCGCCGCCCGATCTTCGCCTGGGTGCTGGCGATCACGGTGATGCTGGGCGGGCTGCTCGCGCTGCGCACGCTGCCGGTGGCGCAGTACCCCGAGATCGCGCCCACCACCATCTCGATCTTCGCCACCTATCCGGGCGCCGATGCGCGCACGGTCGAGAACTCGGTCACGCGCGTGATCGAGCAGGGCATGACCGGGGTGGACAACCTGCAATACATGTCGGCCTCGTCGGAATCGACCGGCGAGGTCGAGATCCGCCTGACCTTCACCAACCGCGCCGACCCGGATGTCGCGCAGATGCAGGTGCAGAACAAGCTGCAGCTGGTCACCTCGCAGTTGCCGACCATCGTGCAGACCTCGGGCCTGACCGTCACCAAGTCCTCGGCGAGCTTCCTGATGGTGGTGGGCTTCGCCTCGACCGACGGCAAGCTCGATTCGGCCGACCTCGACGACTTCGTGGTCAGCGCGATGAACGACACCATCAAGCGCGTGCCGGGCGTGGGCAACACGCAGTTGTTCGGCGCCGCCTACGCGATGCGGATCTGGCTCGACCCCGCGAAGCTGCATCGCTACGCGCTGATGCCGGGCGACATCGAGGACGCGCTGCGCGCGCAGAACGCGCAGGTGGCGGTCGGCCAGCTCGGCGCGCAGCCGGCCGTGCCGGGCCAGCAGCTCAATGCCACCGTCACCGCGCAGAGCCGCCTGCAGACGCCGGCGCAGTTCGGCAACGTGATCGTCAAGAGCGGCGCGGATGGCGCGATCGTGCGGCTGCGCGACGTGGCGCGCATCGAGCTGGGCGCGGAAACCTACACCTACGAATCGCGCTACAACGGCATGCCGGCCTCGGGCCTGGGCGTCAATCTCGCGCCCGGCGCCAACGCGATCGACACCGCGCGCGCCGTGAAGGCCGCCATCGCCTCGCTCTCGGGCACCATGCCCAAGGGCGTGCAGGTGTTCTATCCCTACGACACCACGCCCTTCGTCACGCTGTCGATCGAGGAGGTCGTCAAGACCCTGATCGAGGCCGTGGTGCTGGTGTTCATCGTGATGTTCGTGTTCCTGCAGAGCGTGCGCGCCACGCTGATCCCGGCGCTGGCGATCCCGGTGGTGCTGCTCGGCACGCTCGGCGTGCTGGCGCTGGCCGGCTACTCGATCAACACGCTCACCATGTTCGCGATGGTGCTGGCGATCGGCCTGCTGGTGGACGACGCGATCGTGGTGGTGGAGAACGTCGAGCGCGTGATGCACGAGGAAGGGCTCTCGCCGCGCGAGGCCACCCGCAAGTCGATGCGCGAGATCACCGGCGCGCTGGTGGGCATCGCCACCGTGCTGTCGGCGGTGTTCGTGCCGATGGCCCTCTTCTCGGGCTCGACCGGCATCATCTACCGGCAGTTCTCGGTGACCATCGTCACCGCGATGCTGCTGTCGGTGCTGGTGGCGATGGTGCTCACGCCGGCGCTCTGCGCGACCCTGCTCAGGCGCGGCGAGGACCATGCCGCCAAGCGCGGCCTGGCCGGCTGGTTCAACCGCAGTTTCGACCGCGGCGCGCTGGCCTACCGGCACGGCGTGCAGGGCGTGCTCGCGCGCGGCCGGCGCTTCCTGCTGCTGTTCGTGCTGCTGGTGGCCGTGACCGGCTGGATGTTCGTGCGCCTGCCCGGCTCGTTCCTGCCGGTCGAGGACCAGGGCACCCTGATCACCGCCGTGCAGCTGCCGGCCGGCGCGATGCGCGATCGCACCGAGCAGGTGCTCTCGCGGGTCACCGATTACTACCTGAAGGACGAGAAGCATGCCGTGGAAGGGGTGATGACGGTGGCCGGCTACGGCTTCGGCGGCTCGGGGCAGAACGTCGGCATTGCCTTCATCCGCATGAAGGACTTCAAGGATCGGCGTAAGGCGGATTGGTCCGCGCAGGCCGTGGCGCAGCGCGCGCAGGCCGCGTTCTCGGCGATCCGCGACGCGCAGGTCTATGCGCTGCTGCCGCCCGCGATCGACGGCATGGGCACCTCGAACGGCTTCGACTTCTTCCTGCAGGACGTGAACGGCGCCGGCCACGAGCGGCTCAACACGATCCGCGACCGGCTGCTGGCCGCCGCCGGCAAGAGCCCGCTGCTGGCCAACACGCGGCCCAACGGGCAGGAGGACACGCCGCAGTTCGCCGTCGAGGTGGACCAGTCGAAGGCCAGCACGCTGGGCCTGAACCTGGCCGACGTGAACACCACGCTGTCGGTGGCCTGGGGCAGCGACTACGTCAACGACTTCATCGACCGCGGCCGCGTCAAGCGCGTCTACGTGCAGTCCGACGCGGGCTTCCGCATGCACCCGGGCGATCTCGATCACTGGTACGTGCGCGGCTCGGGCGGCGAGATGGTGCCGTTCTCCTCGTTCGCGGCGGGTCGCTGGAGCTTCGGCGCGACGCGCCTGGAGCGCTACAACGGCATGTCGGCGCTGGAGATCCAGGGCGAGGCCGCGCCGGGCGTGAGCTCCGGCGACGCGATGCGCGAGATCGACCGGCTGGTGGCCTCGCTGCCGGCGGGCTTCCGCCACGAGTGGACCGGCTTGTCCTTCGAGGAGCGGCTGTCGGGCAACCAGGCCACGGCGCTGTACGCGATCTCGGTGCTGGTGGTGTTCCTGTGCCTGGCCGCCTTGTACGAGAGCTGGTCGATCCCGTTCGCGGTGATGCTGTCGGTGCCGGTGGGCATCGCCGGCGCGCTGGCGGGGGCCTTCCTGTTCGGGCAGACCAACGACGTCTATTTCAAGGTCGGCCTGTTGACCACCATCGGCCTGGCGGCCAAGAACGCGATCCTGATCGTCGAGTTCGCGCTGGAACGCGAGGCGCGCGGCGCGAGCCTGCTGGAAGCCACGCTCGACGCCGCGCGGCAGCGCCTGCGGCCGATCCTGATGACCTCGTTCGCCTTCATCCTCGGCGTGCTGCCGCTGGCGCTCGCGAGGGGCGCGGGCTCGGGCGCGCAGAACGCGATCGGGGTGGGCGTGCTGGGCGGGATGATCGCGGCCACGGTGCTGGGGATCTTCTTCGTGCCGCTGCTGTTCGTGAGCGTGCGGAGGGTGTTCAGGGGGCAGGCGCGGGAGGAATGAGCGGCGCGCGCAGCAATCAGAAGCGCCAATCCTGCTGGTGCATGAACTCCTCGAGATCGATGCAGGGAATGCGGAAGTAGGCACAGACGTTGGGAATCTTGGCGGCGTGCTGCTTCGGCATCAATGGGCCGCCGGGCCGTGCCCATCCCTCTTCGGTCACGAGGGTTCCATCACGAACTTTCGCGCATGCGATGAGAAACGGATCGGCGACCGGCATGCCTTTCAGGCTCTGCTGCTGCCCGATCAACGCTTGAAAATGGCGCACCCTAAAAATCTCCGCGACGAAGCGGAGTTCGTCGGCACTGGGCGTCGTGAAGATCGCGGCGTGATCCTTGACCCATTTCAGCACGTCGTCGCTGACGGCTTGACGTTCGAGTTCGCGCTGCACCTCGCGCGTCGAAATCAGCCGGCGCTGCGATACGAGTTCTTCCAGTCCATCCCAGATGCTCCTGAACACGCGCGGGTAGAAGTGTTGCAGCGATCGGATGGAACTCGTGTCGAACACATAGATCATGTCTCCGCCCCTTGAAGAACACGTTCTTCAAGGCCGGCGAAGCGCTTCGGTTTGATATCGAGGAAATTCGCGGCTTGTTCCAGCGTCAATTGCTGACGGTAATGGCGGCCGACCACTTCGCGGGCAAAACGATCGCTCAGGTAGACGCCCTGGTTCAGGTAGTAGTTGCCGCCGGCGCCTTTCCTTTGCTGCGACGCCCATCGCGCGGCCTGCTCGCGGTAGAACGTCGGCGTGACGCGGCCCTGGTCGAGCAGGCGGCGCAGCACGGCTTCCCGGCTCACGCCATAGCGGCTGGCAAGCTCGGAGAACGCCTGCTCCGGCGCCGATTCCGCATTGCGCGGCAGACGCGCCGCGTGTTGCCCGAAGTCCGCGGCGGGGATCAGCACCTCGGCGGCGACGGCGTTGCAGAATCGCTCGATGTTCTGTTCGGCCTGCGGCAGGTGCTCGATGTAGTCCGGATCGAACTTGCTGAGCCCGTTCATGCCGAGCAGGATGTGAGCCAGTTCGTGCAGCATGCTGAAGGTCTGCCGCGTCTTGGTCGTGCCGTTGTTCAGGTAGATCAGCGGGAAGGTTTCGTCGACCAGGCAGAAGCCCGAGATATCCGCTTGCTTGAACGAGGACTTGAACACGAATACGCCGAGCTCCTCGATGGCCTTGCGCCAATGCTTCAAGGCCAGCTCGTCGTTTTTCCATGTGGATTGCGCGTGCAGGCTGATGCCGAGGGCGTCGCGCATGCGCCGGGCCTGCTCAGTGACCGGCACCGGCAGCGACAGCGCCAGTTGTTTCCAGATACGGATGTCGGCGGGATTGCGGCCGGCGAATACCTCGGCGAGCGAGAGCTGGAACGCGTGCGCGCGACGAATCTGGAGGTAGGTGTCGCGCGAGAGGGCGCGCATGTCGCGATCCGGAAGCGTGCGGAATTCGCGTTGCGGTACGTGTTCCTCGGGCGGCGCCGGCAGGAAGAATACGGCTAGCGGGCGCTTGTAGACCTGATACGCGAGTTTTTCCAGCTGGGCATAGCTTGGCGCGTCGCTGCCGGCTTCCCAGGCCGCGAGGTCGGCCGCCGTGAGCTTGCCGATATGGGCGGCGTCCTCGATCGACAGGCCGACGGTCTGCCTGGCCCATCGAAGCAGTTCCGGTTGCACGCCCGCCACGGGCTCGCGTTTCGTCATGTTTCCTCCAGCGCCCGGGGAGCCGCATTGCCCGCTTCGGCGCGAAGCAGCCATCTTACTCGCGGCGCCGAGCGATCGGAACCTGATGCGCCCGCGTCGCTTTGACCGTGCGATCGAGTCGATTGCCAGGCGGAACGGCGCCATTTTCCACCTGCATGCGCGTTTTGTTTCGCACCACGCAACAACCCCCGCCAAAGCCAGCACCCACTTACCTCACTCGTCCGATCACTCAGGGTATCCGCCGATGCCCGGAGCCTCCACGGCGCTCCCCGGATTCGTGTACGCTGCGACCACCCGCAGCCTCCGCCCGCCGAGGAGCCTCGCATGAACGGAATCGAGACCATCGCCCGCTACGAAGCGGCATTGCGCGACGCGATGCTGGCCAACGACGTCGTGACGCTGTCCGAGCTGATCGACGACGACCTGGTGTTCACGGCGCCCGACGGGCAGGTGCTGTCGAAGGACGACGACCTGGACGCGCATCGCGCGCGGCTGCTGCGCCTGCATCGGCTCGACATCATCGAGACCCGCTCGCGGCGCGTCGGCGAGATGGTGGTGACGGTCACCAAGGCCGATCTGGCGGGACATTTCGGCTCCACGCCGATCGACGGGCAGTTCGCCTATACGCGGCTCTGGCGTGCCTCGGGGGCGCGCTGGCGGGTGATCGCGGGGCACGCCTCGCGGATCGGCTGAAGCGCGTGCCGGTGCCGCCGCCGAGGCGGCAGCCCGAGGATGTCGGCCATTGCCGAATGTGGATCGGGATCAGGCCGCAAGCGCGTTGCGGATTGCCGCGGAAAGCTCGGCCGGCGAAAACTTGGCGATATAGCCGTTCGCACCGGTATTTCGAGCATGGGTCTCGTTCGCTTCCCCGGTCAGGGAGGAATGGATCAGCACCGGAATATGTCTCAGACGGTCATCGGCCTTGATTTTCCGCGTCAAGGTAAAGCCGTCCATCTCGGGCATCTCGAGATCGGTGACCACCAGGGAAACCTTGTCGCGTACCGGCACGCCTTCCTGCTCGGCCTGCTCCGTCAGCTTGAGCAGCATCTGCCAGGCCATTTCCCCGTTCGACGCCATCATGTGAGGCGCCTGCAGGGCGGTCAGCGCCTGGTCGAGCAAGGCCCGCGCGAAGCCCGAATCGTCCACCGCGAGAATGCTCCCGCTCGATGCGCGCACGGCCGCACCCACGTCCGCCGGCTTGACGTCCTCGTGCTGCTCGGGGAACACGTCGCGCATCACCTGCTCGACATCGAGGATCTGCGCGAGCCGGCTTTGTCCGTCCGCGCCGCCGAGTCGCGCGATGCCGGTCACGTAGCCGGAAGTGCCGCTCGATTCCGCGCTCAGCACCTGGTTCCATTCGAGGCGCACGATGTCCTCGACCTCCTCGACGGCAAATGCCTGCGTGCCGCGCGAGAATTCCGTGACCAGCAGGATGGCTGGCGCATTCTCGGTCCGGGTGCCGATCAGGGAGGCCAGATCGATGACGGGGATGATCTGACCACGAATGTCGACCGCGCCGAGGATGTGAGCGGCCGAGCCCGCGATCGGCGTGACCTCGGGCATGGTCGCGATCTCGCGGATCTTGAACACGTTGATGCCGTACAGGGCGCGTGGCGCATTGGGGCGCACGCTCCCCAGGCGAAACAGCAGGAGTTCGAGCCGATTGTTGCTCGTCAGCGTCGTGCGTTCGTCAATGTTGCCGTCGATGGTCTTCATGAGATCTCCTGGTTTCGCGGATCGAGTCCGATCTGGGGGGAGCGGGGTCAGCGCCTGGCATGCCGCGCTGGCGAAGGGCTGCCTGGGCGTTCACGTCATGGTCCTCGCGGCGGGAACGATCAGCCCAGGGCCGGCACGCAATCGCCCGGCGAGAAGGACTGTTCCAGTTTCGTCGCCGCGATCAGCGCGTTGCCGAGCAGCCCTTCCTGCAGTACGAGGGCGCGCTTGATTTCCGGTTCGAACGAAATCGGGCGCCACAGCTCGGCGGCGGAAACACCCTGGCTGATATGGAGCAGGGACAGCAGTCCCACCAACCGGCCCTTGTTGCACGTTTGGGCCGTGGCGCCCCGGGAAGCCAGCCAGTCGCTTATCCGGTCGGCGCGTTGCCGAGCCAGGTCGGTAAGCGGGTCGGCCGTCGCGTCGGCCCCGCCTTGATACAGTTGCAGCGCGCACCACGTGAGCAGCATCTGGGTGCCGGCCAGCGAGACGGCATGCGCGATCGACGAGATTCTTAACCTCGACGGGTTGCCGACGATGCAACTGTTCGCCAGATGCAGCAATTGCACGCATAACCCAGGGCTTCGCTCGATCTTCTCCGCCAGTTGAGGCAGGCTTGCCTCGTCGAGCAGAGCCTGTATCAACTGGGTGACGACCTCGAGGTCCGGCAGGACCTTCTTCTTCGATATGACTTGAGGTCGGCTGAAATAGAACCCTTGCATCAGCGCGCAGCCGGATGCCAGGGCGCATGCCCGCTCGGCGACCGTTTCGATTTTCTCCGCGAGCGCCATCTTGCCGTGCTCGACGACGGTATCGATCAGCCGGTCGCGCTGCTCGGGATCGGTATAGGGCCAATCCACTTTCACGATGTCGATCAAGGGAAGGATGTTCAGCAGGTCGGGCGACACCGTGCGCACGTCGTCGAGCGCCAAGCGGAAGCCGAGCGATTTCAGCTGCTCGCAACGGCGTATGAGCTGTCGGTCCAGCTCGCATGTCTCGAGAATCTCGAGCACGAAGCGGCGCACGGGTAAGGTGTGGATCACCGGCGACATCAGAAAGGCCGCCGAGCAATTCAGGAAAAAGGTACGGACCGGCGAGACATTGTTGAGACCGACGTGGCCCATCGCGGCCTCGATCACGGTCATCGTTGCGCGGGAGTGGTCGGTGACGGATGTCACGGAGCCCGCCGCGTCACGAAACAGCAACTCGTGGCCGTATATCTTTCCAGCGCGATCGACGATCGCCTGCTTGGCGAAGATCGCCAGGCCGTGCTCGCGATCGGCAGTGCCGGCTTGCATCTCAACCATCCTCCACGCGAATTGAAAACCATCGAGCCGGCCGGCATCGCCGAAGTGGCGAGCGCCCGCGCTTTCATCCCATCGCTCTTTTGTCGGCCCGATATCCTTGCGGGCGGGCGAGCGGCAACATTCTCCAATGGCGTTCGGCATCGCCGATGCCGCCTTCAATCCTCAGACCGATTGATTTCGGCACGGCGCGTTCCTCATATGGCAATGCAGGGCACGACAATGAAAATGTAATAACGACACCGGCTCGATTTGCTTGAGTGGTTCGGGTGTTTATCCCGATGCCGCATCGGGGAAAATCGCGTCGCGGCGCCCGTGACTGGCGGGTGTCGATGGCGAGCCGTCGGGCCCGGCCTTGCCCGTGGCGGGACGGCAAGCGGCTTCACGGCCCGGACAGTTCGACGAATAGTGCTTGCAGCACCTGGATTTCGTGCTCCGCATTACCCAGCAGTTTCGACAGGGCGACGGCATTTTCGTCGCAATGGTGGACGAGATCCGCCATGGCCGAGCCCACGATCCGGCATGACGATTCGCGAGAGGTGTCCGCGTCCGGCAACTCGCGCAGGCTGGCGATGGCCTGTTCCAGGATGCATCGCATCTCGACGGCCAGGCGGCGCGCCATGCTCAGGTGGGCAGGGGCCGTCAGCGCGAACGTCGCCTCCAGCAAGTGCGCCACCTCCGTCATGTGCGGTCGCCGTTTGCCGAGGGCGCGAGCCGACTCGCACACCGCCCGGCGCAGGGCGATGATTTCACCGTACTGCTTGTCGATGGCGACAAGCGCCCCGCAAAGCGAATCCAGGGCCGTGCCCAGGCGGGCGATCTGACCGGATTTCCAGGCCGGGCCGCTGCCGTGCTGCGTGGGGATAGCGCTCATCTTGGTGTTTTCGTGCATGGCGGGTGGCGGAGGTTCGCTCGCAGATGGCACCGCCTCGGGACTGGACGAGGCATGCCGCGACAACGGTTCTCGTCTGGACAATGGAATCGTCCATCGCCAGGCGCCCGATTTTCATTCGGGCAGGTTTTGCCTGTTGGCGGAAGCATCGCGAATGTAGCGTCCGTGCTCGAGCCCCAACGATTGCAAGCGGTGCAGTTGTTCCTGGCTCCACTTGGAGCCGTCGGAAGGCGGCGACGATGCGAAGCTCCGCCGCGCTTCGACACCATAGAAGCCGATCGCCACCCCCGTAGCGTACGAGCGCAGTGCTTGCGCATCGTCCGAGCCGGGGGCATCGTCCCAGTCCGCACGACCGATCATCCCCGCCGCCTGCGCGATGCAGCGATGCGCCCAAGCGAGCGGATCGAACGATCGGCAATGACGCGGATGTTGCCGCGCCAACTGCCGCAGTCGATTTTCCGTGTTCGAAAAGACGACCGACCGGATCCCCATCACCAACCCGCGCCAATATTTCTCGATGCTGCTCATGTCCGTCCCATGTTCGTTGCGCGGCTGCCCCAAGCGACTCCGATTCGCCCGCGCTCAGGCGGCGCTCGGGCGATGATCCGTGCCCGGCCCGCGATGGGTTTCGCCGGCCACCTGCCTGGCAAGCCGGCAAGTCCACCCGGCTAGACGCGAAACGATGCGACCGCACCATGCAACTCGCGTCCCTGGCGTTCCAGGGAACTCGATGCAGCCGCGGCCTGTTCGACGAGCGCCGCGTTCTGCTGTGTCACCTGGTCCATCTGGACGATGGCCTGGTTGACTTGCTCGATGCCGCGGCTTTGCTCGTCCGACGCGGCCGCGATCTCGCTGGTGATGTCGGTGACGCGCGCCACCGCGTGCACGACCTCGGCGATGGTGTCGCCGGCGTCGTTTGCCTGCTGTGCGCCGTCACGGATCTTCTGTACCGACGCGCCGATCAAGTCCTTGATCTCCCTTGCCGCGCTCGATGAACGCTGGGCGAGACCGCGGACCTCGCCCGCCACCACTGCGAAGCCTCGTCCCTGCTCGCCGGCGCGGGCCGCCTCCACTGCCGCGTTCAGTGCCAGGATGTTGGTCTGGAACGCGATGTCTTCGATGATGCCCGTGATGTCGGCGACCTTCGTGGAGCTCTGGCTGATGTCGTTCATCGTTTCAACCACACGGCCGACCACCTCGGTTCCCTTGCGGGCGACATCGGACGCGTTGGCCGCCATGGCGCTGGCTTGCCTGGCGCTCTGCGCGTTCTGCTTCACCGTGGCGGTGAGTTCTTCCATGCTCGAGGCGGTTTGCTGCAGGGAGGACGCCTGCTGTTCCGTCCTCGAGGACAGATCCTGGTTTCCGGAGGCGATCTCGCTCGTCCCGGTGGCGATGAATCCCGCCGAGACCTTGACTTGCCCGATCAAGCTCACGAGGTTCGACTGCATGGCGCTCATCGCGGCGAATACGCTTCCGGCCGGGGCTTGCGCGGCGCCGGCAACCGGGCTCAGGTCGCCGCCCGCGATCCGCCGGGACACCTCCCTCAAGGCGGCGGGTTCGGCGCCGAGGGCGCGCAGGAGGCCGCGCGTGATCAGCAGCCCCGACACCGTCGCCGTCGCGACAGCGAGCAGGCAGATGACGACCAGCAAGGCACGCTGCCGCGCGAATCGATCCTCCGACTCCCGCACCATGTCGTCGGCACGCGCGCGATTGGCGCGTGCATAGTCGTTCGACGCCTTGATCAGGGCCGCAAGCAGCGGCCTGCACTGGCTGACGATCTCGGCGCCGGCGGCGTCGTTGCGATGGTCGATGGCCAGCCTGGTGATTTCCAGGGCGACCGGGCGATAGCGTGTTTCGACTCGTCCTATTTCGGCCGCCAGGCTCCGCTCCTCGTCGGAAGCATCCTGGGCGGCGGCCACCATGGCATTGAAACGGGCGAGAGTCGTCTCGACGCGGCGCTCGGCATCGAACACGGCATTCCGTTCGAGTTCGATATCGGCCGGGGACGAGACCAGCACCAGGTTGCGTACCGCCATGGCCCGGTCGTCGACCGCCGCCCGTATCGCCTGTGCCATCGCCGCGCGCTCCTGGACGCCCGAGACAAAGCTCGAGAAACGGGTGTTCGCGTTGTTCAGTGCATGGATCGAAATGGCCGATGCAATCAGCACGATCGCCGTGAGCGCACCGAAGGTCGTGGAAAACCTGGTGCGCATGCTCAGGCTGTCAAAACTCATATCTAGCTCCGTCGTTGAATCGCGATCCGGGCCCTTCGGCCTGGCTCTTGCCGAGGGGTTTCGGATGGGTTGCCCGGGTTCGGCACGACACGTCTCTCGGAATGCGGAAATATGTCGTATTCCTAATCAGGCGAATGGTGGCGATGAATTGTTTTCCCTGTCTCGGTCGATACTTCTTCGGGATGCCTCGGCGGCTGGCGGCCTAAGGCAATCGAGGCGCCGCTTCGATTCGCTTGCCGAGCCAGTCCTCGTGGGGCGCGCGCTCGCGCAGTGCCCCACGCGGCTGGGCGGGCTGAGGTCCGCTGTCGATGGAGGGCGCGCGCGGGTCCGCTTCCGCGTCGCCGAGATCCCCGTCGATCAGCTTGTGAGTCAGCGCATAACGCGTCAGGTCGGTGTTGGATTTCATTGCCATCTTCTCGAGCAATCTCGATCGATGGCTGCTGACGGTCTTCACGGAAAGGCATAGCTCGCGGGCGACATCGGTGACGCGTCGGCCCTGCGCGAGTCGCAACATGACCTGCAGTTCCCGATTGGACAGGCTCGCGTGTTTCCGGGGTTGTCCCGAGACGAGGTGCTCCGACAGCAGGGCGGCGATGTCGTTGCCCAGGTAGCGTTGCCCTCGGCATGTCGCCTCGATGGCCGAGCGCAGTTCGCCGATGTCGGCCGTGTGTCGGAGAAAGCTTGTCGCCCCCGCACGCAAGCCACGGACCACGTCGTCCGCATCGACGCTCGCGGCCAGGACCAGCAACGGCACTCGCGGGGCGTATTGCCTGATTTCGCCGATGCGCTCGGGCCCAGCCCCGAATTTGCCGTTCGCGATCTGGACGATCAATCGCGTGGCGGCCACGTCGAAGTCCCGGAACCTGAAGCCCGGCGCCACTTCACCGACGGTGGGGCCCTGCATGCCGCCGGTCAGCAGCGCACGGATGCCGAAGCGGACGATCGGATCACCGTCGACGACGATGAACTCGAATGAACTCATGAATTCCTGTCCACAAGATCGCGGTGGTGAACGAAGCAGGTTGGCAATTGGCACCTTCCGTTCAGACTATTTTCCACATTCATTCGCATCACTAATTCATGCATCGGGACCAGTCGCCGCAGGGGCGAGGTCATGAGCGAGCACCCAACGCACCCAACGCACCAAACGACCAAACGCAGTACGATAGCGAGCCGCCGTCGCTGCCGAGCCGAGCGCTCGCCTGCACCGCGCGAGGCCGGCAGGGCGGATCCCGCCTATCTCGGCGCGCCTGCGTTCGGCGGGTACCGGTGCTGTTTCGTCGGTGCGGGCTCGTGTGCAGCCGTTGCGGTGACGATACCCCAATACCGAATTGGGAAGTATCAAATTTGCCACTTTCTGAGCGGCAAACGTTTTCCTTTGGCCCGATTTTGACCGCGTGTTGCTAAATTTCGACGCAAGCGGCTACTATCCTTTCAAATTTCCCAATTTTGAGGTCGTGCATGAGCATGTCAGAGGAGGATCGTGTCCTGACGTCGAGGGATGTGGCCGATCGGCTCGGGGTGTCCATCAAGACCGCGCAGAGCTGGATCGAAGCCAACGTACCGCAGTCGTGGAAAACTCCCGGAGGTCATCGCCGTGCCCACGAACGTGACGTGCTTGCCGCGCAGGCGCGCGAGGCCGTGCCGCTGGACCTCGCGCTCGCCCCGGTCCCCGTCGCCTTCCTGACCACCGAGCCGACCTGGCATGGCTTTCGCGAACGATTGGCCGGGCTGGGCGCCAGGCTCGAGCATGTGGCCGATGCCCTCACCGCCCTGTCCACCTTCGGCCGCATCCAGCCGGCCGTGGTGGTGATCGAGATATCGGCGACGGACTGGGATCGCGCCCTGGTGGTCAATCACATCCTGTCGGACCCGCACCTGGCCCACGTCGCCGTGATCGCCTTGTGCGAGGAGCGCGGCCGCGGCCATCTGGCGGCGCCGGCCTCGGCACGTCTGACCGTGCTGGCGCGCGAGGACGAGATGGCCGCCGTCCAGGCCATCCGCGCCGCGTTGGCGCCTTTCCTCGACGGTGGGCCCGGCGACGCCGAGGCGGAGCCCGCCTTGCCCTACCCGGTGGCGCGCAACGAGGCCAGGCGCCTGCTCGCCTTGCAACGCTCAGGCTTGGTGGACAGTCCCTACGAAGCCATATTCGACGATACGGCGAGATTGGCGGCTCGCGTGTTTTCGGCGCCCATTGCGCTGGTCAGTCTCGTGACCAAGGATCGTCAATGGTTCAAGTCGCACCACGGGCTGGATGTGCGGGAGACGCCGCGGGTCTGGGCGTTTTGCAACTACACCATTCTCGGCGAGCCCTTCGTGGTGGAGGACTCCTTGCAGGATTCGCGCTTCAAGGACAACCCGCTGGTCACGGGGGCGCCGCAGATCAGGTTTTACGCAGGCGCGCCCTTGCGCGACAACGACGGCTACGCACTGGGATCGCTATGCGTCATCGACCGCGTTCCCCGCCAGGCCGGCGACACCGAGATGGGCTCGCTTCGGCTGCTGGCGGACCTGATCTCGGCTCGTGTCAATCTGGCGACCCAGACCCGCCGGGCTCACTGGCGCGCTGCCGACGCTTGAGGCCAACGGGCGCGGCGCCCGTTCACCCGATGAGCTTCAAGCCCGCCGGCAGCGCCTCGCCGAACACGCGCCCGGTATCGGCGCTATCCAGCGTCACCACGTCCCGCACCATCGCCACCCAGCTCGGCGAGGCATGCGCGGCCTCCAGCCGGCGCAGCACCGTCTCGCGCACGGCATCGGGCAGGTCGCGCGAGCGGTCGCCCGTCATGCGCGCGATCTGCGCGGCCGCGAACATGGCCGGCTCCACCTTCTTCCAGTCGAGCGCGAGGATCGCCGCCAGCCAGCGCGTGGCGACCTCGGCCGGCACCACCTCGTGCGCGCTGCCGTGGAACGGCAGCCGCGCGCCGAGCCGGCCGATCGCCCACCAGTCCTGGCGGTTGCCCGGCGCGCGCTCCAGCTTCGCCAGCAGCGCCTCGGCGATGGCGATCTTGCGCTCGGCGGGAATCTGCTCGAGCGAGGCATACAGGCGCGTCATGTCGGCCTGGCCGAGCTTCGAGGGATCGAAGGGCAGGCCGTGGTGCTTCTGCGAGGCGGCCTGCTCCAGCCAGCTCAGCGCCTCGAGCACCTGCTGCTGCGCCTCGGCCGGCAGGCCGCCCGCCGCGCGGCGCCACAGCGTCCACCATTCCGACCAGACCTGCGCGTCGTTGAGGTGCTGGATGCCGTCGTCGAACAGCGTCCAGAGCTGCTCGACGCGCCAGCCGTCGAGCGGATGACCGAAGCCGGGGCGGATGCACCAGCCGGCCAGGTTGAGCCAGAGCCGTTCGTGGTCGGCCGAGCGGCGGCGCTTGCCGGCGCGTTCCCACAGCGCGCCGAACAGCTCGCGCAGCAGGGCCAGGTCCCAGTCCTGGCGAGGCCCGAGCATCTGCTCCAGTTGCGCGCGCAGACGCTTCACGGCCTTCGGGTCGACGCGCGCTGACGGCGCGCCGAACACCGCCTCGATCGACTCGATCGCCTCGTCCAGGCGCGGATGACGCGTTTCGTCGAGCGCCTCGCCGCCGTCCTCGCGCGCGTCCTGCCTGAGCTTGAATTCGAGCTGCCAGCGCTGCGCCTCGTCGTCGGTGGCCACGCAGTGCATCTCCAGCGTGCCGAGCTCGGTCAGCGCCGTCGTCAGGCGCACCTTGCGCTCGCGCTGGCGTTCGCCGCCCTGCCGGCGCACCACGGTCGCCACCGGCGGCAGCCAGACGAAATCGGCGCCCGATAGCTCGGCGATCTCGCCGGGCCGCCAGGGCGTTTCGGCCACCGTCGAGACCAGGTGGAACTGCACGGGATGGCCGAGCCGCAGCGCGAAGGTGCGATTGTCGAGCCGCACGTCCTGCGCCTCGGGCGTGCCGCGCGGCAGCACGCAGACGCCGCGCGGCGCGGGGGCGGCAACAGTGGCAGCGGCCGCCGAGTTGCCTGCCTCGTCGGCTTGGGCCGTCTGGCCGCCCTTGCCGGCGCCGCGCGTATCGCCGTTCTCGTCGAGCACCAGGAAGTAGCTGCGCGGCGCGCCACCGCCGATCCTCGGCCCGCGGCCCGCGCGCGCCAGCCCATAGGCCACCGCGCCGCGCGCCACGGCGATATCGGGCTGGTCGTTGCTGAGCAGCTTGAGCGGCGCGCCGCGCCAGGCGCCGAGCGTGTCGGCGAGCCGCTTGGCCAGCGCCTGGGCACGGAACACGCCGCCGTTGAGCAGCAGCGTGTCGGGCATCGCGAGCGGCGCGGCCGACGCATTGCTTGCGGGCGCCGCGGTTTCGTCCGAGGACGCGGCGAAGCGTGCCAGGAAGGCCGCCACGTGGCGCGTGACGGCCGGATCGGCCGCGTAGGGCAGGCCGAACTCGACGATCGCCGCGCGCGAGCGGCGCGGCAGCTCGTCGGCGCGGCCGGCCGGGAAGAAGCCGTCCACCACGATCCGCTCGACCTCCTCGCGGCCGAGCTGGATGCTGCGCGCCCCGCCGATCAGCTTCGAGCCGGCGCCGAGCAGGGTGATCGGCACCGAATCGGGCGCGGCCTCGCCGAGCAGTTGCTCCTTGGCGACGCGGCAGCGCTCGACCAGTTGCGACAGGCTCGCCGCCGACAGGCGCGCGCTGCCGCCTTCCTTGCCCGCGAGCCGGCTCTCGGCCAGGTGCGCGAGCGCGAGATCCATGTTGTCGCCGCCGAGCATCAGGTGATTGCCGACGCCGATCCGGGTCAGGCGCGGAGCGTGGACTTCGCCTGCCTCGTCGGTCTCGACGCGGATCAGGGTGAGATCGGTGGTGCCGCCGCCGACGTCGCAGACCAGCGCCAGCCGCGAGCCGGCCAGCTCGGCGTCGAGCCCGTCGCGATGCTGGTAGAGCCAGTCGTAGAAGGCCGCCTGCGGCTCCTCCAGCAGGCGCGGCGTGGGCAGCCCGGCGGCGCGCGCGGCCTCCAGCGTGAGCGCGCGCGCGCCATCGTCGAACGAGGCGGGCACGGTCAGCACCAGGTCCTGGCGTTCCAGCGGCGCTTCGGGGAAACGATGGTTCCAGGCGGCGCGCACATGCGCGAGATAGGAGGCGCTGGCGGCCACCGGCGAGACCTTCTCCACCTCGTCGGGCGCGCCCCAGGGGAGGATCGGCGCGAGCCGGTCGACCGAGGCGTTCGACAGCCAGCTCTTGGCACTGCTGACCAGGCGCCCCGGCACCTGCGCGCCGAGCTGGCGAGCCAGGCGGCCGATTACAGGGGACGGCGCGGGGGACGGCGCGGCAGGCGGCGCGCTGCCGCCGGCGGCCTGCCCGGCGGCGCGAGCCGTTGCGCGATTCGCCGATTCCCCGGCGGGCCAGGGCAGCGCCAGCGCCTCGGCGGCCAGCTCGCCCGGCGCCGGGTGATAGCGCGAGGACGGCAGCAGCGGCGCCGCGCCGATCTCGCCGGGCCCCACCAACTGCTCGATCTCGAACACGCGGATCGCCGCCGCGTTCGCGCCACCCGCCTCGACATAGGCCACCACCGTGTTGCTGGTGCCGAGGTCGATCCCGACGTGGTATCGCGCCATCAGGCGTCCACGCCGCCGCGCACGTCGAATTCCACCTTCCAGCGCGCCTCGCTGCCGCGCGGCAGGGCCTCGAGTTCGAGCGTGCCGGCCTCGGTCACGCGCGCATGCAGGCGCACGGCCACCACCTCGCCCGGCGTGCGGCCGTCGGCGGGCAGGGTGGCCTGGATCGCCTCCAGCTCCTGCAGTTCCTCCGGCGACCAGTAGTCGAGCATGTCGCCCACCTGGTCCTGGCGCCGCACCGAGGAGCCGAAGAAGCGGAACTGCACCGGCTCGCCCACCACCAGCCCGAATTCCTGCTCGGGCAGGGCCGCGTCGCTGCCTTCCTCCATGCCGAAGGGCGCCACGCAGAGGGCGGAGATCGGCGGCTCCATGCCGGGGATCGCCGGCATCGCCGATTCGATCGCCACGTAGTAGGCGCGCGCCGTGCCGCCGCGGATCCGCACGCCGCGGCCGCGCTTGACGTAGCCGTAGTAGGCCGCGCCGCGCGCCACCGCGAGGTCGAGATCGGCGCCGCCGAGCAGGCGCGCGGGCGCCGCGCCGTCGGCGGCCAGCCAGCCGTTCAGGATCGCGAGGATGCGCTCGGTCAGCAGCTCGGACTTGAACACGCCGCCGTTGAACAGCACGGCGCTCGGGTGCAGGAAGCTCGCGCCGGGGTGGTGCGCGGCGGCCGGCAGCCCGTCGAGTTCGGCCAGCGCGCCCACCTGCTTGCCGAGGAAGGCGGCCAGGTGGCGCGTGATGCCGGCGTCCTGCGCATAGGGCAGGCCCAGCTGCGTGAGGCCGGCGCGCGTGCGCACGGCCGGGCGCGCGCTCGCCTCGACCTGCGGGAAGAAGCCTTCGAGCAGGATCTGCGTGAGTTCGGCGCGCGTCAGCTCGGTGCGGATCGAGCCGCCGATCAGCTTGGCGCCGCGGCTGGGCACCACCAGCGGCACGGTCTCGACGCTGCGATCGGACAGCAGCGCCTCCTTGGCGCCGCGGCAGGCGTAGGTCAGCGCGCGCAACTGCCACGGATCGGCCTGGGTCCCCTGCGCGGCCAGCTTGCGGGCCACCACGTGGGCCAAGGCCAGGTCCATGTTGTCGCCGCCGAGCAGGATGTGCTCGCCCACCGCCACGCGATGCAGCTCGAGATTGCCCTCGCGCTCCACCACCGCGATCAGCGAGAGATCGGTGGTGCCGCCGCCGACGTCCACCACCAGGATGATGTCGCCGACCTTGACGTCCTTGCGCCAGCCGCCGCCGCTCTTCTGGATCCAGCTGTAGAGCGCGGCCTGCGGCTCTTCCAGCAGGGTCATGCGGGTGTAGCCGGCGGCCTGCGCGGCCTCGGCCGTCAGCTCGCGCGCGGCCGGGTCGAACGAGGCGGGGATCGTCACCGTCACGTCCTGCGCGGCGAAGGGCGCATCGGGATGCGCGTGGTCCCAGGCCTCGCGCAGGTGGTTCAGGTAGCGCACCGAGGCTTCCAGCGGCGAGACGCGCGCCACCTCGGGCGGCGCGTCGTTGGGCAGGATCGCCGCGCGGCGGTCCACGCCGGGGTGGCAGAGCCAGCTCTTCGCGCTCGACACCAGCCGGATCGGCGTGCCGGCGCCGCGGCTGCGCGCCATCTCGCCGACCGCGTAGTCGCGGCTCGCGGTCCAGGGCAGGCTCAGGTCGCCCGCGGCCAGCTCGCCTTCGTGCGGCAGGTAGAGGAAGGAGGGCAGCAGCTCGGGCGAGGCCACCGCGCCCGGCGAGCTGAGCTGCGCGATCGGCAGCACCTGCTGCGCGGCCGCGTCGCCGTCGCTGGCGGCCAGGTCCACGTAGGACAGCGCGCAGTGGGTGGTGCCGAGGTCGATGCCGATCGAATAACGTGCCTCGCTCACAGCTCCACCTCCGCCGGCGCGATCACCGTGAGGTCGTGCGTGGCCACCAGCTTCGGCAGCTTCACCTCGTCGGCGCGCCAGCCGCGATGGCTCAGCGTGCCGGTGAAGGGCGCGGCGCCCACCACGTTGCCGGTCACGCGGTTGGCGGTGGCGTCGAAGCCGGCGGGCAGCGTCACGCGCGCGCCCTCGGCCTCGCCGCGCACCGGGCGGATCGTGAAGTGCTCGCGCAGCGTGGCGCGGCAGCCTTCGTGGACCAGCCGCGCGGCCGCGCCGATCTCGGCGTCGGCATAGGCGGCGATGTCTTCCTCGACGAAATCGACGAAGCGCGCGTTCTTCTGCAGCAGGCCGAGCAATTGCAGTGCCGCGTCGGGGCTCGCGGCGGCGATCACGGGCGCCGGTGCCGGCTGCGCCGCGACGGGGGCCGGGGCCTGCGGCTTGGCCGGGGCCGGTTGCGGCGCGGCAGGGGCCACGGGCGCTGCCGCGGGCGTGACGCCATTGCGCAGGTCGCGCACTTCGGCGGCCAGCTTGCCGTTGCCGAGGATGGCGAAGAACGAGCCGATAGCCACCGACAGGCGGCCCAGCAAGGACAGATTCGATTCAGGCATGTCAAACAACTCCGGTGGGCTCGCGGCGAGGCGCGAGCTGCCCTGCCGGCACGGCGGCGCGCGCTCGGGGCGCGCCGGCTCAGGGGCGCGGCAGGAAAGGAAGGAGCCCGGCACGGGCTCGAAAAACCCGTATTTTGCCCTGTTGTGGTCCGGCCCCGCTCAAAAATGCTCGGCGCGTCGCCGTCGCGCCGTCACGGTGGAACCGGCACAATGTCGGTCCGCCCGGTCGCCGGGCCCCTGGGAGAACGACGCATGAAACTCGCCCTGATCGGCGCTTCCGGCCTGCTGGGCCGCGCGGTGGCCGCCGCGCTGGTGCCGCGCCGCGACTGGCAGCTGCTGGCCACCGTGCGCGACCCCGGCAGCGCCCACGCGCTGGCCGCCGCGCGCATCGCCGGCCTCGACCCCGCCGCGCTGACGCCGCTCGACGTGCTCGATGCCGGCGCGCTCGATCGCTTCTTCGCCACGCAGCGCCCCGACGCGGTGATCGTCTGCGCGGCCGAGCGGCGCCCCGACGTCTGCGAGCGCGACCCCGCCGCGGCGCGCGCGCTCAACGTCGACGCGCCGGCCGCGATCGCCGCGCGCGCCGAGGCAATCGGCGCCTGGACGCTGGCCATGTCGACCGACTACGTGTTCGACGGCAGCGCGCCGCCCTATCGCGAAACCGATGCGCCGTCGCCGCTCAACGCCTATGGCCGCGGCAAGGCCGACGGCGAGGCCGCGCTGCTGGCCGCGTCCTCGCGCGCCTGCGCGCTGCGCCTGCCGCTGCTCTACGGGCCGGTGATCGACTGGGCCGATTCGGCCGTCACCAGCCTGGTGCCGGCCATCGTCGCCTCGTCGCGCGACGGCGCCGCGCCCGTCGAGATGGATGCCTGGGCCACCCGCTATCCCACCTGGACGCCCGACGTCGCCGAGGTGATCGTGCAGCTCGCCGAGCGCCATGCCGCGGGCGCCGCCGTGACGGGCCTCTGCCAATGGTCGGGCGACGAGCCGATGAACAAGCACGAGATCGCCACGCGCATCGCCGCCGCGCTCGGCATCGTGCCGCGCCTGATCGCCGTGGCCGAGCCGAAGGACGCCACGCCGCGCCCGCGCGACTGCCATCTCGACTCGTCGCGGCTGGAAGCGCTCGGCATCGGCCGGCGCACGCGTTTCGACGAGGCGATCCGCGCCGTGCTGCGCGACGGCCCCGCCCGCTGACGCCCCCGCGCCCCGGAGAACGCATGAAATCCGTCTATCGCGGCATGACGCGCGCCCAGCTCGACGTGGCCTACGACAACCCCGGCGCCGTCGACGACTTCCCCGCCGTCTACGCCACCATGCGCGCGCGCAGCGCGGCGCTCTACGCGCGGCTGGCCGGGCAGGGCGCCAGCGAGCGCGACCTGCATTACGGCCCCGCGCCGCGGCAGCGCTACGACTATCTCGCCTGCGGCCACCAGGGCGCGCCGCTGTTCGTGTTCATCCACGGCGGCTACTGGCAGAAATGCGACAAGGAGGATTTCGCCTATGTCGCGGCCGGCCCGCTCGCGCATGGCTTCGACGTGGTGCTGGCCGAGTACACGCTCGCGCCCGAGGCCGGCATGGCGCGCATCGTCGGCGAGATCGGCGCGCTGCTCGACCACCTCGCCGCCGAGCCGGCCACGCGCGAGCGCGCGCTGTGCCTGAGCGGGCATTCGGCCGGCGGCCACCTGACGGCGGTGCATCGCGCGCATCCCTCGGTGCAGCATGCGATGCCGATCAGCGCGCTGGTCGAGCTCGAGCCGATCCGCCTCGGCCGTCTCAACGAGCGGCTGCAGTTGAGCGAGGCCGAGGTCGACAGCTACAGCCCGTTGCGCCGGATCGGCGCGGGTGCGCCGCTGACGGTGGCGGTCGGCGCGGCCGAGCTGCCCGAGCTGGTCCGGCATTCGCGCGAATATGCCGAGGCCTGCCGCGCGGCGGGCCAGCCGGTGGCCTACCTGCCGGTGGCGGGGGCCACGCACTTCTCGGTGCTCGACGACCTGGCCGAGCCCGGCGGCGCGCAGATGACGGCCCTGATGGCGCGTTTCGACAGCGTGTAGCGCGAAGCGGCCACGGGTCCAGCCGCCGCGCCCGGCGGCGATGCCCGCCCGCGGCCCGCTCATGCGCCCGCGCTTCGCATTCCGGACACGGGATTCCGATCCGATACACGCGTCTGCCGGCGCGCGCGGACAATCGGCGGGCTGCATGGCGATGCCTTCGTGCGTCGCCGCGTCCTGTCCTGCTGCGTTCGTCCGCTTTCGATCCATGCCCAAGCCTCTCGCTGGTCCCGCCCAGCCGCCCAGCTTCGCCAATCCCTTTTCCGCCGCGCACGAGACGCTGCCGGCGCCGGGCCCGTCCGCCGGCCAGCCGACGCGCCAGAGCAGCCTCGGCGACGGCACGCTGAACGCGCGGCGACGCGCCTCCGCGCAGGGCGCGGGCGACAAGCGCGACTCGACCGGCTCGCTGCGGCGCGCGTCGCAGCCGCAGGTGGCCGCGCTGTCCGAGCCGATGAAGAAGCAGATCGAGCAGAGCGCCCGAATCGCGAGCGAGCAGCCGCTCACGTCGCTCGAGGCGGAGATCGCCGCCAGCTACGTGCGCCCCGAGCACCTGAAGGCGCTCGGCGTGGCGACGCGCCTGACCGGCACCGCCGTCAGCTTTCGTCCCGCTGGCGCCGAGACCCTGAAGCGGCTCGGGCAGGGCGCGCTGCCCAAGCCGCACGACCTGCTGCACAAGTCGATCAAGCCCGGCACCTTCGCGGCCATCGGGGGCGAGGACGTGGAGGCGCGCATGAGCGTGATGCGCGAGCACGACCTGGACGGTTTCGTCGGGCACTACACGAACGGCCGTCTCGATGGCGTCTACGTCGATCGCAACCATCCCGGCATGGCCGAGCTGCCGCTGGTGGCCGACGAGCAGGGCAAGCACCATTACTTGCCGATCAATGCCGACAATCCGGGCCCGGACCTGGTGGCCCTGCACCAGGTGCCCGATTACGTGAAAGGCATGTATACCGGCGACTACGACACGCTGCACACCATCAACCTGGCCGGCAATCGCGGGCCGCAGGCGCAGGGCGAGGAGCTGCGCACGGTGGCCGCGCTCAATTGCGCGGTCGGCGCCGTCGACGAGGGGCGGCCGTTCGGCGACGCGCGGCAGGCGGTGGTCCAGCACGGCTCGCAGTACAACTACGTCGCGCATATGCGCAACCACGAGCCGGACAAGCCGATCGACCCGCGCGTGGCGGCCGCGTCGCTGCCGGTGGCGGCCTGCGTGCGCGGCGAGTGGCGCCTGATCCGCACGCCGGCCGAGCTGAACGCCTTCAACAAGGAAATGGGCTACGCGGCCAAGCCGGGCTGGGAGGGCGAGGAAGGCACGCGGCGCCCGTCGATACCCGGTTCGGGCAGCGGCCCGTCCACGCCGATGGGTTCGCGGCGCGCCTCGGCGGTCGAGGGCCACGGCCTGCGGCCCGAGCAGATGGCGGGGCAACTCGGCGGGCGGCGGCACTCGCAGCCCCACGTGGCGCCCTTGCCGCCGCTGCCTGCGCCGCCGGGACGGCGCGGCGCGATCGGCGGCGCCGCCGCCTTGCCCGGCCTGGCGCCGGGCGGAACCCGGCCGGCGCCGGTAGCGCACGACGCGCCCGGCACCGATCTGCCGTTCGAGGCGCCGCCTCCGTCCTTCGGTAACTGGGGCGGTTTCTCGCCGGGCTCGGGCGCGCTGCCCGCGCCGGCCCGGCGGCCCTCGATGCAACGCGTGGAGGAAGAGGGCCCGCGCGGCGAGGCGCCTCGGCCGCTCGATGCCGACTCGCTGCATCCGCTGCTGGCGATGCCGCCGCGGCACTCGCCGCTGCCCGAGGGCGACGACGCGCCGTGAGTCATGGCGGCGGCCTCGCAGCGGGCGCATGAGGCGGCGGGAATAAATCGCGGGCCTCGGGTGTTGTGATCGACGAGCGGCCGTCTTCCGCCTGCCGGCCGCGCCCGGCTGTCCATGGCCCGCCCCTGCACTCGCGAGGAAACCCGCATGTCCGCCGTTCCCAGCCTGACCTTGTCCGTCCACGACGCCACCGGCTCGCGCCGCATCGTGGTGGACGGCGCCGGCGCCACCCTCGGCCGCGGCACCGACTGCAGCGTGGTGCTGGCCGATACGCGACGCGCCATCTCGCGCCTGCAGGCGCGCATCGACTGGCGCGACGGCCATTACCTGCTGACCGATTCGGGCAGCAACCCAACCCTCGTAAACGGCCGGATCCCGGGTGTCTCGCGCGAGGTGGTGCTGCATGACGGCGATACGCTGACGATCGACGTGTACCGGATCGTGATCGAGATCGAGGGCGCGAGCCACGGCGAGGACGCGACGGTGTTCGCGGCGCTGGCGGGACGCGAGGAGGAAGAGGTCGACGCGCCCACCATGGTGCGCGTGCCGGAGCGCGAGGCGGCGCGGCCCGAGGCGGCCGATCTCGTCGATGCGGTGACGCAGTTGCGCGCGGCGGACCAGGTGCAGGCGGCGCGGGGCGAAAGCGGCGCGGCGGATGCAGTCGACGAGTTGCCGGATACGCCGACCATGGTGCGGCCCCCGGTGATCGCGACCCCGCAAGCCCCGCAAGCCCCGCAAGCCCCGCAAGCCCCGCAAGCCCCGCAAGCCCCGCAAGCCCCGCAAGCCACGCAAGCCACGCAAGCCACGCAAGCCACGCAAGCCACGCAAGCCACGCAAGCCACGCAAGCCACGCAAGCCACGCAAGCCACGCAAGCCACGCAAGCCACGCAAGCCACGCAAGCCACGCAAGCCACGCAAGCCACGCAAGCCACGCAAGCCACGCAAGCCACGCAAGCCACGCAAGCCACGCAAGCCACGCAAGCCACGCAAGCCACGCAAGCCACGCAAGCCACGCAAGCGGCTCCGACCCTGCAACAAGCGTCTTCGATCACGCAGGTAGCCCCATCCATGCAGGCAGGACCGCTCGAATCAGCCGAGCTCGCCACCACCCGCCACGCTGAACCCATCCACCCCGCCGCGCACGACATACTGCTCGTCGCGCTCTGCGACGGCCTCGGCATCGACGCGGCATCGCTGGCGGGCCGGGACGCGGCCGACGTCGCGCGCCTGGCCGGCGCCTTGCTGCGCGATGCGGTGGGCGGCGCGATGGCGGCGCTGCGCACGGGCCACATGCCCGGCGCGGCGGCCGGGCCGGAACTCGATGGCGCCGATCCGCTGCGCGACTGCAGCGATGTCGAAACCGCCTTGCGCCTGTTGCTGTCGGCATCCGCCGCGAGCGCCTCGCGCGATCGGCTGCGCGACGCCTTCGGCGAGTTGCGCGATCGCCAGCTCGCGTTGCGCGGCGGCTTGCGCGAGGTCCTCGCCGGACTCGATCCCGCTCGCCTGGATCCGGAAGCGGGATGGCGCGACTGGCTGCCGGGCAGCGCGGCACGCCTGCGCGCGCAATATGCGCGCGACTGGACGCGCGTCTCGCAACAGGCCGCGGCCGCGCTCGACTTGCAGCCCGTCGCCGCCCCGGGCCAGCAAGCGCCGAACTGATCGACGTGCATCGAGCGGCACGACGCGCGGCGAACCGATCCGCGCGTCGACTGGCGAACCGGCAACGAACCGGCCAGGTACCCGCCCGACGCATCGACCAGCCCACCGAACCACCACGCCGCGCCGCCACCTCCCCCAGCTACGAACCCTCGTCGAGCCCGCGCAGGAACGCAGCCTTGTCCACCGAATCCGGCAGGGCCTCCAGCAGCCGCGCCTGGAAGGTGGCGAGATCGGCATCGACCGCCGCGCGCCGCGCCACGATCCGCGCGATCGGCCCGATATGGGTGGCGAGCCGCTGCACCGCCGTCTCGACCAGCGCTGTATCCACGGCCGGCGCCTGGCCGGCCCCGCTGCCCGCCTGCGTCGCCCCCGGCATCGTCATCACGCGCGTGACGGCCGTGCCCGAAGCCGCGTGACGCTGCAGCAGCGTATCGAAGTCTTGGCGCGCGGCCTCGTCGGGCAGGTGGCGCGCCAGCTCGGCGGCCAGCATGCGCGGATCGGTGGCCTGCGCCGCCGCGCGCCGCACCAGCCGCGAGGCCACCGGCCCGACATGGGTGACCAGCCGCTGCTCCAACTGCGCCAGGAACTCCGGCGACCAGTCGACCGGCAGCGTGCGCGCCTCGGCGGCCGGCGGCGGGGCCAGCGCCGCCTGCGCGAGCGGTGCGAGCACGATGGTCTGGTCCGGGTCGAGCCTGGCCGCGAGCGTCTCCAGCAGGGCCAGCACTTCGCCGCGCCAGTGCTGCGCCGAGGCGTGGCGCTGCCCCGGATCCTTGGCCAGCGCCTGCAGCACCATCGCGTCGAGCTCGGGCGGCAGCTCCGGCGCGAGGCTGGAGGGCGGCGAGGGCGTCTCGTCGAGCACCTGCCGCATCACCGCCGCCGACGAGCCTGCGAACGGGCAGCGGCCGGTCAGCATCTCGTAGAGCACCACGCCGGCCGAGAACAGGTCGCTGCGCGCGTCGATCGGCGCGCCCGAGACCTGCTCCGGCGACATGTAGCTGGGCGTGCCGATCAGCATGCCGACCTGGGTGAGCCGCCCGGTATCGAGCTGGGCGATGCCGAAGTCGGTGATCTTGCACTCGCCGCGCGGTGCGATCAGCAGGTTGGCCGGCTTGATGTCTCGATGGATCACGCCGAGCTCGTGCGCGTAGGCGAGCGCGTCCAGCAGTTGCGCGAACCACACCAGCACGTTGCGCGCCGGCATGCGCGTGCCCTGGCGCGCGTGCGCGGCGAGTCGCGCGGCCAGGGTCTCGCCGCGCACGTATTCGAAGGCGATATAGGCCGTGCCGTCGGCCTCGCCGTAGTCGAACACGCCGACGATATTCGGATGCACCAGCCGCCCGGCGGCGCGCGCCTCGTTGATGAAGCGCGCCGGCAGCGCGGCCTCGGCGGCGATGCCGGGCTCGCCGCCCGCCTCGGCCGCGTGCAGCAGCTCGCCGCGGATGGTCTTGAGCGCCACCGGCCGCTGGATATGCGGATCGGTGGCGAGATAGACCACGCCCATCGCGCCGCGGCCCAGCACGTTTTCGATGCGGTAGCGGCCGATGCTGGCCGGCAGCGGTTCCGGCAGGCGCGTCATGGCCGCGACCCGTTCGGCGCGGTGCTCGCGGCGCCGGTCTCGTCGAGGATCTCGAAGGCCGTCACCAGGCTGGTGCGCATGCGCCCGAAGGACACCGCCAGCGAGGCGATCTCGTCGCCGCCGCGGGTCGGCAGCTCGACGTCGTCGAGCTTGCCGAGGCTGACCGCGTCGGCCGCGCGCGACAGCGTCTGCAGGCGCCGCGTGACCAGGAAGTGCACCAGCACGTTGAGCACCACCAGCACCACCACGAACACCACCGTCAGCGCCTCCATGAAGCTGCGCCACAGCGCGCGCCCGCGCGCGATCGATTCCGACATCGGCACCGACACGAACTCCGCGCCGATCACCTGGTTCATCTGCCAGCCGAAGCCGTTGGCCGGGCCGTACTTGTCGAGCATGGTGCGCGGCGCGGCCGCGGGCGTGCTGTGGCACTGCATGCAGGTCGCGTCGGTGATGCTGGTCGGCCGCGCCAGGAACAGCAACTGCTCGCCGCCCGGCGTGCGCCGCTGGCCCGTCACCTCCTTCAGCGCGGGCTTGTCGTGCAGGTGCGCGATCACCTCGGACTCCCAATCGGTCGCGCGGTCGCGCGGATTGGTCGGGTTCAGCATGGTCGAGCGATAGGAGAAGTTCGGGAAGCTGCCCTGCAAGGTGTTCAGCATCTCGATGGCCGAGAAGGCCGGCACCGATTCGGGCACGAAGGAATACTGGATCTGCGTCGACAGCAGCGGCGTGATGTGCTTGGCGGTGTAGTCCTGCATCGCCTCGGCCGCGCTCATCAGCACGTCGGCGTCGTGGCGCGTCTCGTCGAGCGCCTGCTGTTGCAGCACGCGGTCGGCGACGATGCCGGCCGCGGTCAGCCCGATCGCGAAGATCGCGACGAACACGAGATTGAACTTGATGGCGAGCGACAGCTTCATGGGCGGACGTAGATCGAGGGATAGGCCGAGGGCGGGTCGGGAACGGGATTGCGCGCCGCGACGGCGGGCCGTCGCGGCGGCGGCGGGAATACCAGGTCGTGCCAGTCGGGCAGTTCGCGAATGTGCTGCTTCACGTCGCGGCGGAAGGCCGGATCGGCCAGCCGCGCGCGGAAGCGCTCGGCGAAGCGCGTATCGGGCGCGTTGCGGGCCGGCAGGGCGCTGACCAGCCAGTCGGCCAGCTCGGCGTAGGCGGCGGGATGCGCGGCGTTGGCGGGCGCGGCATGTGACGCGGGCGGCGCGGGCGCCGGCGGCAGCACGCGCAGCGCGTCGCGAAACGCCACCGGCATCGCGCCGACGAAGGCGGGCGCGGGGCTCGGCACGCTGGTGATGGCCGCCGCCGCGCGGGCATGCACGGCGAACTGATGCGTGGCCAGCTTCGCCTGGGCGGGCTTGCCGCGCGCGGCGGCGCCCAGCGCGAGCAGCCGCGCCGAGCCGCTTTCCACGAATACCGCATCGGCATCGTCGGCGCCGGGATAGCCGGCCGGCGCGGCCGCGATCACCAGCGCCGCATGGTCCAACGCCGTGAAGCGCGTGCCTTCGGTGTCGACCACCGGCGCTGCGCAATCGGCCGCCGCGCAGCCGTCGGCGAGCTTGAGCCAGCCGCGCAGCAGCGACAGGTGCGCGTCCCGGGCGAACAGCACGCGCGTATCGGGGCCGAGCGCGACCACCCGGCCGCTCTCGTCCTGCAACTGCGCGCCGCCCTGGGCGGGCGTCTCGACCATGTCGTTCACCGCCAGTCGCTGGCCCGGCTGCGCCTGATACAGCCCTGTCTGGTGTATCACCGTGACGGGCGCCGCCGCGCGCACCAGCGTCCAGGCCTGCGCCGCCGAGGCGAAGGCCAGCAGGCCGAGCGGCGCGAGGCGGGCAAGCCGGCCGAGCCGATGGAAAAAACCTGGATAACGTGTCATCGAGAGCGCCGCGACGCGTCGTGCGCGCCGCTTGAATGAAACCGGATATCTGCTGAACGGCCGGCCCCCGCCATTTATTCCGATTCGTCTTCACGAAGCCGGATCGGCGTGTCGCGCGCATGACGCCATGCACGAATTCCGTGCACGGAGACCGCCGCGCGGCGAATTCGTAACAAAACGTTTTCCTGCGGTATGCGCAAGGAATATTCGCGAAGCCTCATGCGTTAAGGCCAGCAACGACACCGACGGACGTGTCGCGGCAGCGGCGGGCAGCACACGCCGCGCTTCGCGAAAAACACGGCCCGCATGGAATAGATCGCGACGGCGCGCTGTTCTGTAGTCGTGGACGACGGCAGCCAGCGGCATCCCCGGCACCCGTCGGATTCCTGAACCCTTACGCACCTCAGAGGAACCAGCGCATGGCAACGAGGCAGAGCAGTCAGAAATTCATTGCGCGCAATCGGGCGCCGCGCGTCCAGATCGAGTACGACGTCGAGTTGTACGGCGCGCAGAAGAAAGTGCAGATCCCGTTCGTGATGGGCGTGATGTCGGACCTGTCCGGCGCCAATGCCGGCGAGCTGCCGCCGATCGAGGAGCGCAAGGCGCTCGAGATCGACGTCGACAACTTCGACAGCCGCATGCAGTCGATGAAGCCGCGCGTCAACTTCACGGTGCCGAACACGCTGACCGGCGAAGGCAACCTCGAGGTCGACATCAGCTTCGAGAGCATGGACGACTTCTCGCCGGCCGCGGTGGCGCGCAAGGTGGATTCGCTCGCCAGGCTGCTCGAGGCGCGCACCCAGCTGGCCAATCTCGGCACCTATCTCGACGGCAAGGTCGGCGCGGAGAAGCTGATCGCGCAGGCGCTGAAGGACCCGGCGCTGCTGCAGTCGCTGAGCTCGGCGCCCAAGGCCGCCGACACCGAACCCGGACAGGAGTGATGGCGATCATGGAAAGCCAGAAGCAATTCGAAGGCGCGCCGCAGGGCGCGGTGGCCGAGGCGAACGATTTCGCGGCGCTGCTGAACAAGGAGTTCAAGCCCAAGAACGAGCGCGCCAAGGAGGAAGTGGAAGCCGCGGTGCGCACGCTCGCCGAGCAGGTGCTGCGCGATTCGAACGTGGTCTCGGACGACGTCACGCAGACCATCAACGCCTACGTGGCCGAGATCGACCGCAAGCTCAGCGAGCAGTTGAACCACGTGCTGCACCACGCCGAATTCCAGAAGCTGGAAGGCGCCTGGCGCGGCCTGCATCACCTGGTCACCAATTCCGAAACGGATCCGATGCTGAAGATCCGCGTGATGAACATCTCGAAGAAGGAACTGGCCAAGAACCTCAAGCGCTTCAAGGGCGTGGCCTGGGACCAGAGCCCGGTGTTCAAGCGCGTCTACGAGGAAGAATACGGCCAGCTCGGCGGCGAGCCCTACGGCTGCCTGATCGGCGATTACTACTTCGACCACAGTCCTCAGGACGTCGAACTGCTGCGCGGCATCTCGCAGATCGCCGCGGCCTCGCACGCGCCCTTCATCTCGGCGGCCGATTCCAGCCTGCTCGGCATGGAGAACTGGAACGAGCTGGCGAACCCGCGCGACCTGTCGATGATCTTCACCACGCCCGACTACGCCGGCTGGCGCTCGCTGCGCGAGATGGACGACGCGCGCTACCTGGCGCTGACCATGCCGCGCACGCTGGCACGCCTGCCCTACGGCGCGAAGACGGACCCGGTGGAGGAATTCGATTTCGAGGAAGACACCGAAGGCGCCGACTCGGGCAAGTACACCTGGCAGAACGCGGCCTATTCGATGGCGGTCAACATCAACCGCTCGTTCAAGCTCTATGGCTGGTGCACGCGGATTCGCGGCGTGGAATCGGGCGGCGCGGTGGAGAACCTGCCGGTGCATACCTTCCCGAGCGACGACGGCGGGGTGGACATGAAGTGCCCGACCGAGATCGCGATCACCGACCGCCGCTCGGCCGAGCTCGACAAGATGGGCCTGATGCCGCTGGTGCATCGCAAGAACTCCGACGTGGCCGCCTTCATCGGCGCGCAGTCGGTGGCCAAGCCCGAGGAATACGACGATCCGGCCGCCACCGCCAACTCGAACCTGTCGGCGCGCCTGCCCTACATGTTCGCCTGCTGCCGCTTCGCGCACTACCTGAAGTGCATCGTGCGCGACAAGATCGGCTCGTTCAGCACGCGCGAGCAGATGGAGAACTGGCTGTCGAACTGGGTGATGAACTACGTCGACGGCGACCCGGTGAACTCCAGCGAGGAAACCAAGGCGCGCAAGCCGCTGGCGGCCGCTCAGGTGGTGGTGGAGGAAGTCGAGGACAACCCCGGCTACTACACCTCCAAGTTCTTCCTCAAGCCGCATTACCAGCTCGAAGGCCTGACGGTGTCGCTGCGCCTGGTCTCGCGCCTGCCCTCGGCACGCGCCGCATGAAACAGGGCCGCGCGCGCTCGACGCGCGCGGCCGATGCTACCCAGCCCTTACCGGGGCGAGGCGCTCCGGTTTACCCAGTTCGTCGGATCGGCGAGCACTTTACTAGCAAGCAGAGGTCATTATGGCATTCGACATGCACCTGAAATTCGGCTCCGGTTCGGTCACGATCCAGGGCGCGTCCAACCACTCGAAGCACAAGAACGAGGTGCCGATCATCGCCTGGTCGTGGGGCGTGAGCAACACCGGCAACCTGCACACCGGCGCCGGCTACGCCTCGGGCGGCAAGGCCAACATCCAGGACATCACGGTCACCAAGTACATCGACAGCTGCTCGAACGCGATCCTGAACGCCTGCTGTACCGGCGCGCGCGTCGACAACGCCTACCTGTACGTGACCAACGCCACCGGCCAGCAGACCGACTTCGTGACCATCGAGCTCAGCGAAGGCGTGCTGATCACCTCGGTGTCGACCGGCGGCACCGGCGGCGACGAGCGCCTGACCGAGAACATCACGCTGCACTTCGGCAAGTTCAAGTACTCGTTCCAGCCGCAGGACGACGAGGGCAAGGCCAACGGCGGCACCAAGGATTTCACCTACGACATCCAGCAGGTCGCCAAGCAGTAAGCGCCTCATGCGCAACGGGGCTGGCACCGCCGGCCCCGCCCAACCCGCTTTGCCCCGTCCAACGGAACACCGACGTGAACCCAACCCTTGCCGACACCAGCCCGGCCGACGCCGCGGCGCTGCTTGCCCATGGACGCCTGGACGAGGCCCTGAGCGCCCTGTCCGCCGAGGTCCGCGGCCGACCCGCCGATGCCTCGCTGCGCGTGTTCCTGTTCCAGTTGCTCGCGCTGGTGGGCGAATGGGATCGCGCGGCCAACCAGTTGAAGATGGCGGCCGAACTCGACGAGCGGAACACGCTGATGTCGACCGCCTATGAATTCGCGCTGCGCGGCGAGCACGAGCGCGCGGCCGTGCTGGCCGGCGGCAAGTGCCCCGGCATCGCCGGCGAGCCGGCCGCCTGGCACGCGCCGCTGATCCGCGCGCTGCACGCGCTGACCGAGAAGCGCATCGACGAGACGCTGGCGCAGCGCGCGCTCGCCTTCGACACGGCCGAGACCGTGGCCGGCAGCATCGACGGCGAGCCCTTCGAGTGGATCGCCGACGCCGATCCGCGCTTCGGCCCCTGCCTGGAGCTGATCCTGAAGAGCGGCTACGTGTGGGCGCCGTTCTCGCAGTTGCGCTCGCTCGAGTTCGAGGCACCCAGCGACCTGCGCGACAAGGTCTGGGCACCGGTCAAGCTGAGCTGGACGAGCGGCGCCGAATCGGTGGGCTTCGTACCCTGCCGCTACGCCGGCAGCGAGCGCTCCGGCATCGCCGACCTGGCGCTGGCCGCGGGCACCTCCTGGGTCGAGCACGGCGAGGACTGCTTCACCGGCCGCGGCCAGCGCATGCTGGTGACCGATCGCGCCGAGTATCCGCTGCTCGACGTGCGCTCGATCACCTTCGGCGCGCGCTGAGGGGCCCGCCGCGATGGCCGAACTGACCCCGCAGGAGCGCCTGCAGCCCTCGCTGCTCGACCGGCTGACCGACCTGGCGCCGCACGAGCCCGAGGAGAGCCGCGAGGCGCGCGTGATCACGGCCGCGAAGCTGCGCGAGTGCGTGACGCGCGATATCGCCGCGCTGCTGAACTGCACGCGCCAGTGGGAGGACGAGGACCTGCCCGGCCTCGAGCAGGTCGGCAACTCGGTGCTCAACTTCGGGATTCCCGACCTGGCCGGCAGCGCGCTGTCGGGCATCGACGCGGGCGAGCTGCAGAGCCGCATCCGCGCCGCGCTGCTCGACTTCGAGCCGCGCCTGATCGCCGATACCGTGCAGGTCAGCGTCAGCACCGACGCCTCGCGCATGGACAGCCGCTCGCTGTCGTTCCGCATCGATGCCGAGATGTGGGCCCAGCCGATGCCGCTCGGCCTCTACCTGCGCACCGACGTCGACCTCGAAACCGGCGAGTTCCGCGTCTCGCCCCTGTTCGGCTGAAGCCCCATGGATCCCCGCCTGCTTCGTTACTACAACCGCGAGCTCCAGCACGTGCGCGAGATGGGCGCCGAGTTCGCGAGCGCCTACCCGAAGATCGCCGGCCGCCTCGGCATGGAAGGCTTCGAGTGCGCCGACCCTTACGTCGAACGCCTGCTGGAGGGTTTCGCCTTCCTCGCCGCGCGCGTGCAGCTCAAGCTCGACGCGCAGTACCCGGTGTTCACCCAGCACCTGCTGGAGATGGTGTACCCGCATTACCTGTCGCCGATCCCGTCGATGGCGGTGGTGCAGCTGCATCCCGACACGGCCGAGGACCTGCCGCCGGCCGGCCACGCGGTGGCGCGGCACACGGTGCTGCGCAGCCTGACCGGCTTCGGCGAGCGCACCGCCTGCGAATACCGCACCGCGCACGAGGTCAGGCTCTGGCCGCTGGAGCTGGCCGAGGCGCGCTACTTCGACACGCCGGCCGCGCTGGCCGCGGCGGGCCTGGTACCGCCGCCGGGGCGCGCCGCCCGTGCCGGGCTGCGGCTGCGGTTTCGCACCCTGGCGGGTGCCGAGGCGAAGATGCTCGCGCTCGACACGCTGCCGGTCTACCTGGCCGGCGCCGACGAGCTGCCGGCCCTGCTCTACGAGCAACTGCTGGCCAACGGCCTGGGCTACACGGTGCGCACCGCCTCGGCCAGCGAGGGCGAATTCGTCGAGCTGCATCACGAGCGGGCCGCGCTACGCGCCAGCGGCTTCGACGAGGAGCAGGCGATGCTGCCCTACGGCAGCCGCTCGTTCAGCGGCTACCGGCTACTGCAGGAATACTTCGCCTGCCCCGAGCGCTTCCGCTTCGTCGAATTCACCGGCCTGCGCGCGCTGCTGGCTCGCGCGCGCGGCAAGGAGTTCGAGATCGTGGTGTGGCTCGACCGCAGCGTGGCGCGCCTGCACAACGCGATCGACGCCGGCAATTTCAGGCTGTTCTGCACGCCGGCGGCCAACCTGTTCGAGCGGCGCGCCGATCGCATCCACCTGCAGGGCGGGCGCACCGAATATCACATCCTCGGCGACCGCACGCGGCCGATGGACTTCGAGGTGCACAGCGTGCTGGAAGTGCAGGGCTACGGCGATCGCCAGGAACCCGAGCAGCGCTTCCTGCCGTTCTACGACAGCAATTCGCGCAACTGGCACGGCGGCCAGGCGGCCTTCTACACGCTGCGTCGCGAGCCGCGCCTGCTCTCCACGCGGCAGAAGCAGAACGGCGCGCGCTCCAGCTACGTGGGCAGCGAGACCT
Organism: Burkholderia gladioli; assembly: GCF_000959725.1. Classification (NCBI taxonomy): domain Bacteria; kingdom Pseudomonadati; phylum Pseudomonadota; class Betaproteobacteria; order Burkholderiales; family Burkholderiaceae; genus Burkholderia; species Burkholderia gladioli. The sequence continues at coordinate 3,744,695 of NZ_CP009322.1, forward strand.
TCATCGCGCTGGTGGACGGCAAGGATGCGCCTTACGCCACCTCGCTGCGCCAGCTCGGCCTGCGCCTGCTCTGCACCAATCGCGACCTGCCGCTGCACATGCCGGTGGGCAAGTCCTATACCGACTTCACGCTCGACACCGACGCGCCGGTGGCCTCGATCCGCTGCGTGGCGGGCCCGACCCGGCCGCGCGCGCCGGTCGCCACCGGCGAGACCGCCTGGCGGCTGATCAGCCATCTGCAGCTGAACTACCTGTCGCTGCTGGAGGACGAGGGCGAGCAGGGCGCGGCCTCGCTGCGCGAGATGCTGGGCCTCTACCACGACGAATTCGACGCGGCCGCGCGCCGCCAGGTCGAGGGCATCCGCCAGGCCTCGGCGCGGCCGGTGACGCGCCGCGTGCCGGTGCCGGGCCCGATCACCTACGGGCGCGGCCTGGAGATCACCCTGACCTGCGCCGACTCGGCCTTCGAGGGCAGCAGCGCCTTCCTGCTGGGTTCGGTGCTGCAGCATTTCCTGGCGCGCTACGTCTCGCTGAACGCCTTCACCGAGACCGTGCTGCGCACCCAAGAACGCAACGAGGTGGCCCGATGGCCCGCAACGCCCGGCAAGCGCCCGATCCTGTAGCGCTGGAGGCGGCGCTGCGCGAGCGGCCGTTCGACTTCGAATTCTTCGAGGCGATGCGGCGGCTCGAATGCGCCTACCCGGCCCGCCCGCGCCTGGGCCACTCGACCAAGCCGGCCGAGGATCCGGTGCGGCTCGCGCACGCGGCCACGCTGGAATTCCCGGCGCGCAGCATCGAGCGTTTCGAGCCCGGCGCGGGCGGCGCGCCGGGGCGGCTCCACGGGCTGTTCCTGGGCCTGTTCGGGCCGCAGGGGCCGCTGCCGCTGCACCTCACCGAACACGCGGTGGACCGCGAGCGCAATGCCAAGGACCCCACGCTGACGGCCTTCGCCGACGTGTTCCATCACCGCATGCTGAGCCTGTTCTACCGCGCCTGGGCCGATGCGCAGCCCACCGTGCAGTACGACCGGCCCGAGAGCGACCGCTTTCGCACCTATGTCGGCGCGCTGATCGGCATCGCCACGCCGCGCTTGCAGGACCGCGACGCGCTGCCGGACCAGTTCAAGCGCTTCTTCGCCGGGCGGCTGGTGCCGCAGGCGCGCAATGCCGAGGGCCTGCGCGGCCTGCTGGAGCACTACTTCGGCGTGCCGGTGCAGGTGCTCGAATTCGTGGTCGGCTGGATGACCCTGCCCGAGGACGCGCATCTGCGCATGGGCGGCGCGATGGCCTCGATGGGCCGCAACGCCACGCTGGGCGCCCAGGTGCGCGGCGCGCAGCAGCGCTTCCGGCTGCGCATCGGCCCGCTCGGGTTGGCCGAGTTCAACCGCTTCCTGCCCGGCGGCGAGGCGCTGCGCGAGCTGACGGCCGCCGTCAAGCTCTACGCGGGCGAGGAAAAGGGCTGGGATGTGCAGCTCGTGCTGAAAAAGGAGGAGGTGCCCGCCAGCCACCTCGGGCAGGCGGGCCGGATGGGTTTCAACACCTGGATGGGGCGCTACGCCAAGCCGGCCGATGCCGACCAGGTGGTGCTGACGCCGGTGGCCTAGCGCGGCGCACGCAGCACGGCGCGACGCGCCTTTCATTTCGAACCGGTGGCCGCCGTTGGCCCGGCGCCGCCTCACTGACTACAGGATGGACATCATGGCCGAGATCAGTCGCGGCGCCTTGTTCGGCAAGCTCAACGCGATCGCCTACCGGGGCATCGAAAGCGCCACCGTGTTCTGCAAGCTGCGCGGCAACCCCAACGTGGAGCTGGTGCACTGGATCCACCAGATCCTGCAGGCGCAGGATTCCGACCTGCATCGCATCGTGCGCCACTTCGGGCTCAACCCCTCGAACCTGGCGCGCGACGTGACGGCCGCGCTGGAGCGCCTGCCGCGCGGCAGCACCACGATCTCCGACCTGTCCTCCGAGGTGGAGGAGGCGGTCGAGCGCGGCTGGGTGTTCGCCACCCTGATGTTCGGCGAGGCTCAGGTGCGCACCGGCTACCTGCTGGTCGGCATGCTGCGCACGCGCCATCTGCGCCACGCGCTGCAGGCGGTCTCGGCCGAGTTCGGCAAGCTCAGGCCCGAGACGCTGGCCGACGAGTTCGCCGCGATCGTGGCCGGCTCGCCCGAGGACAGCCTGGGCGCCACCGACGGCTTCCGCGCCGACGCAGTGGGCGCAACGGGCGCGGCGGGGGCCGCGCCGGGCGAGGCCAGCGGCGCGCTGGCGCCGGCCCAGATGGGCCGCCAGCAGGCCCTGCAGCAGTTCACCGTGGATCTCACCGCGCAGGCGCGCGAGGGCCGCATCGACCCGATCGTCGGCCGCGACGGCGAGATCCGCCAGGTGGTCGACATCCTGATGCGGCGCCGCCAGAACAACCCGATGCTGGTGGGCGAGGCCGGCGTGGGCAAGACCGCCGTGGTGGAGGGTTTCGCGCTGCGCATCGCGCGCGGCGACGTGCCGCCCGCGCTCAAGGAGGTGCAGGTGCGCACGCTCGACATCGGCCTGCTGCAGGCCGGCGCGAGCATGAAGGGCGAGTTCGAGAACCGCCTGCGCCAGGTGATCGACGAGGTGCAGGCCTCGCCGCGCCCGGTGATCCTATTCATCGACGAGGCGCACACGCTGGTGGGCGCGGGCGGCGCGGCCGGCACCGGCGACGCGGCCAACCTGCTCAAGCCGGCCCTGGCGCGCGGCAACCTGCGCACCATCGGTGCCACCACCTGGGCCGAGTACCGCAAGCACATCGAGAAGGACCCGGCGCTCACGCGGCGCTTCCAGACCGTGCCGGTGGACGAGCCCGACGAGGCCAAGGCGGTCCTGATGATGCGCGGCGTGGCCAGCGTGATGGAGCGCCACCACCGCGTGCAGGTGCTCGACGAGGCGCTGGAGGCCGCCGTCAAGCTCTCGCATCGCTACATCCCGGCACGCCAGTTGCCCGACAAGTCGGTCAGCCTGCTCGACACCGCCTGCGCGCGCGTGGCGATCAGCCAGCACGCGGTGCCGGCCGAGATCGACGACACCCTCAAGCGCATCGAGGCGCTCGAGACCGAGCAGGCCATCATCGCGCGCGAGCGGCAGATCGGCATCGAGGTCGACGCCCGCGAGACGCAGGCGGCCACCGCGCTGGCGGCGCAGCGCGCGCGGCTTGCCACGCTGGAGGCTGCCTGGGCCGCCGAGAAGGCGCTGGTGGAGCGGATCCTCTCGTTGCGCGCGCAACTGCGCGGCGAGCTGCAGCCGGTGGACGGCACCGGCAGCCTCGGCGCGCCCGAGGCCGGCGCCATCGATGTCGAGGCCGCGCCGCCGACGCAGGCGCCGGCGCTCGAGCCCGCCGTCGACGGCGCGGCGCCCGCCGTGCTCGACGAAGCCGCGCGCGCGGCCGTGCTGGCCGAGCTGCGTGCCTTGCAGGCCGAGCTTGCCGAGCTGCAGGGCGAGAGCCCGCTGATCCTGCCGAGCGTCGACTACCAGGCGGTCGCCTCGGTGGTGGCCGACTGGACCGGCATCCCGGTGGGCCGCATGCTGCGCAGCGAACTGCAGACCGTGATGAACCTCGCGAACCTGATGTGCGAGCGCGTGATCGGCCAGGACCATGCGATGGAGGCGATCGCCAAGCGGATCCAGACCTCGCGCGCCGGGCTCGACAATCCCGACCGGCCGATCGGCGTGTTCATGCTGGCCGGCACCTCGGGCGTGGGCAAGACCGAGACCGCGCTGGCGCTGGCCGAGGCCTTGTACGGCGGCGAGCACAACCTGATCACCATCAACATGAGCGAGTTCCAGGAGGCGCATACCGTCTCCACGCTCAAGGGCGCGCCGCCGGGCTACGTCGGTTACGGCGAGGGCGGCGTGCTGACCGAGGCGGTGCGCCGCAAGCCGTATTCGGTGGTGCTGCTCGACGAGGTCGAGAAAGCGCATCCGGACGTGCACGAACTGTTCTTCCAGGTGTTCGACAAGGGCGTGATGGAGGACGGCGAGGGCCGCGCGATCAACTTCCGCAACACGCTGATCCTGCTGACCACCAATATCGGCACCGAGCTGATCGCCGGCCTGTGCCGCGATCCGGAGCTGATGCCCGATGCCGAGGGCCTCGCCAAGGCGCTGCGCGAGCCGCTCCTGAAGGCCTTCCCGCCCGCGCTGCTGGGCCGCCTGGTGGCGATTCCGTATTTCCCGCTCAGCGCCGAGATGCTGGGGCGCATCGTGAGGCTGCAACTGGAGCGCATCCGCCGCCGGGTCGAGGCACGCTACCGCGTGCCCTTCGACTACGACGATGCCGTGGTGCAACTGGTGGTGGGCCGCTGCACCGAGAGCGAATCGGGCGGCCGCATGATCGACGCGATCCTGACCAACACCATGCTGCCCGCCGTCAGCCGCGAGTTCCTCACGCGCATGATCGACGGCGGCGAGGTGGCGCGCGTGAGCGTGGGCGTCGAGCACGGCGATTTCGCCTATCGCTTCGACATGCAGGCGCCGGTGCCGGGCGCGGTCGCCACGGAGGCGCTGGCCTTGCCCCAGGCTTGAACGCGGGGCTGCCGCCGCGCGCGGGACGGGCGGCGGAATAAACCGCCGGCCCCGCGCGTTTGGTTTCAGGGCGGGCTGGATTCGGTCCGCCGCCAGCCCGTACCAGGAGTTTCGACGTGAAGGCTATCCCCAAGCAGGTCCACATCATCTGGATCGGCGGCGACATCCCGGCGCGCAATCGCGCCTGCATCCAGACGTTCGTGCGCCAGAACCCCGACTGGACCGTCAATCTGTGGTTCGACGCCAACCAGCTGCTGACCGGCGAGCGCCGCAGCGTGGTCAAGGAGCAGCTCGGCGGCACCGCCACGCCCGACGACTGGAAGGCGATGGCCGGGAATCTCGGCGCCGGCGGCGATACCGCCACCATCCAGTACCTGGCGATGCACTTCAACCAGCGCGGCGAGGTGCTGCGCGGCAAGCGCCTGGCCCAGGTCAACGCGATCGCGAGTTTCTGCGCGACCAACGGCATCAAGCTGCGCGAGGTGCAGCGCGACCTGAAGATGGGCAAGAACGCGGCGATCTACCAGCGGGAACTGGTCGATCGCGGCGCGAACTTCGGCGCGGCGAGCGACGTGCTGCGTATCGAGATCCTGCTCCAGGAAGGCGGCCTCTATGTCGATACCGACGTCGACTGCGTGGCGCCGCTGGGCTCGCTGATCTGCCACCAGTCCTATCCGCGCTTCTCGGCCGTCAGCCATCTGTGGCGGAACGGCATCTCGGAGAGCGAATGGAAGGACGATAGCTGGTGGGCCCGCAATTTCTCCGGCCAGACGCCGCCGCCGGTCAGCAATTCGATCATCGCCAGCCATGCCGGCTGCAAGGGCCTGAAGTCCTATCGCCAGCTGATCAACGCGAATTTCACCTCGATGCGTACCAGCGAGCAGATGCAGGATTTGTATTTCAACGACGTGCGCACCAGCACGATCCGCATGACCGGTCCGAGCGTGGCCAGCAAGAGCAGCGGCTTCGAGGCGGCGCGCAGCGCGACGGTCACGCCGAAGTCGGGCGACGCGGTCACCCAGTTCAGCGACGAGCGCAAGCTGGAGATGCGCGATCACTGGTATTTCCCGATGTACTGCGTGCAGGACAAGTACTTCCACGACTGGCTGCAATAAGGCCAGGCACATCCAACCCGAACGGAAACCATCATGGCCAAGGGCAACCACGTCTTCAATGCGTTCGACAAGGTGATCGCCAGCGTCTACTACAGCGTGGTCGGCTACGACGAAGCAGCGCGCAAGGAGGATATGAACCTGATCGGCGGCGCGGGCGGCGATACCGATGCTGCCCGGCAGAAGGCCAGCGAGGCCGAGGCAATGATGCGCAAGCGCTTCGTCACCTCCTATCCGATCTATCGCGAGATCCTGGATCGCGACGAGATGAAATGGCTCCATGCCACGCAGGACGATCATCCCGTGATTCCGAACGATGCGAACTCGCGCAGCTTCGGCGAGGAATCGACGCGCTTCGGCGCCGAGGTGGTCGATTGGGCCACGGGCGTCAGCAACGCGGACGTGATGGTGCGCTGGCGGCAACTGGTCAACCTCGGCGTCGACCAGCAGGCTCAGGAAAACTACGTGAAGGAAGGGTCGAGCCAGCCCGGCACGCCGAACAGCGAGGATGCGCGCCGCGCGCGCTGCGGCAAGATCAACGAATTCGTGAAGGGCGATCTGACCGGCAAGGTGCGCCACCTGCTGCTGGCGATCCGCTTCGACCTGAAGACGCTGAAGAAGATCAAATACGACCCGAAGCTATCGACCGACTGGAAGGCGCTGCTGAGCGAGGGGCGGGCATGAAGGGCGCCGCGCGCCTCGCGCAGTCGTTGCAGCAGGCGATGACGGCGCACCGCGACGGCCAGCTCGACACCGCCGAGCCGCTCTACCGCCGCGTGCTGAAGCTGCAGCCCGCGCATCCCGACGCGCTGCACTACCTCGGCGTGCTGCTGCACCAGCGCGGCCGCGGCGACGAGGCCGTGATCCTGCTCGACCGCGCGCTCAGGCTCACGCCGCTGCATGCCGACGCGCATTGCAACCTCGGCAACATCCACAAGGAACACGCGCGCCACGTCGAGGCCGAGGCCTGCTATCGCCGCGCCCTCGCGCTGGCGCCGGACCATCCGCAGGCGCTCGGCAATCTCGCCATCGTGCTGGAGGCGCTGGAGCGCGTGGATGAGGCACGCGAAGCCTACCAGGCCTGGCTCGCGAGGATGCCGGCCGATGCGCGCGGGCATTACCAGTTCGGCCGCTTCCTGTGCAGCCATCCGCGCGAGCGCGCCGACGTCGAGCAGGCCGTCGAGCACTTTCGCGGCGCCTTCGCGCTCGATGCCGGCCAACTGCGCGTGCTCGAGGCGCTCGGCATGGCGCTTTACGGCCTGGAGCGGATCGAGGAAGCGGCGGCCGTCTATCGCGACTGGGCCGCGCGCGAGCAGGACAATCCGATCCCGCGCCACATGCTGGCCGCCTGCGGCGCGGCCGAGGCGCCCGCGCGCGCCGGCGACGACTACGTGCGCGAGCTGTTCGACGGCTTCGCGGCCAGCTTCGACGAGCAACTGGTGAAGAACCTCGGTTATCGCGCGCCGCAGGCGTTGATCGACGTGCTCGCGCCGGTGCTGGCGACGAAGCATGAAGGCGAGGGCGCCGGGCTCGACATCCTCGACGCCGGCTGCGGCACCGGCCTGTGCGCGCCGCTATTGCGCGCTCATGCCAGACAACTGAGCGGCGTCGACCTCTCGGAAGGCATGCTCGACCAGGCGCGCCGGCGCGGCGGCTACGACAGGCTCGTCAACGCCGAGCTGACGGCCTTCCTGCACGCGCATCCGCAAAGCTGGGACCTGATCGTCTCGGCCGACACGCTGGTGTATTTCGGCGCGCTGGAAGCGCTGCTCGCGGCCGCGCACGCGGCCCTGCGCCCCGGCGGCCATTTCGCGTTCAGCGTCGAGACCCTGCCCGGCGAGGCGGCCGGCCATGCGCTGTCGCCGAGCGGCCGTTATCGGCACGGCCGCGCCTACCTCGATGCCGTGCTCGCCGGGGCCGGCTTCGTCGAGGTGCATTTCGAGGCCAAGGCCCTGCGCCGCGAAGCCGGCCGCTGGGTCGACGGCGGCGTGGTTCGCGCGCGCCGCGCGCACTGAGCCGGCCGCCGCGCGTCACGTCCTCGTCATCGCGCGCACCAAAAACGTGCGCCATGGCGTACCGCCCTGTCTGTCGTCGCGAATTTTTTCCCTGGCCGATGAAGGAATAGATCGCGGTGGCCGGGCGTTCTGCTTGTCGAAGGGCGTGCAAATCGCGCCTGCGAATCATGCAAGCAGCAGGAACGGGAGGGCGAACGATGCAGGCAGACGAATTTGACAAGGGATGCAGGACGCTGGACGCGTCGAGCCGCGCGCGTGCCGCGCATCGGCAACGGCGCGAGGCCGCCAGCGATGCCGTGCACGCGAGCCCGGATGCGGGCCCGGCCCATCCCGAGCGTGCCGCGGCGGCCAGCCGCCTGCCGTCGTGCCGCCCGCCGTGCCTCGCGCACGCGCTCGAACGCGTCGAACCCGATGCCTAGCCGACCCGCCCCCTAACGAGGAAACGCAGATCACGTCATGGCTCACGCAATCACGCTCAGCTCCAATCTCGGCAGCAGCCTGCTGTTCTCGAACCTCAGCGCCGAGGAAGCGCTCGGCCGCCTGTTCACCTACCGGCTCGAGGCGATCAGCAAGAACGCCTCGGCCGACCTGCGCGCGCTGCTCGGCACGCCGATGACGGTCAAGCTGGTGAGCCCGCAGGGCTACACGCGCTATTTCAACGGCATCGTGCGCGATGCGGAGCAGGGCGGCTTCGTCAATATCGACGGCGTGCGCTACGCGGTCTATGGCTTCACCCTGGTGCCCAAGCCCTGGCTCTCGACGCGCCGTCGCGACTGCCGCATCTATCGCGGCATGACGGTGCCGCAGATCGTGCAGTCGGTGCTCAACGACGTGGGCTACAGCGACGTCAAGCCGAGCCTGAGCGGCAGCTACCCGGCGCGCGAATACTGCGTGCAGTACCGCGAGAGCGATTTCGACTTCATCAGCCGGCTGATGGAACAGGAAGGCATCTACTACTTCTTCACGCATGCCGAGGGCAGCCACACCATGGTGCTGGCCGACGCGCTCGGCGCGCACACCACGGTGCCGAGCTTCGAGCAGATCCCCTATGCGCCGCCCACCGAGCGCGGCAAGCGCATGAAGGCCTCGATCAGCGACTGGCAAACCTCGCGCGAGGTCAACACCACGCGCGTGCAGCTCGACGACTACGACTACCTGAAGCCGAAGGCCTCGCTGCTGGCCTCCGAGGAACTCACCGACCAGGCCGACGCGACCAGCGTCGGCGGCCTGGAGGTGTACGACTGGTCCTACGAATACGTCGGCTACGACCAGAAGCAGTCGGACGGCCAGCGTTACGCGCAGGTGCGCGCCGATGCGCTGAACGTGCCGCTGCTGCTCAGCCGGGGCAGCACCGATGCCTGCGGCCTGGCCACCGGCGTGCTGTTCCGCCTCAAGGATTTCCCGCTGGCCGACGCGAACCAGGAATACCTCGTCACCGAGACCGAGATCCGGCTGGTCGAGCCCGACTACGTGAGCGGCGGCGGCATCGACGACGAGGAGGAGCCGTTTCGTTGCAGCTTCAAGGCGATCCGCGGCCGCCAGCCGTTCCGTACCGCGCAGACCACCCCGCGGCCGCGCATCGCCGGGCTGCAGACGGCGGTGGTGTATGGCGACACGCCCGAGGACATCGCGGTCGACAAATACGGCCGCGTGCAGGTGACGTTTTTCTGGAGCCGCCCCGGCAAGCCGCATGCCGACAATTCCTGCCCGGTGCGGGTGGCCCAGCTGTGGGCCGGCAAGCGCTGGGGCGCGCAGTTCATTCCGCGCGTCGGGCAGGAGGTGGTGGTCAGCTTCCTGGACGGCAATCCGGACCGGCCGCTGATCATCGGCAGCGTCTACAACGCCGACAACATGCCGCCCTACAGCCTGCCCGACAACAAGACCCAGAGCGGCGTGAAGAGCCGCAGCCACCAGGGCGGCGGCAGCGAGGACTACAACGAGATCCGCTTCGAGGACCGCAAGGGCGCCGAGCAGGTGCTGGTGCATGCGCAGAAGGACCTGCGCGAGGAATCCGAGCACGACCACGACGTGCAGGTGGGCCACAACTACACGCTGACGGCCGGCAACCAGATCCGCCTGGTCACCGGGCTGGCCAGCATCACCATGAAGAGCTCGGGCGAGATCGATATCCAGGGCACCAACCTGACCATCAACGGCGAGATGAACGTGACCCTGATGTCGGGCATCGCGATGGAGATCAACTCCAAGGCGAACCTGAACATGAGTTCGATCGCGGCGATGGAGATCCTCTCCGAGGCCGATTGCCTGATCCAGTCGACCAACCTGCAGTTGATCGGCACGGCCACGGCCGTCCTGGGCGGCGGCGCGCCGATGATCCTGTGAGCGCGATCCTCGACGCCGCCCGCCAGATGCGCCTGCCCGCGCCCGCGATGGCGCGCCTGGACGCGGCGATGAGCCCGCACGCGGCGGTGCGCGCGCTGCTCGACGCGGGCCTCGCGGCCGATGCGCTGAGCCTGCTCGCGCGCCTGCTGCCGCATCGCTACGCGGTGGCCTGGGTGTGCCAGTGCGGGCGCGGCGAGACGCTCGCGGCGCCGGACCAGGCCGGCCTCGCGCTGGCCGAGGCCTGGGTGCGCGACCCGGCCGAGGCGCGTCGTGCCGACGCCGCGGCCTTCGCCGCCGAGCATCGCTACCGCGGCATCGGCGCCTGGGCCGCGGCCGCCGCCGGCTGGACCGGCGGCAACCTGAACCCGCGTGCCGAGCAGCCCACGCCGCCGCCCGCGCATCTGTGCGCGATCGCGGCGATGGCCGCCCTCAACTACCTCGCCGCGCTGGTGCCGGCGCGATTCGACGCGCGACGCCTGACGTACGTGCGCGACGCGCTGGGCCTGCTCGGCACGCCCAACGGATCCGATGGAGGACTTCGATGAGCACCGAACCGAGCCTGACCCTGGCGGTGCAGGGTGAACGCGCCGAGCGCCTCGCGCAGCGCGAGCAACGCTTCGACCGCCGCGACGGCAGCATCGGCCGCGCCGACGATTGCGACTGGGTGCTCGGCGCCGAGGGCGTGTCGCGGCTGCATGCGCTGATCCGCTACCTGAACGGGCTCTACTTCGTCGAGGACCGCAGCACCAACGGCATGCTGCTGAACGGCGCGCCGCTGCGCAAGGGCGACCCGGCCGCGCTGCGCGACGGCGACCGCCTGCAGATCGACACCTTCGAGATCGCGGTGCGGCTCGGCGGGGAGACTGGCGGCAACTGGCAGGCGCGGACCGATCGCGCGCCGACGGCACCGGTTTCGACATCGACGCCGCGGGTTCCGCCGGCGCCGGCCGTGCCGGCAGCCGGCGCGGCCGCGCTGTCGTCATCGTCGTCATCGTCATCGTCGTCGGCCGAGAACCGCGAGCCGCTCGATCTCGGCGCGCTGCTTTCGCCGCGTCAGCTCGATGCGCAGGGCGATGCGGGCCGTCCCGACGGCCTGATCCCCGGCGCGCGCGATGCGGCCGTGCCGGGTTCGAGTCTCGATCCGCTCGCGCTGTTCGATGCTCCCTCGTCCTATTACGACGAGGCGCCGGGCGCGGTGCCGGCCGACCAGGGCTGGAACCACACGCCGTCGCCCTCGGATCGGTTCCGCCCGCCCCAGGTGGCGGGCGCACGCCTGGCCGGCGCCTTGCTGCCCGACGATTGGGACGCCACCGGCAGCCGCTTCACGCCGCCGGCCGCGCCGCCCGCTCGCCAGTGGGACGATTCGCTGCTCGCGCCCGCGTCGAATGCCGCGCCGGCGATTCCGCCCGCCGCTTCGGGCGAGGACGATTCCTTGCTGGCGCCCGCGCCGCTGCGTGCCGCCGAGGCCGCGCCTGAGATGCAGTCGAGCGCCTCGCACCAGGGCGACGCGCTGCCGGGTTCGATTCCGGCGCGTGTGGCTGGTGCCGCGCCGGTGATTCCGCCGTCGGCCTTGCACCGGGACGATTCGCTGCTGGGTTCGATTTTGCCCCGTGCGGCTGGTGCTGCTGCGGTGTCGCCGTCGTCGGTCCGGCATCAGGACGATTCGTCGTCGGACGCGATTCCGGCGCGCGCGACGGGTGCCGCGCCGGTGCCGTCGCCGTCGCATCCGGACGACTCGCTGCCGCGCTCGGCGACTGTCGCGCCGGCCGCCCCGCAGCATGACGATGCGCTGCTGGACCTGATCCCGGCGCGCGCGGCCGATGCCGCGCCGGCGCTTCCCTCGTCTGCGCCGCAGCACGGCGATTCGCTGCTGGCGCCGATCCCGGCACATGCCGCCGAGGCGCCGCCGCTCGCGCCGGGCAACCCGGCCGCGCGCGATCAGGCCGCCCCGTCCGCCCCGTCCGCCGCGCGAGCCCCGGCTGCCGACGCCGCGCCGTCCGCGCGTGCCCCGGTCACCGCCGTGGAATCGGCGGCGCCGGTGGCGCGGCCGGTGGCCTTCGGCGCGGCCGAAGCCCCGGCCCGCTCGCCGGCCGCCTCGCCCGCCGAACCCGCCAGCGCCGAACTCACGGCGATGTTCGAGATCGCCGTCGACGCGATGATGGACGTGCTGCGCGCGCGCGCCGAGCTGAAGAACAGCTTCCGCCTGCCGGCCACGCTGATCCAGCGCTCCGAGAACAACCCGCTGAAGTTCGCGCCCACCGCGCGCGAGGCCGTGCGTCGCCTGCTCGCGCCGCCCGACAGCGGCTTCCTGGCCGGCAGCGCGGCGCTGGCCGACGCGGCCGACGACATCCGCAACCACCAGATGGCGATGCTGGCCGGCGTGCGCTCGGCCTTCGAGTCCCTGCTCGCGCAGTTCGATCCGGCGCGCATCGAGCAGGAGTCCGAAGGCGGCGGGCGGCGGCTCTCGCTGGGCGGCAACCGCCCGCGCCACTGGGAGCGCTACAAGGAGCAGTTCGAGGCGCTCACGCGCAATCCCGACGAATGCTTCCGGCGCCTGTTCGGCGACGAATTCGCGCGCGCCTACGAGGAACAACTGGCGCGCCTGAAGCAGCGCCGCCCCTGAGACGAACCGGCTTGCCGCCGCGCTACGCGACGCGCCCGACATGAAGAACTCTTGATCGACGATCCGATATGACCCAGAGCAATAAAGTGGTATGGAGCGAGGGCCTGTTCCTGCGGCCCCAGCACATGCAGCAGCAGGAGCGCTACCTGGAGCGCTACGTGGAGCTGCGCGCCGGCGCGCTGCGTCCGCACGCGTGGGGCTTCCAGGAGCTCGAGCTGGAGAGCGACCTGCTCGCGATCGGCAAGCTCGGCATCAAGCGCGCGCGCGGCGTGTTCCCCGACGGCACGCCGTTCGCGATGCCCGGCGACGATCCGCTGCCGCCGCCGCTGGACATCGAATCGAACTGGCGCGACCAGGTGGTGCACCTGACCTTGCCGCTGCGCTCGGCCACCCAGCCCGACAGCGCCTGGCCCGGCGCCGATGGCGACCAGTTGTATCGCTACCGGGTGCGCGAGGCCGAGGTGCGCGACGCCTCGGGCAGCATGGAAGGGCTGACCGCGCTGGAGGTGGCCGGCATGAGCGCGCGCCTGGTGCCCGAGGCGCAGCCCACCGAGGGCCTGATGCGGATTCCGGTGGCGCGCGTGGTGGAGTGCCGTGCCGATCGCCGCGTGGTGCTCGACGAGGGCTTCATGCCCAGCGCGCTGAACACCGAGGCGGCCGCGCGGCTGGTGACCTTCCTCTCCGAGCTGCTGGGCCTGCTGCACCAGCGCGGCGAGGCGCTGGCCGGGCGCGTGGCCGAGACCGATCGCGGCGGCGCGGCCGAGATCGCCGACTTCCTGATGCTGCAGGTGATCAACCGCTACCAGCCGCTGGTGGCGCACCTGGCCGCCGCGCCGCTGCTGCATCCCGAGGCGCTCTACCAGTTGCTGATCGAGCTGGCCGGCGAGCTGGCCACCTTCACGGCGCCGGGCAAGCGCGCGCAGGCCTTCCCACCGTACCGCCACGAGATGCTGCGCGAGAGCTTCGAGCCGGTGATCGTGGCGCTGCGCATCGCGCTGAGCGCGGTGCTCGAGCAGAGCGCCGTGCCGATCCCGCTGCAGCAGCGCAAGTACGGCGTGTGGGTGGGCGTGGTGCCCGACCTCACGCTGCTCGACACCGCCACCTTCGTGCTGGCCGCCAAGGCCGACATGAAGGCAGAGGACATGCGCCGGCAATTGCCGACGCAGTCGAAGATCGGCCCGGTCGAGAAGATCCGCGACCTGGTCAACCTGCAACTGCCCGGCATCGGCGTCTCGCCGATGGCCGTCGCCCCGCGCCAACTGCCTTACACCTCCGGCTTCCTCTACTTCGAATGCGACCGCAATTCGTCGATGTGGCGGATGCTGAAGACCTCGGGCGGCATCGCCATGCACTTCGGCAGCGGCTTCGCGGGCCTCGACCTGCAATTCTGGGCGGTGCGCACATGAGCGAAGACAATCGCAGGGACGATCGCGCGTCGCGCGTCGACGCCACCGTGCTGCGCCCGCAAGGCAGCAGCGGCTCGGGTTCCGGCGCCGACGACGCGACCCGCATCATGGCGCCGCGCGCGACCGGCGCCGATGCCGGCGCGACGGTGATCTCCGGCGGCGCTTATGCGGCGGCGGCCGGGCCGGGCGGCGCGCGTTCCGCCCCGCGCCCCGCGCTGCGCGCCGAGCTCGGCGACTTCATGAGCGGCGTGGCCAATCCGCTGGTGCGCGCGGCCAATCCGCTGCTGCTGCTGACCGTGCAGCTTCGCCACAGCGTCGCGCCGCCGGCCGACGTGGCGCGCCTGCGCGAGCAGGCGGTGGCCCAGGTGCACAGCTTCGAGAGCTACGCGCAGGGCGCCGGCATCAACACCCAGACCATCATGGCCGCGCGCTACGTGCTCTGCACCATGCTCGACGAGTCCGTCAACAACGCGCCCTGGGGCGAGCTGAGCGGCTGGGCGCAGAAGACCCTGCTGGTCACCTTCCACGGCGAGACCTACGGCGGCGCGAAGTTCTTCCAGATCCTCGATCGCCTGAGCGTCGACTTCTCGCGTCATCTCGACCTGATCGAGCTGATGTACATCTGCCTGGCGCTCGGCTTCGGCGGGCGCTACCTGGTCGAGCCGGGCGGCCTGGGGCGCCTGGCCGACATCCAGGACGACCTGTATCGCCGCATCCGCGGCCTGCGCGAGGCGCCGGCCGCCGAGCTCGCGCCGCACTGGCGCGGCGTGGAGGATCGCCGCAATCCGGTGATGCGCCACGTGCCGCTGTGGGTGGCGATGGCCGCCGCGGCGGTGATCCTGCTGGCCAGCTTCCTCTACTTCTTCACGCGCCTGAACGGCCTGGTGGAACCGGTCAGCGCGCAGCTTGCCGCGATCGGCCTGCAGAACGTGCCGCCGCCGCAGGCCAACGCCGCGCCCAAGCCGGCCGGCAAGAGCCTGAAGTCGCTGCTCGCGCCGCTCGAGCAGGCCGGCGCGCTGGCCGTCGACGAGCAGCCCGACGGCCGCGCCACGGTGCGCCTGGCCGCGGGCCTGCTGTTCCCCTCGGGCGGCGCCGACATCGCGCCGGCCGAGATACCGCTGCTGCGCCAGGTGGCGGCCGCGCTGAACCAGGTGAAGGGCCGCGTGATCGTGGTCGGCCATACCGACGACCAGCCGATCCGCTCGCTGAAGTTCAAGGACAACTTCGCGCTGTCCACGGCGCGCGCCCAGAACACGCTGGCGATCCTGGCCCAGGGCCTGGACGATCCGCGCCGCCTGGAAGCGAACGGCGCCGGCTCCTCGCAGCCGATCGCCACGCCGCCGAGCCTGCCGGAGAACCGGGCACGCAATCGCCGCGTGGAAATCCTCTACATCCCGGAGAACTGAACCCATGAACCTGCTGAAAACCTGGGTGCGGTCCCGGTGGTTCGCCTCGGCGGTCGGCCTCGCGCTGATCGCCGTGCTGATCTGGCTCGGCGGCCCCTATCTCGGCCTCGGCGATCGCCAGCCGCTGGCCAGCCCCGCCGCGCGCCTGGCGCTGATCCTCGCGCTGCTGCTGGCCTGGCTGGTGGTGCTGCTGGTGCTGCAGTGGCGCGCCCAGCGCAAGACCGCGCGCCTGTCCGGCGAGCTGGCCGGGCAGGAGGCCAAGCTGGCCGCCGAGGAGCCGGGCAGCGCCGAGCGCGCCGCCTTGCAGCAGCGCTTTCGCGAGGCGATCGACACGCTGCGCCGCACGCGCCGCAACGGCCGCAATCTCTACGCGCTGCCCTGGTACGTGGTGATCGGGCCGCCGGGCTCGGGCAAGAGCACCCTGCTGCAGAATTCCGGGCTCGATTTCCCGCTGTCCGAGCGCTTCGGCAACAAGGCACTGCGCGGCATCGGCGGCACGCGCGACTGCGACTGGTGGTTCACCGACGAGGCCGTGTTCCTCGACACCGCCGGCCGCTACACCACGCAGGATTCCGACGCGGCCGCCGACGCCTCGGCCTGGCAGGCCTTCCTGACCCTGCTGCGCCGCTATCGCCGCCGCCGGCCGCTGAACGGCGTGATCGTGACGATGAGCGTGTCGGACCTGCTGAGCTTCGACGAGACCGCGCGCCAGCAGCACATGCGCGCCGTGCGCCGGCGCCTGGACGAACTCACGCAATACCTGAAGGTGCCGGTGCCGGTCTACCTGGTGTTCACCAAGAGCGACCTGGTGGCGGGCTTCGGCGAGTTCTTCGACGACCTCGGCCCCGAGCTGCGCGCCCAGGTCTGGGGCATGACCTTCCCGCTCGAGGCCAGCCTCGACGGCAGCGCCTGCAGCCGCTTCGCGGGCGAATACGACCTGCTGCTGGAGCGCCTCAACACGCGCCTGATCGAGCGCCTGCACGCCGAGCGCGATCGCGGCCGGCGCGCCGCCGTGCTGAGCTTCCCGCAGCAACTCGGCGCGTTCCGCGAGATCGCGCGGCAGTTCGTGGAAGGCACCTTCGGGCGCAACGAATACGGCACGCCGCCGCTGCTGCGCGGCGCCTACCTCAGCTCGGGCACGCAGGAAGGCGCGCCGATCGATCGCATGCTCGGCGCGGTGGCGCGCACCTTCGGCGTCGATGCCGCGCGCGTGCAGCCCGGCACCAGCCAGCGCCGCACCTTCTTCGTCGAGCGCCTGCTCAAGGAGGTGCTGTTCCGCGAATCGGGCCTGGCCGGCACCAACCCGCGCCTGGAGCGCCAGAAGCTGCTGGTCCAGATCGCCGCCTATGCCGGCATCACCCTGTTCACGGTGCTGATGGTGGCCGGCTTCGCCACCAGCTACGCGCGCAACCGCGCCTACGTGGCCGAGGTGCAGGACAGCCTGAAGGACCTGCCCGGCGCCGATACGCTGGCCGGGCAGCCCGACTTGCGCAGCTATTTCGCGCGCGCGCTGGCGCGGCTGGAGGTGATCTCGGACACGCAGGATTCGGCGGGCCGCTATCGCGATCATGTGCCGCTGCTGATGCGCTTCGGGCTGTTCCAGGGCCGGGCGCTCTATGCGCAGGCGCATGGCGCCTACCTGCGCGAGCTCGACGGCACCCTGCTGCCCGGCGTCGGCCTGCGTTTCCGCGAGGGGCTGACCGACAGCGCCAACGATCCGCAGACGCTGTACGGCTACCTGAAGGGCTACCTGATGCTCGGCGAGCCGCAGCACCTGGTGCCCGACGAGCTGGCCGCGCTGGCGCGCCAGGAATGGCAGCGCCTGTTCCCCGACGATCCGGCGATCCGCAAGGCGCTCGACAAGCACTTCACGGCGCGCGTCGAGGATCCGCAGAAGCCGCGCGCGCTGTCGCTCGACAGCGGCCTGGTGGACCAGGCCCGCGCCACGCTGAAGACGGCCGACCTCGCCACGCTGATCTACGGCAGCGTCAAGCTCGACGCCGATCGCTCCGGCGTCTCGCCGGTGCGGCTCGACGAATCGCTGGGCCTGCTCGGCAACGTGTTCCGTCGCAAGAGCGGCACGCAGCTCGCGCAGCCGCTGCCGGTGCTGTTCACGCGGCCGTATTTCGCCTACGAGGTGAACGGCGGGCTCGATCGCTCGGTGGACGGCTTCGTCAAGGACTACTGGGTGTTCGACACGGGACGCGTCGATCCGCTGGCGCGCTCGCGTTACGCGCAACAGGTGCTCACGCTCTACGAGCAGGACTACATCCGCAACTGGGACGGCCTGCTCGGCGATCTGCAGCTGCAGCCGGTGGTCAGCATCCAGGATGCCAGCGCGCTGGCCGCGAAGCTGTCGGGGCCGAGCTCGCCGCTCAAGGCGCTGCTGAACCTGGTGCGCGACAACACCAGCGACCTGCTGCGCAGCGGGCCGGCCGGCGCCAACGGGGCGAGCGGCGTGGCGGGCGTATCGGGCACCGAGGTGGGCGACCAGGCCAAGACCATCGGCGAGAACATCGCCGCGCGCCGCGCGCTGAACACCAGGCTGGCCGGCGAGCTGCGCACGGCCGGCGCGCCGCTGCCCTATGGCGTGACGCTGGCCTCGCGCAACAACGGCGGCGGCCAGGACGCCGGCAGCCAGCCGGGCGCGGCGATCGAGGCGCATTTCGCGCAGATCGACCAGCTGAGCCTGGGTTCGCCCGGCGCCACGCCGCTCGATCACACGATCGGCGTGCTCGACCAGCTCGGCAAGACCCTGCTGACCATGAACGACCTCAGCGACCCGAGCGCGCAGAACAACCCGGCCCTGCTGTCGGCGCGCCAGGAAGCGCAGCAACTGCCGCCGCAGGTGGCGGGGCTGATCTCGGGCCTGACCGGCAAGAGCGCCGACCTGGTGGCCAGCGGCGGCAGCGCCGCGCTGGCCGACCAGTTCCGCGCGGCGGCCGGCAACGACTGCGCGAGCTTCGTCGACGGCCGCTACCCGTTCGCCTCGGGCGGCGCCACCGACATCCCCCTGCAGAACTTCACCGAGCTGTTCGGCGGCGGCGGTCGCTTCGACGCCTTCTTCAAGTCGGCGCTGGCCGCGCGCGTCGACACCGGCGGCAGCGCCTGGCGCTGGAAGCCGAACATGCCGCCGGGCCCGAACGGCGTGCTGGCCGGCGCGCAACTGGCCGACGAGATCCGCCAGCTCTACTTCGGCGGCGGCGCCCAGGTGCATGTGGGCTTCACCCTGCTCGCGCCGCAGTTCGACACCGCGATCGCGCGCGTGGTGGTGGAGGTGGACGGCCAGAAGTACGACTTCACCGCCAATGCCGCCAGCGTGGCCTCCAGCTCGATGAGCTGGCCCGGCCCGCAGCCCGGCCATGTGGTGATCAGCGCCTTCGACGGCTCGAACCACCCGGTCGGCACGCCCTACAAGTTCGACGGCGACTGGTCGCTGTTCCATGCGCTCGACGCGGGGCGCCTGCAGAAGGAGGGCGAGCTGCGCTTCACGGCCAGCTACGACTTCGCCGGCCATCCCGTGAAGCTGACGATCCAGCCCGCCAGCCTGCGCAATCCCTTCCTCAATGACGCGGTGCGTCGCTTCAGGTGCCCGCGATGAGCGGCGGCGTGGGGTTCTACGGCAAGCTGCCGGGCGCCGGCGATTTCGTGAAGCGGCGCCTGCCGGTCGATTTCATCGAGGCCTGGGATCGGCATTTCCAGCGCGCGGTCGAGACCGGCCGGCGCGAGCTCGGCGAACGCTGGGACCAGGTCTGGCGCAACGGCCCGGCCTGGCGCTTCGTGCTGCCGCCGCAGGTGTGCGGCAGCGGCGCCTGGTGCGGCCTGACCGGGCCCGCGGTCGACCGGCTCGGCCGCGCCTTCCCGATGGTGCTGGCCGCGCCCTGCACGGGCGACGTGGCGCGCATCCTCGGCAACAGCGACTGGTTCGACGCGCTCGAACGCGTCTGGCGCCAGGCGCAGCGCGAGGCCGCCAGCGTCGAGACCTTCGACGCGCGGGTGGCCGTGCTGCCGCGGCCGCTGGCCGAGGCGGGCGACCTCTCGGCGCTGTGGCGCGGGCTGCCCTGGGACAGCGGGCAATGGCGGCTCGACATGTCGGGCGCGGCCGCCGCCGGCGTGATGCTGACCGAGGCCTGGCGCCAGCTGTGCCTGCGCCCCGGGCCCTGGTGCCTGTGGTGGACCGGCAACGCCACGCGCCTGTTCGCGACGCGCGGCCTGCCGCGCAGTTACGCGGCGCTGCTCGACGCGGCGGCGCCGGGCGAGGCCGCAAGCGTGGCGCGCACGGGCGGGATCGCCGACGACATCGTCGATGCGTTCGATGCGTTCGGTGCTGTGCCGGGGCTGGCGAATGCCGTCGCCGCCGAAGCCTGGGCGCCGACGGCACCCGCGGCGCCGGCTGCCGTTGCGCCCGCGACGATCCACGAGGACTGGCTCGACGATGACGACGCCACCGTCGAGAGGGTCCGGCCGGGTGCCTTGAGGCAGCTTGGCTTGCCGCGCGCGCACGCCGAAGCGCCGGCCGATGGTGCGATCGGCGCGCAGGCGATCGAGGCGCCGTTCGCCGCGGATGCGGTACCAGGCAAGGCGGCCCCGCTCGATGCGGATCATGGCGCCGAGCATGGATCCGACAGCGCCGCGATCTGGCTCGACGACGGCCGAACCCTGGTGCTCAGCGCCGACGACATGCCGCCCGACGGCACGCGCCGCCTGGCGGCGCGTGCGATCCGCGAAGCGGCGGCCGCCGGTGCCGCCGCCCCCGAGGCGATCCGCGCCGCGCTGCTGGGCGTGCACGCGCGCCTGCGCGAGGGCGGCGCGACGCGGGAGAACGGCGCCGCGCTGGTGGCCCGCTTCGACGGTGCCACGGCCCTGGTGCAGCGCTTCGGCGCCGCCGCCGTCTGGCATTGGCGGCAAGGCGTGCTGAGTGCGCCCTTCGTCGAGCGCGCGGCCGGCGCCGGCGGCGAATTCGACGACCTGCTGTTCGGCGACGCCTGGCTCGACATGCCCGGCATCGGCGCGGCCGGCGAACCCGACTGCGAATCGGTCGCGATCCGTCTCGCGCCGGGCGACCGGCTGCTGCTGCTGGTCACGCGCGCCATGACGCAATTGCCGCGCGAGGCGCTGGCCGCCGCGCTGGCGCTGCCGGGCTGCGAGGCGGCGCGCGAGGCGCTGGCCGCGCACGCCGGCCTCGCCAGCGCCTCGGCCGGCTGGCCGCTCGCGGTAGTGGAGGTGCAGGCATGACCCATTCCTATGTTTCCGCCGGCCATACCGAGACCGGCAAGGTGCGCCGTCGCAACGAGGACGCGATCCTGGTGCGCGACGACCTCGGCCTGTGGGTGGTGGCTGACGGCCTGGGCGGCCACGCGGCGGGCGACTACGCCAGCGCGCTGATCGTCGAGCGGCTCGGCGCGCTCACCCGCGACGGCGACATCCATGAATTCGCGATCGCGGTCGAG
This sequence comes from Burkholderia gladioli, assembly GCF_000959725.1. Classification (NCBI taxonomy): domain Bacteria; kingdom Pseudomonadati; phylum Pseudomonadota; class Betaproteobacteria; order Burkholderiales; family Burkholderiaceae; genus Burkholderia; species Burkholderia gladioli. The sequence goes on from NZ_CP009322.1 coordinate 3,765,606, forward strand.
GAGGCGCTGCAGCAGGTCAATCTCGAGCTGCGCGCCGAGGCGCTCGCGCGGCAGGTCGACGTGATCGGCTCGACCGTCGCGCTGCTGATCCACGATCCGGCCTTCGTGCTGTGCGGCTGGGTCGGCGACAGCCGCGTCTACGTCGGCGAGCAAGGCGGCTTCGCCCAGCTCACGCGCGACCATGTGCACGGCCAGCCGGTCGACATCACCCATGTACGCGGCCTGCCGGCGCCGCCCTCGGCCGGCGCCGGCGTGCTCACGCGCGCGGTCGGCGTGGAGGACGTGCTGTTCCTCGACTGGGCCGTGGCCGGCAGCCGAGCCGGCACCGAATTCCTGCTCTGCTCGGACGGCGTCAACAAGGAACTCGGCGACGAGGAACTCGCCGTGCTGTTCGGCGAGCCGGCCACGCCCCGGCAGCGCGTCGATCGCCTGTTCGAACTGTCGATGTCGCGCCGCGCGCGCGACAACATCTCCGCCGTGATCGTGCGGCTCGAAGCTCCGTGAAAGATTCCCGATGAACGATCCTCACGCCCTCCTGAACGCCGGCCGCCTGCAATGGCAGCGGCTGGTCGATTTCGTCGAACGCGCCATGCGCCGCGGCAAGCCGGCGCTGCCCTCGGCCGCGCCGCGCGGCGGCCCCGCGCGCGCGGTCACCACCACCGCCGGGCGCGCGGTGCCCGCCGACGGCGACCTGACCGTGGTGCTGTCCTCGCGCCCCGCCAATGACGAGACCGCCCATCCCGGGCGCGGCGAGCGAACCGTGCGCACGCTGCGCACCGTGGGCGCCCCCAGCGCCATCAGTGCCACCAGCACCGGCGCCACCAGCAGCGGCGCCACCGGCGGCTTCGACGCCGACGCGACGGTGGTGATGCGCCCCGCGCCGGCCGCCGGCAGCACCCAGTCCGACAGCCTGAGCCGCGAGAGCTGGCAGCGCGTGGCGAACGCCCAGGGCGGCGATCACGCGAGCGTCGGCACCCTGCTCAAGGGCCGCTTCCTGCTCGAGCGCGAGCTCGGCCGCGGCGGCATGGGCGTGGTCTACCTGGCGCGCGACGAGCGCAAGGTCGAGGCACGCGACCGCGATCCCTTCGTGGCCGTGAAGGTGCTCAACGACGAGTTCCGGCGCCATCCCGATTCGCTGATCGCGCTGCAGCGCGAGGCCCGCCGCGCGCAGCGCCTGGCCGACGATCACATCGTCCATGTCTACGATTTCGACAAGGACGGCACCATCGTCTTCATGACCATGGAGTACATCGACGGCACCGACCTGCGCACGCTGATCCGCGAGCGGCCCTCGGGCATGCCGTTTCGCGAGGCCTGGCCGCTGATCGAGGGCATGGCGCGCGCGCTGCAGCGTGCCCACGCGAGCGGCATCGTGCATTCCGATTTCAAGCCGGGCAACGTGATGGTCACGCGCGACGGCGTGCCCAAGGTGTTCGACTTCGGCATCGCCCGCGCCGGCAACGCGCGCGCGGGCGCGGCCGGCGACCAGACGGTGTTCGACGCCGGCACGCTGGGCGCGCTGACGCCGGCCTACGCGAGCCTGGAGATGATCCGCGGCGCCGATCCGGCGGTGCGCGACGACGTCTATGCGCTCGGCTGCGTGATCTACGAGCTGCTGACCGGCCGCCATCCCTTCGAGCGCCGCAGCGCCGAGCTGGCGATGAACGAAAACGCCGCGCCGCCCGCGGTGCCGGGGCTGTCGCGGCGCCAGGCGCGCGCGTTGGCCGAGGCGGTGGCCTTCGAGGGCGGCGCGCGGCTGCAGACGGTGGGCGCGCTGGTCGAGAGCCTGCGTCCGCGCCGGCCGCGCGAGCGCGTCGCGCCCTACCTGGTCGCGCTGCTCGCGTTGGCGGCGGTGGGGGCCGGCGCGGTGGTCCTGCACGGCCATTACCGGCAGCGCCAGCTCGATACCACCATCGAGCGCTTCGCCGACGGCAACCCGCAGCACTACGCCAGCGAGGACCAGGCGATGGCCGCGCTCGACGCGCTCGGCACCGATGCGCGCCAGCAACTGGTGCTGACCCGCAGCGACGTGATCCTGCACTACCTCGCCGAGCGGCTCGACGCCTACTGGAGCCCGCCGCTCGGCCGCTTCGACTACGCCGCCGTGCAGCACGTGTTCCAGTTGCGCGACCAGCTCAAGCTGTTCTCGCCGGCCTTCGACGCGCGCCGCAAGGAGATCGACGACGAGCGCACCGGCATGCTGGCCCGGCTCGGCGGCAGCCTCGACGAGGCGGTCGATCGCGATGCGCTGTTCGAGGACCAGCCCGGCAGCGCCGCCGACATCCTGCAGCGCATCCGCCTGCTCGATCCGGGCAGCGCGCTGCTGCGCGGCAACCGCCTGGAGCTGAAGTACGACGCCGCGATCGGCCAGTCGATCGACCTGGGCAAGTACGACGAGGCGCGCGCGCGGATCGCGCTGGGCCTGCAACTGTTCCCCGATTCGTCGCGCCTGCAGCGGCGCCGCGACCAGCTGGCCGCCGAGCTGGCCTCGGCCGCCGCGCATCCGGGCCCGCAGGCCGCCGCGATGAACGTGGCCGATGCGCGGCATGCGCTGGCCGAGCTGGCCGCCAATCCGTCGACCAACAAGGCCTGGCTGGACGGCGTGGCCAATGCGATGGCCTCGCTGCAGGGCGACGACGCGCCCGAGACCGGCAAGGCGATCGATGCGCTGGCCGACGGCATCGTCACCGCGGCGGCCCAGGTCAGCGATCCGGGGCTGGCGCACCAGACGCTCGACCTGGTCGAGGTGGGGCTGCGCTACGCGCCGCATTCGCCGGGGCTGGCCGAGCAGCGCGACCGCATGCTGATGCTGCTGCAACAGCAGCGCATCGACCAGCAGATCGCCAGCAGCGATCCGGCCGCGCAGGTGGATGCGCTGCGCCTGGCCGCCTCGGCCAACGACGGCCCGCGCGCGCTGGCGGCGCTGAACCGGCTGCGCAGCCTGCAGCCGGGCAGCGCGGTGCTGGCCAGCGCCGCGCCGCAACTGGTGGCCAGCGCCTATCTCGGCAATGCGCGCGTGCTGGCGCGGCGCGGCCGGCTGGCCGACGCGGCCGCGCTGGTCTCGCAAGGCGCCGACGCGGTGCCGGGCGACGCGCGGCTCGGCGCGGCCGCGCAGCGCTACCTGGTGGCGGCGGCGATCCTCGATGCGCGCGGCAAGCCGCTCGCCGAACCCGATTACCAGGACCTGCATGCGCGCTACCAGGCGGCCTTGTCGGCCGATGCGGCCGGCATGCAGCAGCTCGAACGCGATCTCGGCGCGGGTGCCGCGCTGCCGCAGGGCGGCCTGGGTGCGGTGCTGGAGCAGATCCGCGCCCAGGGCGGCGCGGCCTCCGATGCCGAGCCGCAGGTGGTGGGCGGTAGTAGCGGCAGCGGCGGCTGAGCGGGCGCGATGGCGGGCAAATCGGTAGCCGAGTCGATGGCCGGATCGATGGACAAATCGGCGGATGACTCCGCCGGAGAAGCAACAGGCCGCGGCGCGGCGCGAGCGAGGCTGGCTCGCGTCGCGACGAAGCGCGGCCGGCGATGAGGGAAGGGACGATGGGCGTACGCGAGCAGCAGGCGAACCAGGCATTGCGTGTGCTTGACGACATGCACCGGCACGGCGAGATCGATCGACAGGCTTACCGGCAGCGCCGGCGCGCCGTGCTGGAGGCGCTCGGCGATACCTCGGGCGCGGGGGAGGCGGTAGTGGCGGCCGGCGAGGACGTGGCCGCGATCGAGCGGGAGCCGGGACGCGATACGGTGCGCCGCACCGTGCCGGCGCAGGAATTCGACGGCGCCGGCGAGGCGCGCCTGGTGTCGGCGCCGGCCGCGGCGACGACCCTGCCGCGCAAGCGGCGCGCGCGGGCCGCGAATGCCGGGCGCGCGACCACCTGGCTGGTGGTGCTGCTCGGCATGGCCTGCGGGGTGGCCGCGGTCTACTGGTTCATGATGATGAGTTGAGCGTGACCGAGGCGAAGCGGGCCCGGGCCGGGCCTCGGCCGGCCCGGCTGGCGCGCCGGCTCAATCGGCCTCGGGCCCCGACAGCGTCTGCAGCTCCGACAGCCCGCCCGGCGCGATATCCCGCAGGACCTCGACGAAGCTCTTGCCGACCAGGCGCCGCGCGCGCTTGAGCAGGATCGGCAGCGGGCTGGACGGCTCGATTCGTTCGTAATACTCACAGATCTCGTCGAGGCGGCGGATCACGTCGTCGTGGCCCGAGATCTTGCCGGGCGGCGGTGCCACGGCCGCGGCTGCCGCTGCCATATCGGCCGGTATCTCGCCGTCGGCGCCGTCCGCCGGCGCGGCGGCGGCCAGCTCGGCCGCGCGCTCGGGAAAGCGCCGCAACAACTGGGCATCGACGAATTTCCTCAGCTCGGCGATATCGGCGGCCAGCAGCCCGAAATCGGGGCTCGCGGTGCCGAGCCGCTCGCGCAGCAGGGCGATCAGCGCGTCGGCGTGATCCTGCGCGGCGGCCAGCAGCGCGGCCGATTCCGGCAACTGCTCCTCGGGGCAGTCGAGGCAGCAGGCTTCCAGGTCGACCAGGGTCGGCGGCGGCGAGCCGTCGGCCGAGGGCGCGGCGGTGATCGCGCCGGTCGCCACGCGCAGGTCGCGCAGCGAGAAGCGGCCGAGCCGCGGCGACTGCACGAAGGGCACCACCCGGAAATAGGCCAGCGTGCCTTGCGGGTCGCCCAGCGGCATCAAAGCATTGACGCGCGCGGTCGGGTCGTTGTCGTCCTCGGCGTCGAGCCGGGGATGCACGTCGTCCCAGTAGCGCTCCAGCAGCTCGCGCACCAGGGCCAGGCCCGAGGCCCAGCCCGCCAGGCCCTGGCGGCGCGTGCGCGCGGCGGTCAGGTGCACGGCCACGCGCAGGTCCTTGGTGCGCGCGAACAGCGCCTCGGCCGCTTGCGCGACCTTGTCCCAGTCGGGCTCCTGGGCGGCCTTCAGGCTGTCGCCCATGGCGCGCTCGGGGGTGGGCATGGCGATCCGCTCGAGATCGGTGAAGGCGGGGTCGTATTCGAGATCGGGGCCGGTGGGCGCCGCGTCGTCGATCGCGGCGAGCAGCGGGTTCGGGTCGGTCGAGTCGGAATAGGTCATGGTGGCTTCGCTCCGGTCCTGCGTGACGGTGCCCCGGAAACAGGGCGCTCCATGCAGAACGATCGATGGCGATGGAATATTCCGGCGCATCGCGTGTTCTGTCATCGAGTCGAAAGCCAAACGGCATTCCATGCCGCGTTGAGCCGAATTCATGTATCTACAACCGAATCGCCGCGCCAGCCTGGTGCGCGGCGGCCCGGATCGTTTAGCGTCGTGCAATCGAATTGTTTAGTCGGCCGTAGGCTGGCGTGGCGGATGTCGCGCCCGGCGCGGCTTTGGGACGATGGATGCCGCTTGCGAATGTCACGGAAACTGCCTATGTTGTCAGTTCGTTCTTTTTGTTTTGCAACAGCAAACGTTAATCGGACGTTGTACAATCCGCGAGCCAGTCAACCAGCCGGAAACGGCCAGTTTTCGCCCGGTGTGCCAGCCGGCAATCCTGTCTTCAGCCAGTCAACCATGTCAACAGCAGATGTCGAGAGTCTGCCCAGTCTGCTGCCGGGCATGTTGCCGCGGCTCTGGGCGTTCTCCCTGCGCCTTTGCGGGAATCAGCACGACGCGGAGGATGTGCTCCAGCGCGCCTGCGTGCGGGGTCTCGAACGCGCCCACCAGTTGCAGCCCGGTACTTCCCCGCTGAGCTGGATGTTCTCCATCGTGCATTCCACCTGGATCAACGAGCTGCGCTCGCGCAACGTGCGCAGCCGCTCGAGCATGGAATGGGACGACAACTTCCTCGAGACCGTGCCCGATCCGGGCGCGCGCAATCCCGAGGAAACCTTGATGAACGGCGAGATCATCGCAGCGGTCGAGCGGCTGCCCGAGGCGCAGCGCATCGTGATGCTGCTGGTGGCCGTCGAAGGCCTCAGCTATGCCGAGGCGGCCGAGGTGCTCGGCGTGCCGATCGGCACCATCATGAGCCGCCTGTCGCGCGCCCGCCAGACCATCGGCGCGCAGTTCGGCCAGCGCGAGGCGAGCCCCCGTTCCACCGCCAACCAGCGAGCTGCGCGATGAAGATCGACGACGCCAGCCTGTTGGCCTATGTGGACGGCGAACTGACGCCGCAGGAAAACGCCCGCATCGAGGAGGCGATCGCCGCCTCGGAGGAACTGGCCTCGCGCGTGGCCATGCTGCGCGCCTCGCAACTGCCTTATGGCGAGGCCTTCGACCAGCAGTCGCTGCCGCCGGTGCCGGAATCGCTCACGCGCAGCGTCGACGAACTGATTCGCCGCCACCTGGCCGGCGAGGGCGCGTCGGTCGCGGCACCGCAGGCGACGGCCCCCGCCGCGAACGCCGATGACGAGGATTCCGAAGCATCGCTGGGGCCGAACGTGCATCGCCTCAAGCCGCGCACGCGCAGCCTGCCGAGCTTCTCCTGGCCGAAGCTGGCGGTGGCCTTCGTGGCCGGCGCCTTCTGCTGCGGCTTGGCCCTGCAGTTCGCGCCGCGCCTGTCGGGCGGCGGCTTGCTCACCGCCTCGAACGATTCAGGCATGACGCCCTGGATCAAGGCAGCGGCCGGTTACCAGCAGCTCTATTCGCGCGACACCGTCGCGGCGCTGCAGCCCGACATGGGCGCCACCGCCACCACCGTCGCCGATATCCATGATGCCGACAAGCTGGCCTTGCAGATTCCCGATCTGCGCAGGCAGGGTCTGACCTTCAAGCGCGTGCAGCGGCTGCGTTTCCACGACAAGCCGCTGGTGCAGATCGTCTACCTGCCCGAGCGGGGCAAGCCGGTCGCATTGTGCGTGCTGAAGGAGGCCAAGGCCGATGCCGCGCCTTCGAGCGCGCAGGTGGAAGGCATGTCGGTGGTGTCGTGGCGGCGCGGTCAGCTCGGTTATGCGCTGATCGCCGCGCCCGGCGACGTCGATCTCGATGCGCTCGGCAAGCAGCTCTACAACGGCCAGGTGTCGACCACCATCAGCGCCGCCGATACCGGGGTGCATGAGCGCACCGCGTCCTGAGCAAGCTGTCCTCGACGGGAGGGAGCCGGCCGTGGCGCTAGCCGCCGCGCCGGCCGCTTCTTTCGTTCTTCCGCGCGCGGCTGCGCGCGCCGATCGGGTCGCGCTCGCGGCCGGCGATCGATGATGCCCCCTCGTTCCGATTCGCGCGCCGCGCCGCCGCGCGGCTTCTCGCTGGTGTGGCGCTGGGCGCTCGTGCTCGGCGCGCCGGCCCTGCTGGTCGGCTTGTTCGCCTGGTGCGGCGGCTGGCTCAGCGGACGTTTGACGGCCGCGCGCATCGTCGACGCCTTCGAGGCCACCAGCACCCCGCATCCGGGCTTTCGCCGCAATCACGCGAAAGGCATCTGCGTGACGGGCCATTTCGACAGCAACGGACGCGGCGAGCTGCTATCGCGCGCCAGCGTGTTCGCGCCGGGCCGTTATCCGGTGGTGGGGCGCCTGTCGATGCCGGGTAGCGATCCGGGGCAGGACGACAGCGCCGGCATGGTGCGCAGCTTCGCGCTGCGCGTGAGCCTGCCGCATGGTGCCGACTGGCGCCTGGCGATGAACTCGGCGCCGATCTTCGCGGTGCGCACGCCGCAGGCGCTCTACGAGCAGTTGCGTGCCGACGCGCGGGACCCGCGCACGGGCCGCGCCGATCCGGCCAGGATGCAGGCCTTCCTCGCCAGCCATCCCGAGGCGCGTGCGTTTCGCGCCTACGTGGAGCGCCATCCGCCGTCCTCGCGTTTCGACAACGCCACCTATTACGGCATCAGCAGCTTCGTGACCAGCGACGCGCACCGGATCCGCCGCCATGTGCGCTGGGAGGTGGTGCCCGAGGCGCCGTACCGGCCGGTCGACCTGCGCGAGCAGCGCGACCCGGATTTCCTCGCCTACGACCTGGCGATGCGGCTCGCGAACGGCCCGCTGCGCTGGCACCTGGTGCTGAACGTGGCGATGCCGGGCGACCCGCTCGACGATTCGACCCAGGCCTGGGCGCCTTCGCCGCGCCGGCTGCGCATCGATGCCGGCAGCTTCGTGATCGAGCATGCGCAGGCGCAGCTCGACGGCCCCTGCCGCGATATCGTGTTCGATCCGACCATCCTGCCGGACGGGCTCGCGCCCTCGCGCGATCCCTTGCTGGCCGCGCGCTCCTCGACTTATCGCGAATCCTACGACCGGCGCACGCGCGAGGAGGCACGCGCGCATTGAGGCCGGGCCAGGCGCGTGATGCAGCGTTCGCGAGCGTGCAGCGACGCGCGCAAACGGGCATCATGCAAATTGTTTGGCGATGCTGAAGATCGTCCTACGAATACCGGCCCGGCAGGCAGGGTCGGAAAGCTGTTCCGCTTCCCTGTCGATATGCTCATAAAGCGGAACTATGGTTATCATAGAGGTTTGCTAACAAGACCGGCCGGTCGGTGATGTTACCGATACAAATGGTCTATCTGGGCCCACCTGAGTTTCCTCTTCGTCCATGAAACCCGACGACAGCACATTGATCGCGTATGCCGACGGCGAGCTCGATGCGGCCGGCGCGGCATCGGTCGAGCAGGCGCTGGCCGAATCGTCCGAGCTGCGGGAGAGCGTGGCGCGCCTGCGTGCGTCGCGCCTGCCGTATCAGGACGCGTTCGCCGCGCAGAAGCTGCCGCCCTTGCCCGATGCGCTGCGCTTGCGCATCGAGGCGATGGCGAGCGCCGCGCAGGCGCAGTCGGCGGCGGCGGCAGCCCAGGCTCAGCCGCGCGAACAGGGACAAGAACAGGAACCGGTGCCGGCCTCGGCCAAGGTGGTGCCCCTGCCGGCGCGGCGCAATCGCCCGATGCTGTGGCTGGCGGCGGCCTTCGTGGCCGGCGCGTTCTGCGCGGGGCTGGTGCAGCAGTTCGCGGCCGGCGGTTTCGGCGGCGGCAGCGGCCCGAGCTTGGCGGCCGGCGCCGCGAAGAAACCGTGGATCAGCGTCGCGGCCGACTACCAGCAGCTCTACACGCGCGATACCGTCGCGAACCTCACGCCCGATCCGGCCGTCTCCGCGAAGATCGTCGGCGAGATCCGCAGCGACGACGGCATCCGCCTGCGCGTGCCCGACCTCAGCATGGCCGGCATGCGCTTCAAGGCCGTCGACCGCCTGCGCTACGACGGCAAGCCGCTGGTCCAGATCGTCTACCTGCCCGAGCACGGCGTGCCCGTCGCCTTGTGCGTGATGAAGGATGCGCGGCCCGACCAGGGCATCGCCAAGCACGAGATGCACGGCATGACCGTGGTGGCCTGGCGCCAGAACGAGCTGTCCTACGCGCTGATCGGCAAGCCCGATTCAGGCGATCTCGAGGCCATCGCGCGGCAGATCTCCGGCAGCCATGTCGATGCGATGTTCGCGGTGCGCGAGGCGCGCGTCGATTTTCTCGGCTGATGTTCCGTTCCGGCCGCGTGTCCTGCGCGGCCGATGCAGCACCTTCCCGTTGGTTTTCCTTCCCTTTCCGATGCGCGTGTCGCCGATACGGCGACAGGGTCTTTCTCGTTCGCTCGCCCGGGACGCCGCTGCCGCGCGGCTGCCGGCCTTGTGAGAATTTCTCGTGAGCCGCGTGCTTGCCGTGGCTGCGCGCGCGAATCGATACTGGCGGCCGGGCCAGTCCGGTGACGGCGATGGCGAGGCAAGCACCCGTCGTCGTCATCGCCTCGCGAGGAGAGAACAATCACATGGCAATCCTGATGGGGCTGATTTCGGCCCTGTGCTGGGGCAGTACCGACTTCATGGCGGGGCAGGCGGCGCGCCGGGTGGGCGTGACGCGCTCGCTGTTCTACAGCCAGTCGATCGGCTTGCTGCTGCTGAGCGTCGTGCTCGCCTTCCATCCCGCCTGGCTGCGCATCGGCGCGCTCGACGCGGGGCTGCTGGTGGCGATCGTCGCGGCGATCTGCAACCTGGCCGCGATGGCCTCGCTGCTCAAGGCCTTGTCGATCGGCAAGGCCTCGGTGGTGGCGCCGATCGTGTCGCTCTATGGCGCCGTCACCACCTTGCTGGCGATCCTCGGCGGCCAGTCGATCACCGGCCTCACGGTGATCGGGCTGGCGCTGTGCGTGGCGGGCGCCAGCCTCGCGGGCATGGCGAAGTCCGCCGGCGGCCAGGCCGAGGCGCCGGCCTCGATCGGCTTCGCCCTGCTGTCCGCGCTGATGTTCGGCCTCGGCTTCTGGCTGCAGGGTGCCTTCGCGGTCCAGCGGCTGGGCGTGGCCAGCGCGCTGTGGGTCTATTACCTCACCGCGGTGGCGATCCTGTCGCTGCTGCTGGCGCGGCGGCGCGCTCTCTCGGCGCCGCCCGCCTCGCTGGTGGCGCTGCTGCTGTCGATCAGCCTGTTCAGCCTGCTTGGTTTTCTCTCGCTGGCCTTGGGCGCCGCCACCGGGCAGGTGGCGATCGTCACCGTGCTCAGTTCGCTGGCCAGCGCGGTGACGGTGCTGCTCGGCTTCGTGATCCGGCACGAGCGGCCGAGCGCGGCGCAGTGGCTGGGGATCGCGGCGATTCTGGTTGGGGTGGTGCTGCTGAAAGTGACGCCGGCGGCGTTTGCCTGAGCGGGCCCGATGCGCGGCGCGCGGGCCACGCGCCCACTTCCCGCCTGGGCGTGCAATTCATCCCCATTTTCAGGAGAAAGCGGGCCGAATCCGGCGAGACGTCGCCTGGCTTGGCGGCTGCGGCGCCCTGTCGCAGCCAATCTGTTGCAAAAAGGGTATTGCCTGTTGCAGTGCAGCGAGCGATCCGTATAATACGGGTTTTCCCCTAGGCACTAACCCTGAGGTCATCATGAAAGCTGCGACTGCATCGACTCCTGCTCTGGTCCAATGGTTTACCCAACTGCGCAGCGGCCTGGCCCGCGCGTGGGAAATCCACGTCCGTACCTGCGAACTGATCGCCGAAGCACACCGCCGCATGTAATGGCGGGCGGCTCGGCCGCCGGCGGGGCGATACGGAGCGGCGCGGCGTTTGGCTGCGACGGCGTATCGAATCCTCGTGGTACCGAAGCCGCGTATCGAGTCCGGGGCTGAATTCGGGTTCCGGGTTCCGGGCAGTCCAGGCCTTGCTCGCCATGGCCTGCGCCAGCCGGTAGCGCGAAGCTTGCGCGCTGCCGATCGTCCCCGCCGGGGCAGCATCCTCTCGATGGATGCGGCGCGAACCGGCAACCGCTCGACGATCGGCCGCGACGGCAGCGGGCAGGGCAGCCAGCCTTGCCTGCTTCGCGCAGCGGCGTTTTCCCGCATTGCCCTGTTCCTTCGTCGAAGGAACGCATCCCATCGCCGCGATCACACGTGGCATCCCCGCTTTCCCTTCACAGCACCCCGAGCCATCGCCACCACAGCGCGTTGAACGGGATCACGCACAGCACGCCCAATCCCGCCGTCACCACGCAATAGCGCAGCGCCGCGCGCCGCTCCAGCCTGGCCAGCGCGATGCCGAACACGATCGGCGGCGACTGGTAAGGCAGCACCGTGGTCGCGTAGCCCATCACCTGCGCCAGCAAGCCGGCCTTCAGGTAGACACTTTGCGCGAGCGCCTGCGAGGCGATCGGTATATAGAGCGCCGGCTCCGCATTCGAGGTGACCGCGAAGCACAGCAGGATCGACAAGGCGCTGAGCGCGGCATAAGCGAGCATCGGGCTGTCGCGCAGCGCGTCGAGCGCGGCCATGCCCGGCAGGCGCGCGCCTAGCTGGTTGACCAGGGCCGTCAAGCCGATGATGGCCGCGATGAACCACAGCAACTCCATCTTCAGCGAGGCCGTGAAGCGCTCCAGGGCGTCGGCGGGCGAACTCGCGAAATAGACCAGCGCGAAACCGAGCCCGATCCAGCCCGGCGCGACGTGGTGCCAGGCATCGCTGAACCAGCCCGCCAGCGTGATCGCGAGCAGCGTCATGGCATGCCATTCGCGGCGCGACAGCGCGGCCGGCAGCGTGGCGGCCGCGCCCGCCGTGTCGATCCGATCGGGAAACAGCCGCCAGGCCGCGAGCACCAGCACGGCGCCGCGCAGGATCGCGCCGGCCGGGAAGAACCAGGCGAGATAGTCGGAGAAACGCAGCCGCAGCCCATGCGACTGCTCCAGGATGCCGGCCATGATCACGTTCGGCAGGTTGGCCGGCAGCACCGCGGCGGCCAGCTCATAGGCGCCGACGATCACCAGCAGCAGGATGCCGCGCCGGCCGTTCGACTCGGGGCCGAGCCCGACCGCCTCGCAGTAGCCGAGCGCGATCGGCACCAGGATCGCGATGCGCCCGAAGGTCGAGGGCATCACCAGCGAGAGCGCGAAGCCGAGCACGGCGAAAGCCAGCAGCGCGCGCGGATAGGAGGCGCCGATGCGTCGCGCCAGCGCGCCGCCGAGCCGCGCGCTCAGGCCGCTGTCCTTCAGCGCGAAGCCGATCGCCGCGCCGCTGAACACCAGCCAGAACGCGCTGGACCCGAAGCCCGAGAAGATCGCGGCGGCCGGCACGCGGGTGCAGGTGGCCGCGAGGAAGAAGAACAGCAGCGAGACCCACAGGCTGGCGATCGCGTTGGTGGCCCACAGCACGATGCAGGCGAACACGATCGCGACGATGCGGGCGTCGTGCGGGGCCAGCGTGCCGCGTGCGGCCAGCATCGCGATCGCGCCCAGGCCGGCCGCGAGCAGGGCGAGGGCGATGTTTGTGCCGGTGTTCAGGGTGGCGAGTCTGGCCTGCATGACACTCCTGCGGGAAAGGAGGGTTGTCTATTTTTATAGACAATTGAGACAAAAATCGGCGCGCGAGAGATTGGCGGCGAAGCGGTTCAGGGCCTCGAAAAGGGCCGCGTCCGAGCGCTCGCTCGCCTCGTTCAGCTGTTGCGCCTCGGCATGCAGGCGAGTCAGGAACGCGTGCATCGTGGGCGCCTGCACGGCCACGCCGTCCTGCCGCTCGGCGAAGGCCGCCGTGGCCCGCGCGATCAACAGCAGCGCCGCGGCCTCGCGTCCCGCGCAGCCGGCCGCGTCGCGGCAGCAGGCCTCGAAGGCCTCCAGCTCGGCGAAACCGGCGATCGCGCGCGCCAGCCATTGCACCCCTTCGGAAAGCTTCATGGTTTGCCCTTGCTTGTGTCTGCCGTCTAAATATTTAGACTAACTGCGTCGTGTCGCGAATGCAAGCGCCGTTTTTCGGGGCACGAGGAAGCCGGGCCGGCGCGTTTCGCGTGGCGCTTTCGCGTAATATCGTGCCGTTTTCCTTTCCGAGCCCCCAAGGTCCCGCATGCCCGCAGCCGGTCCCCGCAAGAAGCGTCTTCGAGGCGCGCGCTTCGATTTCGACAGCATCGGCGAGCGCCTGCGCGCCTACCGGATGGCGGCCGAGCTGCGCAGCGAGGACCTGGCCGAGCGGCTCGACATCTCGCGCGCGGCCGTCTACAAGCTCGAGCGCGGCGAGATCGTCAAGATCGACACGCTGGAGCGGCTGGCCACGCTGTTCGGCGTGTCGCTGGCGAACCTGCTGGGCGTGGAGGTCGAGTATCACGACTCGGCGATCAGCTATTTCGAGCGGATGCGGCAGATCGAGCGGCGCTCACGGCGCATCGTCGCGCACTTCGATCCCTTCTCGTTCCTGCTGACCTCGGACGATTACGCCGGCTGGCTGCGGCGCATGCTGGAGGAAAGCGTGCCGCCGGCGCTGGCCGACGCGGCCTGGACGCAGACGCTGTCGAAGGTGATGGCGATCCTCGACGAGCGCAAGGCCGCCTACCGCGCGACGCCGCTGGACGTGACCAGCCTGATCGGGCTGCGCCAGATCGAGCAGTTCCTCCATCATGGGCTGGTGGGCCGGCTCGGGTTGCCGCCGGGCGTGCAGCTCGAACGCAAGCTCGCGGCGCGGCGCGAGGTGATGCGCATCGTCGGGATGCTGGAGGACGAGACGGCGGGCGTGAGGATCGGCATCGTCGCCGACGCGCTGCCGAACGAGACCTTCCAGATCTTCGAGGGCGAGCACGAGGCGCAGGTCGCGGTCTCGCCGTTCCGGCTCGGCGAGCTGCCGAACATCCGCACCGGCATCGCCACCATCACCACCTCGGCCGATGCCGTGGCGATGTACCGGCGCATGATCGACCGGCTGTGGGCCGACGCGGCAAAGGGCAAGGCCGGGGCCAAGCTGCTGCGGGACTTGCTGGAGCGCGTGTAGGCGGGGCGGCGCCGGCGTGCCTTCGCTCAGCCCACCGCCTTGAGCGCCGCCACGAAGCGCTTGTCCGCCAGGTAGGCCACGTTGAAGCGGCAATAGGCCGAGAGCCGGTCCGCGCCGGGCGCGAACACGGCACCGGGCGCGAGGATCACGCCGCGCTCCAGCAGCGCCTGGGCGAGCTGCATCGAATCGGGCCAGCCCGGCAGCGAGGCCCACAGATACAGGCTCTGCTCGCTCTCGCGGAAGATCTCGGCGCCCAGCCGGCGCAGCGCCAGGATGCCGGCCTCGGTGGCGCGCCGCAGCTTGTCCTGCAGGAAATTCGTATGACGAAGGAAATGGCCGTCGCTGACGATCGCGTCGAGCGTGCGCTCGCAGTATTCCGAGCTGCTCACGTGCATCAGCATCTTGACGTCGGCCAGGTCGCTGGCGAGGCCCGCCTCGCAGGCCAGGAAGCCCACCCGCAGCGCGGCCGACACCGATTTCGCGAAGCTGCCCACGTAGATGGTGCGGCGCAACTGGTCCAGCGTGGCGATGCGCGTGAGCGTGCGCGGCTTCAGGTCGGCCAGCGCGTCGTCCTCCACCAGCATCAGGTCGTGCGCCTCGGCCAGTTGCAGGATGCGATGCGCCTTGGCGGCGCTGGTGTCGGTGGCGGTGGGGTTGTGGCCCACCGACTGCGTGAAGAACAGCCGCGGGCGATGCTCGGCGAGCGCCGCTTCGAGCGCGGCGATCGAGGGGCCGTCGGTCTCGCGCGGGATCCCGACGATGCGTGCGCCGCTCAGCTTGAGCTTGCCGAACAATGGGTAGTAGCCGGGATCGTCGACCAGCACCGCATCGCCGGGCCGCACGAAGTAGCGCAGCACGATGTCGATGGCCTGGTTGGCGCCGTGCGTCAGCACGATCTGCGCGGGCTGCGCGTCGATCTCGTAGCCGGCCAGCTTCTGCTGCAGCGACTGGCGCAGCGGCAGGTAGCCGTAGCGGCTGCCGTAGCGGAACAGCGAGGCCACGCCGGTGCGCACCACGCGCTGGTGGTAAAGGTCCAGGCGCGTCTTGGCGAGCCAGTCGACGGGCGGGAAACCCTCGCCCAGGTTCAGCACGTTGGCGCTCTCGTGCAACTGCTCGCGCATCAGCCAGACCACGTCCATCGCGCGGTCCAGGGTGGTGGCGCCGCCCTCGCTCTCGGCGATGGCCGCGGCCGCAGCGCCGCTGCCGCCGCCGGGCCGCCGGCAGACGAAGAAGCCCGAGCCGCGCCGCGGTTCGATCAGGCCGTTGGCGGTCAGGATGTCGAAGGCGCTGACCACCGTGTTCTTCGAGCAGCCCGAGGCATCGGCGTATTCCCTGATCGAGGGCAGCTTGCTGCCGGCCGGCAGGATGCCTTCCTCGATCTGTCTGGCGAGATTGTCCGCGATCCCCTCGGACAAGGTGGTTCCTGCACGCCGTATCATCGCGTCCGCTCCATCGGGCCGGCGCACTGTGCCAGGTACAGTGCATCGAGTGTTGTGGGGAACTGTACCTTTCATTAAGGTACAGCGCGCCTATTATTCGTCCATTCGAAGCGGCCCCGCAACACCGGAAAACGCGAGGCCGCGCCACCCGACATGGAGACGCCCGCGATGCCCATCGATTCCGCCCTGCCCGATTTCCGTTCCCTGACTCCCGCCGAGCGCCTGGCTCGCATCGCCGCGGCCGCCGGCCTCGACGACGCGCAGCACGCGCTGCTGGCCAAGCCCGGCGCGCTGCCGATCGAGGTGGCCAACGGCATGATCGAGAACGTGATCGGCACCTTCGAGCTGCCGCTGGCGGTGGCCGGTTACTTCCGCATCAACGGCGAGGACGTGCTGGTGCCGATGGCGGTGGAGGAGCCCTCGATCGTCGCGGCCGCCTCCTTCATGGCCAAGCTGGCGCGCGAGGCGGGCGGTTTCCGCACCTCCAGCACCGGGCCGCTGATGCGCGCCCAGGTGCAGGTGCTCGGCATCGACGATCCCTATGGCGCGCGCCAGACCATCCTGGCCGCCAGGGACGAGCTGATCGAGCTGGCCAATGCGCGCGACGCGGTGCTGGTGAAGCTCGGCGGCGGCTGCCGCGACATCGAGGTGCAGGTGTTCCCCGACACGCCGCGCGGCGCGATGGTGGTCGCGCACCTGATCGTCGACGTGCGCGACGCGATGGGCGCCAATACCGTCAACACCATGGCCGAGGCGGTGGCGGGGCGCATCGAGGCGCTCACCGGCGGCACCGTGCGGCTGCGCATCCTGTCGAACCTGGCCGACCTGCGGCTGGCCCGCGCGCACGTGCGCTACTCGGCGGCCACGCTGGCCACGCGCGAGTATTCGGGCGAGGCGGTGATCGACGGCGTGATCGACGCCTACCTGCTGGCCGCCGTCGATCCCTATCGCGCGGCCACCCACAACAAGGGCATCATGAACGGCATCGATCCGGTGATCGTCGCCACCGGCAACGACTGGCGCGCGGTGGAGGCGGGCGCGCATGCCTATGCCAGCCGCGGCGGACGCTACACCTCGCTGACCACCTGGGAGAAGGCGGCCAACGGCGACCTGGTCGGCACCATCGAGCTGCCGATGCCGGTCGGGCTGGTGGGCGGCGCCACGCGCACCCATCCGCTGGCGCGCGCGGCGCTGCGGATCCTCGGCGTGCAGAGCGCGCAGCGGCTCGGCGAGATCGCCGCGGCGGTCGGCCTGGCGCAGAACATGGGCGCGCTGCGCGCGCTCGCCACCGAAGGCATCCAGCGCGGCCACATGGCGCTGCACGCGCGCAATATCGCGATCGCGGCCGGCGCGAGCGGCGCCGACATCGACTGGGTCGCGCGCAAGATGGCGGCCGCCAGGGACGTGCGCACCGATCGCGCGCTGGAGTTGCTGGCCGGCCCGCGCGACTGAGCGGCGGCCCGTCGTCGGAAGGCGCGGGCACATAACCAGGCGGACCGGGGATCCACCCCGGCCGCGACGGCAGCTTGCCTGCCGAAGGAGGAGACGCATGAACGAGATGGGTGGCAATTCCGCCGCGCTGGCGGCCGTGTCCGCGCGGCGCGGGGTGGCGGCCGAGACGGCGGCCGCGGCGCCGCTGGCCGAGGTGTGGGGCGACACGGTCGACCTGCGCCATCTGGGCTGGTCGGTGGCGATCGGCGTGGGCGTGGCGCTGGGCGCCTTCCTCGCGGGACGCGCGCTGTTGGCGCCGCTGGTCGCCGATCCGCAGATCGCGCGCGCCTACGCGATGCTGGTCGGCCTGGGCGGCTGCCTGGCGGCCGGCGTGATCTGCGCGAAGCTGTTCGCGCCCAAGCGCGTGGTGGTCGAGCAGGTGGTGGACGAGGCGGCGCGCCTGCGCGTGCTGGCCCAGCTCGATGCCGAATCGGGCGGCCTCGGCTCGCTCGAGGACCTGAGCCCGGCCGCGCGCGCCGAGATGGACGAGCTGGGCCTGACTGCCGTGTTCGCCGCCTACGAGCGAGGCGCGGGCCGCGTCGCCGCCGAGGCGGGCGCCGCAGCCGCCGGCGATGCCGCTGCCACCGTCGAGCCGGGAGCCCGCTCATGACCCCGCTGCTGTCCGACTTCTCCGTGGCGCTGGCGATGGGCCTGCTCGGCGCGATCGCCTTTGCCGCGATCGGTCTGGTCTCCGGCACCGACGAGACCACCACCATCGCGCCGCTGACCCTGCTGGTGGCCCTGCTCGGCGTGCCGCCGGCGGGCGTGTTCACCTTCTTCCTGGCCGGCGCGGTGGCCAAGCACATGACGCACGCGATCCCCACCGCGCTGCTCGGCATTCCCGGCGACACCATGGCCGCGCCGCTGCTGCAGCAGGCCACCGCCTTGCGCGCGCTCGGCGTGCCGCATATCGCGCTGCGCAAGATGATCTCGGGCGCGATCGTTGCGGCCTGCGTGGCGGTACCGCTGGCGGTGCTGTTCGCGGTGCTGCTGGCGCCGTTCGGCGGCGCGATCGCGAAGGCCGCGCCCTGGGTGTTCCTGGCCGCCGCCTGCGTGATCGCCTACGCCTCGGCCGGGCGCTGGGCCTGCGTGCTGCTGCTGGTGCCCTTCGTGCTGCTGATCGTGGCGCTGCAGACGCTGACCGGCAAGTACGGCGTGAAGCTCTCGGTCAGCTACTTCCTCGGCATCGCGATCGGCCCGCTGATCGCCGACCTGTTCGCGATCCTCTCGCCGCCGGCGCGCCGCGCAATGCGGCGCGAGGGGCTGGCCACCTTCTCGCTGGCGCCGGACCTGAAGGGCTGGCGCGGCTGGTTCCCGAACCCGCTGCGCATCCTCGATCGCAGCCAGGCCGGCTGGACGCTGGGCACCGCCGCGCTGTCGAGCGCGACCTTCGTGTTCAGCCCGGTGGCGATGACGGTGGTGGCCGGCGAGATCGTCGGCGCGCGCGTCAAGCATGCCTATCCGCGCCTGACCACGGTGATCGCCGCGCGCAACGGCGTGACCGAGGCCACCTATATCGCCGAGGCGCTGATCCCGCTGATCGCCTTCGGGCTGCCGCTGAGCCCGGTGGCGGCGGGGCCGGCCGCGCCGCTGTTCAATGCGCCGCCGCGCTTCTTCGTCGACACGGCCGGCGGGCAGGTCCACAACCTGCACACGCTGATGTCGGCCTGGGCCTTCCTCGGCTACGGGTTGCTCGCGGTGCTGCTGGCCGCGCTGATCGCCTATCCGCTGGCGATGAACTACGCGCATCGCGCGGCGTCGTTCGTGGCGCGCAAGCTCTCGCACGAGGCCATCATCGCCACCTTCTCGGGGCTGATCGTGGTGATCGGCGTGTGGGAGGGCGGCCTGGCGGGGCTGGCCGTGATCCTCACGGTGGGGCTGGTGGGCGGCGTGCTGTCGAGGCTGTTCGGCTTCAATACCGGCGTGCAGTTCATGGGCTACTACGCGGCCGTGCTCGGCGTGCCGGCCTTGATGAAGCTGGTGTAGGGCGCCGTGTCGCGTGCACGGCGCTGGGCGGTGGTGCCGCGCGCGCGGGATTCGCGGCGGCACCGTCGCCCGGAACATGCCGTCGCGGCCCGGTTTTGCCGGCGGCAAGCCGCTCAGCGCGTGGCGGGCACGTTGCGTTTGAGGAACGCGCGCATCAGCCGGCCGATCTCGGCGCCATCCTCCTCCAGCGCGAAATGGCCGGTATCGAACAGGTGCAGCTCCGCCTTGGGCAGGTCGCGCAGATAGGCGCGCGCGCCGACCGGCGGGAAGGCCTTGTCGTTCTTGCCCCAGACGATCAGCATCGGCGGCTGGTACTCGCGGAAATAGGCCTGCCATTGCGCGTATTGCGCCACGTTGCTGCCGTAGCTGTAGAACAGGTCCAGCTGGATCTCCTGGTTGCCGGGGCGATCGAGATAGGCCTGGTCGAGCGTCCAGGTGCCGGGATCCAGGTGGCTGAGCTCGCGCGTCCCGTCCACGTAGTGCCAGCGCGTCACCTTCAACTGCAGCAGTTGGCGCAGGCGCTCGGCATTGGCCTCCGAACGATCGGCCCAGTAGGCCTTCAGCGGCTTCCAGAAATCGCCGGCGATGCCCTCCTCGTAGGCGTTGCCGTTCTGCACGACGATCGCGGTGATGCGCTCGGGATGCGCCGCGGCGATCCGATAGCCGACCGGCGCGCCGTAATCCTGCACGTACAGCGCGTAGCGCGTCAGGCCGAGGGTTTCGGTGAACCCGTCGATCACCTTGGCGAGATTGTCGAAGGTATAGCTGAAGCGATCCGGCGCCGGCATGTCGCTCTGGCCGAAACCGGGGTAGTCCGGCGCGATCACGTGGTAGCGGTCGGCCAGCTGCGGCATCAGGTTGCGGAACATCTGCGACGAGGTCGGGAAGCCGTGGAGCAGCAGCACGGTGGGGGCGTTCTTCGGGCCGGCCTCGCGATAGAAGATCTTCACGCCGTTCACATCGACGGTGTGATAGCTGACGGCATCTGCGCTTGCCGCGGGGGCGCCGGTCGACGCGACGGTGCCGGCGGCCTGGGCGGCGGGCGAGAGCGTGGCGAACGTGAGGGCGCAAGCGGTAGCCAGGCCGGCGAGGGTCGGGAATTTCATCGTGAAGGCTCCAGGGGCGATGTGATGGAAAGAAAAGTCGTGTCGAGTTCGATTGGCATGACGAACTATTGATCCGTCATGCTGGCCGCTGAAGGTGGTCCGTATCAGCGTCGATCGTGTGCCCGATATCGTGCCGGCCATTAGGTCGTCACGAAAAATGGATGCGGGGACAACGAACGAGGCTGAAGCGCCATGATTTCCTCAGGACCGCGCGATCCAGGGATCGGATCGCATGGAGAGGAAGTCTAGGGGCGCGAAGGACTGGCAGGAATACGCCGGGGAGCGAATGGATCGTTCGCGAAACGCGAAGAATGGCGGCGGGGTGCCGATCACCCCGCGCGGGACCGGTGCTCAGTCGGCGGGGCCGGTGCAGCTTTTGGCGCCGGCGGCCATGACCGTGCAATGCTCCACGCTCCAGTGGCTGCTGCTCGACAGGCCGGCGCCGCCGGTCAGGCCCGCCAGCTTCCAGCGCGGGCTGAAATGCAGGTCGATGCGCGCGGTCTGGTTGGGCGTGCCCAGCGCGGGCAGCGGCGAGGCGCTCGCCAGCGCCTGCGTGACCGCGGCGTTCCAGGCCGGGTCGCCGCCCCCGTTGGCGGGCTGCAGCTCGGACGATTCGACCGCGCCGCTGCGGGAGAAATGCGTCGACAGCACCGCCTCGGGATAACCGTCGACGGCGGGACGCGCCACATACAGGCTGCCGCCGATCCGGCAGCCCACGTAACGCTGCCATTGCAGCGCGCTCAGGTGCGCCAGCGAGACAGGATCGCCGCCCTGCGCGGCCTGCTTCAGGCAGATCGAGGCGATCTGGTCGGGGGAGGGCATCGGTGGGTCGTTGGCGGCGCAGCCGGCCAGCGCCAGCGAGGCGATGAGCGCAAGCGGGGCGAGCGAGGTGAGCGAGGTGAGCGAGGTGAGGGCGCTCCCGGCAGCGCGATTCCTGCGCGGCGATCCGATGGTCATGGTCTCTCTCGATTTGTTGTTCGTTGTCGTAGGAATGAGCGCTATTCCAGCACCATCGCGATGCGGGGGCAAGCGCCGGCCGCGCCGGCGGTAACAGTCTGCGATTCGGTTTACCTGGCGGGCAGCGGCACCGCCGCGTCGTAGAATGCGCTCGATCGACTTCCCATCATCCCCAAGCCATCGGCGACGCGCATGGAAATCAAATGGATCGAGGACTTCATCGCCCTCGCGCAATACCAGAGCTTCTCGCGCGCGGCCGAGTTCCGCAACGTCACGCAATCGGGCTTCAGCCGCCGCATCCAGTCGCTGGAGCAGTGGGTCGGCGCGGAGCTGATCGACCGCAGCAGCTTCCCGCCGGTGCTGACGCCGGCCGGGCGCCTGTTCCGCGAGGCCGCCGACGACATCCTGCACAAGCTGCACGACACGCGCGCCATCATCCGCAACGAGCAGCGCATCGCCGGGCGCGGCCTGCAGATCGCGGCCGGCCACACCATCGCGCTGAACTTCCTGCCGGGCTGGCTGAAGGCCTTGTCGGGCCATTTCGGCGAGGTGCGCGCGCGGGTGGTGCCGGCCAATGTCCATGATTCGATCCTGTCGCTGGTGAACGGCAACTGCGAGCTGATGTTCGCCTACCACCATCCCGAGCTGCCGCTGCATCTCGATCCGGCGCGCTACGAGCACCTCACGGTCGGCCTCGATACGCTGCTGCCGGTCAGCCAGCCCACGCCGCGCGCCGCGCCGCGCTTTCGCCTGCCGGGCACCAGCAAGGCCGCGCTGCCGCTGATCTCGTACACGGAAACCAGCTATTTCGGGCGCTGCCAGGCGCTGCTGCTGTCGCGCGCGCCGGCCACGCCGATGCTGCGGCTGCACTTCGAGTCGGACATGGCCGAGGTGCTCAAGAAGCTGGTGGTCGAGGGCGAGGGCCTGGCCTGGCTGCCGCGCAGCGCGATCGCGCGCGAGCTCGCGGCCGGCGAGCTGGTGCCGGCGGGGCCGGCCGCCTGGCAGCTCGAGGTGGAGCTGCGTGTCTATCGCGATACCAGCAATCGCGGCGCCTTCGTCGATACGCTCTGGCAGCACCTGCGCGCCTCGATCTGAGGCTCCCTGCCGCGGCCGCCCCCGGGATTTCCCTGCCTATGCGAATCACGCATACGTGCATGCCGGACCCGCATCGCGGGTTTTTTGACCGTCCCTACCATTCGTCCTGACGGTCGAGGCAAGCCGCTTTCCGCTTTCGTCCGTCGCCCGCGTCGAACCCCGACGTTTCCTCATCGACACGCGCCGCAGGACCCTCCAGGTTCGCCCGGCGCCTCCAGGGACGGACATGAAATCACGCCTCACTCCATGGATCGCGGCCGGCATGCTGCTCGGCATCGCGGCCGGCGGCTACTGCCACGCGACGGCGGCCGATGCCGCGCAAGCCCGGGACATCGCCGGCTACTTCTCGATCCTCACCGACATCTTCCTGCGGCTGATCAAGATGATCATCGCGCCGCTGGTGTTCGCCACCCTGGTGTCGGGGCTCGCCGGCATGGACGGCGGCCGCGACGTGGGCCGGATCGGCCTGCGCACCGTGCTGTGGTTCCTGTGCGCCTCCTTCGTGTCGCTGCTGATCGGGCTGGCCTTCGCCAACGCGCTGCAGCCGGGCGCCGGCCTGCACCTGGCGGCGGGCGCCGGGGAAAGCGTCGCCGGGCTCAATACGGCGGGGCTCAACCTGAAGGACGTGCTCACGCACGCCTTCCCCACCAGCCTGCTTGATGCGATGGCGCGCAACGACATCCTGCAGATCCTGGTGTTCTCGCTGTTCTTCGGGCTCGGGCTCGGCGCGCTCAGGCAGGACCCGCGCGTGGCCCTGCTGGTCGGCGCGATCGACGGCCTGGTGCCGGTGATGCTGCGGCTGACCGGCTACGTGATGCGCGCCGCGCCGTTCGGCGTGTTCGGCGCGATCGCCTCGGCCGTCACGCTGCGCGGGCTCGACGTGGTGCTCACCTATGGCCGGCTGATCGGCGCCTTCTATGCGGCGCTGGTGGTGTTGTGGCTGCTGCTGGTGGGCGTCGGCTGGCTGTTCCTGGGGCGCGACGTCGGCCGCCTGCTGAAGGCGGTGCGCGAGCCGGCCATGCTGGCCTTCTCGACGGCCAGCAGCGAGGCCGCCTATCCGCGCCTGACCGAGCAGCTCGAACGTTTCGGCGTGCCGAAGAAGGTGGTGGGCTTCACGCTGCCGCTCGGCTACGCCTTCAACCTCGACGGCTCGATGATGTACCAGTCCTTCGCCGCGATCTTCATCGCCCAGGCTTTCGGCATCGACATGCCGGTCTCGCAGCAACTGCTGATGCTGCTGGTCCTGATGCTGAGCAGCAAGGGCATGGCCAGCGTGCCGCGCGGCTCGGTGGTGGTGGTTGCCGCGGTCGCGCCGCTGTTCCATCTGCCCGCCGCGGGCGTGGCGCTGGTGCTGGCGATCGACCAGATCCTCGACATGGGACGCACCATGACCAACGTGATCGGCAACAGCGTGGCCACCGCCGTGATCGCGAAGTGGGAAGCGCGGCGCGCGGCGGTCGAGGTGGCCGAAGCGAGGGAGCCGGGGCCGGTGTCGAGCGAGCTGTCGCGTCTCGAGCCGCTGGCGGGCGACGCGCGATGAGCGGCGCGAGCCTTCCGGCCGGCGCGCCGGCACGGCGCCTCGGCATCGTCGGCGGGCTCGGCCCGCTGGCCGGCGCCGACCTGTACGCCAAGCTGATGCGCGCGGCCGGCACCACGCCGATCGACGCGATCCTGGCCCAGCATCCCCTTCGCGGCGCGGCCCCGGATCGCGAGGCGAGCGCCGAGCGCAAGCTCCATGTGTTCGACCTGATCCGCGAGTTCGAGCAGCGCGGCGTGACCACCGTGGTGCTGCCCTGCTTCCTCAGCCACACCTTCCTCGACGAGCTGCGCGCGAACACCTCGCTGGCGATCGTCGACCTGGTCGAGGCGGTGCGCGAGCACGTGCGCCGCGCGTGGCCGGGCGTGCGACGCGTCGGCGTGCTCGCCTCGGCGGCGACGCGCGAGCGGCGCCTGTTCGAGCGCTACTTCGCGGCGCCGGAATTCAGTCTCTGCCATCCCGACGAGGTCGATGGCATCGATGCGGTGACGGAGGCGGTCTATGGCGTGGACGGCATTCGCGAGGGCGCGCTCGACGGGCGCCCGGTCGAGCTGCTGCGGCGTGCCTGCGCCTCGCTGATCGAGCAGGGCGCGGAGGTGATCGTGCCGGGCCTGACCGAAATCGCCCTGGTGCTGGACGCGCTCGGGCCGCTGCCGGTGCCGCTGGTCGACCCGAACCAGGTCTATGCGCGGCGCGTGCTTGCCGTCGACCACGAGGGCGCGCATGGCGGCCAGGCCGAGCCGTTCCGGATCGGCGTGGTCGGCGGCGTCGGGCCGGCGGCCACCGTCGACTTCCTGCGCAAGCTGGTGCAGCACACGCCGGCCGCGCGCGACCAGGACCACCTGAAGCTGATCGTCGAGCAGAATCCGCAGATCCCCGATCGCACCGCGCACCTGGTCGGCGAGGGCCCCGATCCGACCGTCTCGCTCTATGCCGCCTGCAAGCGCCTGGAGCAGGGCGGCGCGAAGCTGGTGGCGATCCCCTGCAATACCGCGCACGCCTTCGTCGAGCGAATCCAGCCGCGCCTGTCGATCCCGATCGTCAACATGCTGACGGTGACGGCGCGCCATCTGCGCGAGCGTTTTCCCGAGGCGCGCGAGATCGGCGTGCTGGCCACCTCGGGCACGCTCGCCAGCGGCGTCTATCGCGAGGCGCTGGCCGCCGAGGGTTTCGTGCAGCTCGTGCCGCCGCCAGCCTTGCAGGCGCGCGTGATGGCGGCGATCTACGGCGAGGCGGGCGTCAAGGCCGGGTTCGTGCAGGGCCGCTGCCGCGAGGACATCGAGGCCGCGCTCGATGCGCTGGTCGCGGCCGGCGCTCGCGTGGTGCTGCTCGGCTGCACCGAGCTGCCGCTGCTGCTGCCGGCAGGCGAGATCGCCGGCCCGGGCGGCGTGCGCGTGAACCTGGTCGACCCGACCGAGGTGCTGGCCAGGGCCTGCGTCGCGGCGGCGACCAAGGCGGCAAATGCGGCGGCGAACGAGGCGGAACCGCGGCGTTCCTTTTAATCGAATAAATCGATACTCAGATCGGAAAAATATCGTTTTTCATCGAAGATCGTAATCGGTAACATCGGTGTCACTGATCTGCCGCGCCGACGCGCGCGGCGGGCCGATGTCCCCTTGATACCTCGTTACGGAGTTTCGATCGATGAGCGCTTCCGCCGCCCCGCTGCTGCCTTTCCATATCGCCTTCCCGGTCCACAGCCTCGAGGCCGCGCGCGAATTCTACGGCGAGCTGCTCGGCTGCCCCGAAGGCCGCAGCTCGGCCGAATGGGTCGACTTCAACCTCTATGGCCACCAGATCGTCGCGCATCTCGCGCCGGACGAAACGGGCGTGGCGCGCACCAATGCCGTCGACGGCCATGGCGTGCCGGTCCGCCATTTCGGCGCGCTGCTGACGCTGGAGCAATGGCACCTGCTGGCCGACAAGCTGCGCGCGGCCGGCACGAAGTTCGTGATCGAGCCGTATGTCCGCTTCAAGGGCGAGCCCGGCGAGCAGGCCACCATGTTCTTCCTCGATCCGTCGGGCAACGCGCTCGAATTCAAGGCCTTCGCCGATCTCGGCAAGCTGTTCGCGAAGTAAGGCCGCTCAGTCCTCGCCCCGTTCCTCCTCATCGTCCTGGAGCGCCGATGTCACGCTGCCATGTCGCGATCTCGGGCTTCGGCCAGATCGGCCGGGCCGTCGCCGAACTACTGGCGGCGCGTCGCGCGCGTTATCGCGAGCGCTACGGGGTGGAGGTGCGGCTGGTCGGCATCAGCCGCTCGCGCGGCGCTCGCGTCGATCGCGAGGGCCTGCGCGATCCGCTCGCGGCCGATGCGCCGCTCGACGCGGCGCTGACGGGCGAGGCCTTCGTGGCTGCCGCGCGGCCCGACGTGCTGATCGAGGCCGGCCCGACCGACTACCTGAGCGGCGGCGCCGCGCTCGGCTACCTGCGCGCGGCGCTCGCGGCCGGCGCGCACGGCATCGCGATCTCGAAGGGCGCGCTGGTGCTCGATTACCCGGGCCTGCGCGCGCTGGCCGATGCGAACGGCGTGGAGCTGAAGATCAGCGGCGCGACCTCGGCCGCGCTGCCGACCATCGACCTGCTCGACTACAACGCGGCCGGCTGCGAGGTGCGCGTGATGGAAGGCATCTTCACGGCCACCACCAACTACGTGCTGGACCGGATGATGGCCGGCATCGCCTTCGCCGATGCGCTCGCCGAGGCGCAGCGCGCCGGCATGGCCGAGCCCGATCCGCGCTTCGATGTCGAGGGCTGGGACACGGCCTGCAAGGTCTGCATCCTGGCCAACGCGGGTTTCGGCGCGCGGCTGGCGCTCGATGAGATCGCGCGCGAGGGCATCGCGCCGATCGAGGCCGGGCAACTGGCGCGCTGGCGCGCGGATGGCCTGGTACCGAAGCTGGTCGGCCGCATCGAGCGGCGCGCGGGGGGCGAGGGGCGGGTGGAGGCTTCGGTGCGCCTGGCCACCTACGAGGCCGCGCATCCCTTCGCGGGGATCGGTGCGGGCATGAAGGCGGTGCGCATCGAGACCGATGCGATGGGCGAGCTGGTCGCGATCGGCCGCACCAGCCCGCTGGCCACGGCCGCCGCCGCGCTGAAGGATTTCGAGCACCTGCTGATGCTCGGCGTCGTCGGGCGCTGAGCCGCGCGCAATAAAAAAGGCAGGCGTTTCGCCTGCCTTCGCTTCGTTGCCGCCTGCCCGTCAGGCCGCCGGCCCCAGCTCGCGGATCGGGATCACGGTGCGCCCGCCGTTGTTGCGCAGCACGTCGCGCAGGTCGTTGATGACGGGGAACACCTCGTGGTTCCAGTCGGCGCCCTGCATGTCGTGCGCTTCCTGCTCGCGCTCGACGATCCAGCGGTCCTCCTTGAAGATCCGCTCGGTGAACCACACCAGCAGCGGCCAGGCCAGGTCCAGCGCGAAGGGCACCGAGGGCTTGCGGATCGACAGCAGCCCGAAGGTGCGGTTGGTGCGCTGCTGCTTGTCGAGCGGCACGTAGACGATCCACAGGTCCATCACCAGGGTGCCCTCGCTCGAGAGGATCTTGAGCGTCTGGTACGGGTACTCGGTGCGGATCGTCATCACGCTCTTGTCGCTCTGGTCCTGCGGCTTCTTGCTGGCGCCGAACACCAGCGCCTCGCCGATCGGCTGCTTGCCCTCGGCGCGCGAGAAGGTGTAGTCGACCTCGACCCAGCCCTCGCCGCGGCGGCGTCCCAGCGAGCGCGCCTTCATCTGGCCCATCTCGCGGCGATGCAGGAACTGATGGTTCATGTCCATCAGGTTCTCGTGCATGAACGAGTAATGGCACTTGACCGCGCGGCCGAAGCGGCGCGTCTTGTACTTCGGGTCGGCCACCGTGGGCAGCTCGGGCACCGGCTTCTCGTCGGCCAGGGCGGGATCGCCCGTGAACACGAAGATCAGCCCGCGCACCTCGCGGCACGGGTAGGCGCGCACGCCGTTGGGCAGGCGTTCCTTGCCCAGGTAGGGCACGTCCACGCATTTGCCGCTGCAATCGTAGGTCCAGCCGTGATAGCCGCAACGCAGCGCGTCGCCGTCGACCACGCCGGCGTGCAATGGCACCTGGCGGTGCGCGCAACGGTCTTCCAGCGCAAAAACCGTTCCCGACTCGCCGCGAAACAACACGATCGGGTCGCCCGCGAATTGCACGCCGAGAGTCTTGCCGCGCTTCAGTTCGCGCGACCAGGCCAGGGGATACCAGAAGTCGGGATGGATCGGCACGCGGCGCAGATCGCGCACTGGCTGCGTGGCGGTCGAGTCGATCACGTTCTGGGTCGGTAAAGGCACTGCGTGCATGCGTGACATCTCCTTGCATTCCGGATGCTTCGACCATCGCGTGGGGACGCGAGGGAGTGATCCGGCGCAGTTTACGCGAAACCGGCCGGGATGCGGGCGCCGTGTGAAAGGATGGTGACAAACCCCTAGGGGGAAATCGGTGCCGGGTCGGGGATGGATCGCTGCTTATGGAATGCCGGCGCCGGGCGGCCGGCGGCAAGCTTGCCGGGTGGTTCGGTGCATGCACATCGATCGAGGCGAAACGGTGCCGGGAAGGGCATGAAAGCCGTCCCGGTGTGTGGCGCAGGCCCGGATGCGGCTGCTCGGCGCCGGTGCTCGGCGCGGACGCCGGTGCCTGCGCCGGCTCAGGCTCAGGCTCAGGCTCAGGCTCAGGCTCAGGCTCAGGCTCAGGCTCAGGCTCAGGCTCAGGCTCAGGCTCAGGCTCAGGCTCAGGCTCAGGCTCAGGCTCAGGCTCAGGAGCAGGGGCAGGAGCAGGAGCAGGAGCAGGAGCAGGAGCAGGAGCAGGAGCAGGAGCAGGAGCAGGAGCAGGAGCAGGAGCAGGAGCAGGAGCAGGAGCAGGAGCAGGCAGCCCGAGGCTGCGGTCGCCTCAGGCCGCGGCGGGCCGCCGGCCCAGCGGCGTCGTCTTGCTGCCGGCCGAGGCGAGCGCGGCCAGGCTGATCATCGCGGTGAGGATCAGGTAGAAGCTGGGCGCGCTGCGATCGCCCGTGGCGCTGGTGAGCCAGGTGACGATCGCGGGCGTGAAGCCGCCGAACACGGTCACGCCGATGTTGTAGGCCACCGACATGCCGGTCGAGCGCGTCGCGGCCGGGAACAGCTCCGACATCAGCGCCGGCAGCGCGCCGAAGTAGATCGACTTGAGCAGGGCCAGCCAGCAGACCAGCGCGAACAGGGTCGGCACCGAGACGTGCGCGACCGTGTACGAGAAGGCCGGCCAGGCGGTGACGGCGAACAGGATGCCGACCACCGTCATCTGCCGGCGCCGGCCGATGCGGTCCGACAGATGGCCGGCCAGCGGCGTGACGAGGGTCAGGATCGCGCCGCCGGCCATGGTGGCCGCGAAGCCGGTGGCGGTGGGCAGGTGCAGTTGGCGGATCGCGAAGGTCGGCAGGTATTGCAGCAGGTAGTTGACGGCGGTCGACACGCTGAGTGCGCCGATCGCGACCAGCACCGCGCGCTTGTGGGTGGCGAGCAGGTCGCGCGCGGGCGACTCGGAGCGTTCGCCCTCGAGGAAGGCCGGCGCATCCTCCAGGAAGCGGCGCAGGTAGAGGCCGAGCGGGCCGATCAGGACGCCGAAGAAAAACGGCAGGCGCCAGCCCCAGTCGGCCAGC
This sequence comes from Burkholderia gladioli, assembly GCF_000959725.1. Taxonomy (NCBI): domain Bacteria; kingdom Pseudomonadati; phylum Pseudomonadota; class Betaproteobacteria; order Burkholderiales; family Burkholderiaceae; genus Burkholderia; species Burkholderia gladioli. Next base: position 3,795,005 of record NZ_CP009322.1, read on the forward strand.
TCGGCCGGCGACAGCACCCGCGCCAGGCCGTAGCCGAACGAGGCGGCCAGCAGCAGCGCCAGGCCCTGGGTGGCGAACTGCCAGCTCGCCAGGAAACCGCGCCGGTGCGGCGCGTGCTCGATCAGCATCGCCGTGGAGGCGCCGAATTCGCCGCCGGCCGAGAAGCCCTGGATCAGGCGCGCGCCGAACACGCCGAGCGGCGCGGCGATGCCGATGCTCGCGTAACCCGGCATCACCGCGATCAGGCCGGTGCCGATCATCATCAGGGTGACCGTCAGCATCAGGGCGGCACGCCGGCCGCGCCGGTCGGCATAGGCGCCCAGCACCAAGCCGCCGAGCGGGCGCACCAGGTAGGAGGCGCCGAACGAGCCGAAGGTCAGCAGCATCGAGGCCGTTTCGTTGCGGGCCGGGAAGAAGTGCTGGCCGATATAGACGGCGAAGAAGGCGTAAACGGCGATGTCGAACCACTCGAGCGCATTGCCGGCTGAGGTCGCGACGACGATCTGCACCAGGCTGGGCGGCTTGCGCGCGGGGGCGGGGGAGGGGACGGGACGGTTCATGGGACGCTCGATCGGTTCGGGTACGACGGCGGAGTCCGGCGTCGCCGCGCGGGAGGGCGACGATGCCGGGCAGATGTGGCGCGAGGCGCGCCGGTCCTTATGCGCAGACGGCGGTTGGCGCGGCGCCGGTGCGCCGGGCGTCGCGCGCGCGCCGTTCGGCGACGATGCGCGCCGCGTCCTCGCCGAGGTCCCACCAGAGCCCGGCCATCACGGCCAGCGCCTCGCGTGCCACCGAGCCCAGCAGGTGCTCGTTCGGCGCATGCTGCGCGCAGGCCGGGTAGGAATGCGGCACCCACAGCGTCGGCAGCCCGAGCGTGTCGGCGAACACGTGGTTGGGCACCGTGCCGCCGAGATTGGGCAGCAGCGCCGGCGGCTTGCCGGTGGAGGCGCGCAGCGAGTCCAGCGCCCACTCGACCCAGGGATCGTCGGGGTCAAGCCGGGTGGCGGGCGAGCGCTGCGAGACCGTCACCCGCACCTCGTCGAAGCCGTGCCGGGCGAAGTGGGCCTCGAGATGCGCGAGCGCGTTCGCGGTGTCGGTGCCGACCACGTAGCGCAACTGGCAGATCGCCTTCGCGTCGGGCGGGATCGCGTTGACCGGCGCCTCGGGGTTGCCGGTGCGAAAGGCCAGCACCTCCAGCGTGTTCCAGGCGATCACGCGCTCGCTCGGCGTGAGGCCCGGCTCGCCCCAGTCGGGATCGATGGCGGGCGCGTTCTCGTCGCCGCCCAGCTCGATGTCGGACAGCGCGCGGCGCACCGCGTCGGGGATCGGCGGCGGGCGCAGGCCCTCCACCGCGATCGCGCCGCGCCGGTCGATCAGGCTCGCGATCGCATGCGCGAGCACCGTGCCGGGATTGCGCAGCACGCCGCCCCAGTTGCCCGAGTGATGGCCGCCCTCGCGCAGCGCCACGCTCAGCTCGATGTTCAGGCCGCCGCGCGAGCCGAGGAAGAGGGTCGGGCGCTCGGCGCTCACGCGCGGGCCGTCGGAGGCGAGGAACAGGTCGGCGGCCAGCGCCTCGCGCTCCCGCGCGCAGATCGCGTCGAGTCCGGGCGAGCTGATTTCCTCGCCGGTCTCGAAGATCAGCTTGAGGTTGTAGCCGAGCCGGCCGCCGCGCGCCTCGACCACGGCCGCCAGCGCGGCCAGGTTGATCGAGTGCTGGCCCTTGTTGTCGGCCGTGCCGCGTCCGTACCAGCGATCGCCCTCGACCGTCACGCGCCAGGGCGCGAGGCCGGCGCGCCATTGCGCGTCGTAGCCGCGCACCACGTCGCCGTGGCCGTAGCTGAGCACGGTGGGCAGGGCGGGATCCTCGATCCGCTCGGCGATCAGGAACGGTGCGCGCGCGCCGGCGGGGTTGTCGGCCAGTCGCGAGCGGAAGCCGAGCGCGGCCAGCGCCGGGGCGATCTCGTCGCTCAGGTAGGCATGCAGCGCCTCGGCCTGGGCGGGCTCCTGGCTTTCGGTGCGAAAGGCCACGCGGCGCGCGAGATCGGCCAGCAGCGCGCCGCCGTCGTGGGCGCGCACGGCGAGGTCGAGCGCCTGCTGGCGCGGGTTGCGGGCGGATTGGATGGTGGACATCGGGGGCGCTCCTGGCAAGGCGGAAGGCTGGAATGCCCCACTCTAGGAACGCCAAAAATTCGCAACAATTACAAAGATGTCGAATAGACTTGCCGAAATGGCAAGGCAGGGCGCGTTCGCGCCGGGGAGAAAGGGGCATGCTGCACGGCATCGCATTGCGGTATTTCGTCGAGGTGGCGCGCACCGGTTCGCTGGCGGGGGCCTCGGATACGCTGCACGTGGCCGTCTCCGCCATCAGCCGACAGATCAGCAAGCTCGAGCAGGATGTCGGCGCACCGCTGTTCGAGCGCATGCCGCGCGGCATGGTGCTGACCGAGGCGGGCGAGCTGCTGGCCGCGCATGCGCGGCGCGCGCTGCTGGAGGCCGAGGCGGTGATCGGCGAGATCTCGGCGGGGCGCGAGCAGGCGGGCGGGCTGGTGCGGCTGGGCTGCACCGAGGGTTTTACGCGTTCGTTCCTGCCCGAGGTGCTGGCGCGCCATCACGAGCGCGTGCCGCTGGCGCGCTACCAGTTGCGTTCGGGCACGCCGGCCCAGGTCGAGCACTGGGTGACGATCGGCGAGGTGGATCTGGGCATCGCCTTCTCGGGCGGCGGCACGCCCGCGGTCAGCATCGAATACGAGATCGGCATGCCGGTGCGCGCGCTGCTCGCGCCGACGCATCCGCTGGCCGCGAACCAGGCGCTGACGCTTGAGGACCTGCGCGCCTGGCCGCTGGCGCTGCTCGAACGCGGCAACACGGTGCGGCAGTTGTTCGACCTGTGCTGCGCGGCGCGCGGCGTGCGCATCGAGCCGCTGCTGTCGAGCAACAACTCGGCCGTGCTGCATGCCTTCGCGGCGCGCACCGGCGCCGTCACGCTCGGCAGCGCGGTGGCGCTCAAGGGGCTCGCGCAGGGCAGCACGCTGCTGGCGCGCGCGATCGACGAGCCCTTGCTGAACGAACGCCGGCTGCGGGTGATGAGCATGCGCGAGCGTCGCCTGCCGGCGGTGGCCAGGAGCCTGCTGGCCGAGTTGATCGCGCAGCTCGAGGAGGCGTGAGCGGGGGGCGGGCCGCGTGGCACGGCCCGTCTCGAGCCTCGTCCCGGGGCGCGTTCAGCCCGGCAACCGGACGCGCTCGAACTTGCCGGCCAGCAGCCCGTAGGCGAGGATCGCGACGATCCCGTGCGCGCCGACGAACCACAGCGCGATGTCGAAGGAGCCGGTGGCGGCCACCACGAAGCCGATCACCAGCGGCGTGACGATCCCGGCCGTGTTGCCGATGCCGTTGAAGATGCCGCCGCTCAGGCCGGTCATGTCGCGCGGCGCGACGTCGGCCAGCACGGCCCAGCCGATCGCGCCGAGCCCCTTGCCGAAGAAGGCCAGCGACACCAGCACCACCACCAGCGAGTCGGATCGCGCCCAGGGCGCCAGCATCAGCGAGGTGGCCAGCGTCATGCCGAGCAGGAAGGGCGTCTTGCGCGCCACCGAGTTGGAGCAGCCGCGGCGGATCAGGAAGTCCGACAGCAGCCCGCCCAGCACCCCGCCGCTGAAGCCGCAGATGGCCGGCAGCGCGGCCACCAGGCCCACCGTCATGATGTTCATGCCGCGCGCCTTGACCAGGTAGATCGGGAACCAGGTGATGAAGAAGTAGGTGAGCGCGGTGATGCAGTACTGGCCGATGTAGATGGCCCACAGCGTGCGGCTGGTGAACAGCGCGCCGATCTGTTGCGCGCTGAAGCGGCGACGGGTGCCGCCGCGGCTGCCGTCGAGGCCGACCAGGGCGCCGTTGGCGGCGATGTGCTCGAACTCGGCGCGGCTTATGCGCGGATGCGAGCCCGGCTCGCGCAGCGTCGCGAACCAGACCGCCGCCATCGCCAGCCCGAGCGCGCCCATGAAGAAGAACACCTGGTGCCAGCCCAGCGCGTGGGTGAGCCAGGCCATCAGCGGCGTGAAGATCACCACCGCCAGGTATTGCGCGGAATTGAACAGCGCGCTGGCGGTGCCGCGTTCGTTGGTCGGGAACCAGGTGGCGACGATCCGCGCGTTGCCGGGAAAGGCGGGCGACTCCACCAGGCCGAGCATGAAGCGCATCACGAACAGGGCGGCGGTGGCGCTGGCCGCGCCGCCGAACCAGGACACGCTGCCCTGCGCGATCGTGAACAGCGACCACAGCACGATGCTCGCGCCGTAGACGCGCCGCGCGCCGAAGCGGTCCAGCAGCCAGCCGCCGGGGATCTGGCCGATCGCGTAGGCCCAGCCGAAGGCCGAGAACACGATGCCGAGCGAGGCCGGCGTGAGGCCCAGGTCCTTGGCGACGAAGGTGCCGGCGATCGAGAGCGTGGCGCGGTCGGCGTAGTTGAGCACGGTGACCGTGAAGATCAGCGCGAGTATCCAGTAGCGGAAATGGCCGATGCGGCCGGCGGCGACGGCCGCCTTCGGCGTCGCGAGGTCGATGCTTTTCATCTCTGTCTCCTCCCTGTTCTGGCGGGATGGTTCTGGTGGGTGCTGCCTGCCGGGCGGGGCTTCATCGGGCGCCCGGGGCCCGCCAGCGCTCAGGGCGTGACGCTGGTGGCCGGCCGGCGGCCCGCGAAGCTGGCCGCGAGACTGTCGAGCACGATCGCGCCCATCGCCTCGCGCGTCTGCACGGTGGCGCTGGCGCGATGCGGTTGCAGTACCACGTTGGGCATCGAATACAGCTCGGCGGGCACGTTCGGCTCGTCGACGAACACGTCGAGCCCGGCGCCCGCGATCCTGCCTTCGGCCAGCGCGCGCACCAGCGCCGGCTCGTCCACCAGCCGGCCGCGCGCGACATTGATCAGGTAGCCATCGGGGCCCAGCGCGTCGAGCACGCGCGCGTCGACGATGCCCTCGGCCCGGTCGGCCGAGGCCGCCAGCACCAGCGCGTCGCTGTCGCGCGCGAGCGCGGCGAGATCGTCGACGAAGCGATAGGGCACGCCGTCGATCGCGCGCAGGTCCGTGTAGGCGATCGGGCAGCCGAAGGCGGCGGCGCGCGTGGCGATCGCGCGGCCCACCCGGCCCAGCCCGACGATGCCCACCCGCATGCCGCTGAACTTGCGCGCCAGCGGCAGGGCCGGCGCCTTGCCCCAGCCGCCCTCGCGCACCTGGCGGTCGCCGTTGCAGATGCCGCGGCAGGTCGCCAGCAGCAGGCCCAGCGCGAGGTCGGCGACGTCGTCGGTGAGCACGCCGGGCGTGGTCGAGACATGCAGGCCGCGCTCGCGGGCGTGGTCGAGATCGACCGCGTCGGTGCCGATGCCGTTGACCGCCACGATGCGCAGTTTCGGCAGGCGCGCCATCACCTCGCGGGCGATGCCCGAGGCGCCGCCGGTGACGACGCCGTCGATGCGCGCGCCGATCTCGCGCAGGTAGCCGGCCTTGTCGGCGTGCTCGTAGTAGCGGTGCAGGGTGTAGCGCTCGGCGAGCTGGCGCTCGAGCGAGGGCAGGACGGGATTGATCAGCAGGATTTCAAACGACATGCGGGGGAGCCTCGAACGATGAAGCGGCGGCGCCTGGCAGGCGCGCCGGGCGCGCGGGCCGCGAGGCCTCGCGCGCTGCCGCGAAGGCCGCCGTGACGCGGTGCGGCGGGGCCGGCGCGCCCTGCTCGGCGGCCGGGTGCGAACGAGTATAGGCAGGCGATCGATCGAGGTCTAAGCTATGTTTCGCATCGATCAATTCAAGAATTGGAATGAACGTCGAACTCAATCATCTGCGTTGTTTCATCGCCGTGGCCGAGGAACTGCACTTCGGGCGGGCCGCCGCGCGCCTGTTCATGACGCAGCCGCCGCTGAGCCGGCAGATCCAGTTGCTGGAGGAGTCGCTCGGGCTGCAACTGTTCGAGCGCAACAGCCGCAGCGTGAAGCTGACCGACGCGGGGCGGGCTTATTACCAGGACGCGCTGCGCATCCTGAGGCTGACCGAGCAGGCCGCCGATGCGGCGCGGCGCGTGGCGCGCGGCGATGCGGGGCAGGTCGCGATCGGTTTCACCGCGGTGGCCGGCTACCGGCTGGTGCCGGACCTGCTGGCGGCGGCGCGCGAGCAGTTGCCGGGAATCCGGCTGGTGCTCAAGGAGATGGTGTCGGTGGCGCAGCTCGAGGCGCTCAAGACGCGCGCGATCGATCTCGGCATCCTGCGCGCGCAGTCGCCCGACCCGCAGATCGGCATCGAGCTGCTGGCACGCGAGCCGCTGCTGGCGGTGCTGCCGGCCGCGCATCGGCTGGTGGCGCGCGACACGATCGCGGCCGCGGACCTGGCGGGCGAGCCCTTCGTGATGTATTCGGCCGACGGCGGCCGCTATTTCCACGACCGGATCGTCGCGCTGCTGACGGCGGCCGGCGTGCATGTGGACGTGGCCCAGCAGCTCGACCAGACGCACACGGTGCTGACCCTGGTGCGCGCCGGAATCGGCGTGTCGATCGTGCCGGCCTCGGCGCGCGAGCTTGGCATGCGCGACGTGGTGTTCCGGCCGTTGTGGACGCAGGAGGCGACCGCCGATCTCGACCTGGGTTGGCGCGTGGAGCGCGACAGCCCGGCGGTGGAGCGGTTCCGGGCGTTCGCGCTGGGGTATTTCGCAGGGCTGGGGGGCGGATGAGGCACGGCGTTGCAAGCAGGCAACGCAGGGTTCGGCCGCTGCTTTTTCACCAGTGGCACGGACAACTCGAGATGCGCCATCCCAGCTTGCATGCATGCCGTTTCTTAAGCCCCGTTTAAGCCTCCTCCAACAAGATTTCCGCGCGAGATTTTCGCCGCCCGTCCCGACGAGCGATAACGACAGGAGGAAAACCGATGCGACTTCATTCAGCGATCATGGCCGGCGCGCTGGTGCTGGCCCCGGTGTTGGCGTTCGCGGCGCAGCCCGTGTTCGTGCAGGTCGACGGCAGGACCGTGGCCGCCCAGGAAACATCCCGGATCGTGCAGACGGCCGACGGCCCGGCGCACGTGAAGACCTGGAGCTGGCACAGCCCGAACGGCGAGGCCAGCTTCGTGATGCAGTCGAGCACGGGCGGCATGCCGCCCGCGGATCTGCGCCGCATGCAGGCGCGGATGCAAATGCAGATGGTCCAGATGGCGGCGATGCAGGCCCGCATGCAGGCGCAGATGCAGGCGCTGCAGCAGGCGCTGCAGCAGGCAGCATTGGGCGGGATGCCGGCGTTTGCCGCCGGCGCGCCGCTCGACGCGATGTTCGCCGGGCCGCCCGTGGTCCTGATGCAGATGCCGCAGCCGGTGCTGTACCTGGTGCCGGTGGCGCCGCCCGCGAGGACGGTGGCCCCGGCCCGCACGCCGGCGCCGATGCCCGCCGCGCCGGGGCCGGCCACGCGCAAGCCCGGCCTCGAAGTCTGACTTATCGGCGTATCGAAGCCCGCCGCCGCCTGATCCGCGCGCGGCACCAAGCAAACAGCCCGGTCGAAGCGATCCTGCCTCGACCGGGCTGTTTCGTTTTCGTGACCTTGCTCGCCTTCGCGGCCGGCGGCGGCCGCCGTCCGGCTCAGACGATCAGGCCGCGCCCGCTCGAGATGTCGCTGGCCAGCAGCACCGACAGCCGGCGCAGCGCCGCGTGCAGCTGGGTGCGATCGGGCGTGGCACCCAGCGAGACGCGGATCGCGTTGGGCGCCTGGCCGCCGAGATGGAAGGCGGTGGACGGCGCCACCGCCAGCCCCTCGGCGCTGGCCGCCGCGGCCAGCTCGCCGGGCGCCCAGTAGCTCGGCAGCGGATACCAGAGATGGATGCCGGCGCCGTCGCCATGGCTCGCGCCGAGCACCTGGGCGGCGGCGCGCTGCCGCTCGCGCGCCTCGCCGAGCACGCCGCCCAGCACCTGCGCGGCCGAGCCGTCGTTGATCCATTGCGTGACCAGCGCGTTGGTGAGCGGCGGCGCCATCAGCGAGAACGAGCGCAGCGCGCTCAGGAAGGCGTTGCGCAGGCCCTCGTCGGGCAGTGCCACGAAGGCGGTGCGCAGCCCCGGCGACAGGCATTTCGACAGCGTCGACACATACACCACCTGGGCCGGCGCGATCCTCGCCAGCGGCGGCGGCGCGTCGGGTGCGAACAGCCAGTAGGGATCGTCCTCGACGATCAGCACGCCGTGCCGCAGCGCCACCTTCAGCAGCTCCTGGCGACGCGGCGCCGGCATGGTGGTGCCGGTCGGATTCTGCAGCGTCGGATTCAGGTAGATCAGCCGCACCCCGCCGGGCTCGCGACAGGCCGCCTCGAGCGCATCGGGCCGCATGCCCTGCGTGTCCACCGCGATCGGCCTGGCCACGCGCCCCAGTTGCGAGGCCGCCTGCGGCAGCCCCGGGTAGATGTCCGGCTCGCAGGCGATGGTGTCGCCGGCGGCCGTCATGGCGATGATCAGCGCGGCCAGCGTGGCCTGCGCGCCGGGGGCGACCACCACGCGCGCGCGCGCCGGTTCGCCCAGCATCGGGCGCAGCCAGCCGACGGCGGTTTCGCGATCGGCCTCGCTGCCGCCGCCGACGTGGTAGGTCATCAGGAGATCGATGTCGCTGCGCAGCAGCACCTGCGACATGCCGCGCCGCAGCAGCATCTCGAGGTCGACGCCGGCCGGCGGCGGCGGGATGTTCATGCTGAGGTCGACGCGCTGCGCCAGCTGGACCTTGGGCACCGCCACGAAGGTGCCGAGCGGCCCGCGCGCCTCCAGCAGGTGCCGCTGGCGCGCCTCGTTGAAGGCGCGCGTCACGGTGGTCAGGTCGACCCCGAGCCGGGCGGCCACCTGCCGTTGCGGCGGCACGCGATCGCCGGGCTGCAGGCGCCCGTCGGCGATCGCGTGCTCGATGAAGTTGGCGATCTGCAGGTAGCGCGGCCCTTGTCCGGCCACCAGCCCCGAGTTCCATACATCGATCGGATTCGCGTGTTTTTGCGTCATTCTGTCGCGGCTTGTATGCGTGATGTCTTACTCTACCATCCGACATCGAAGCGCGTAAATCCATACATGATGCGACTTGTATGCACGGCCTTGCCGGCCGCGCGTTCCGGGGCCGGCAGCGACGGGCAGCGATGCGGATGGACGGATTTGCGTGCACGGCCAACACGGACATTCCATGCGCACTCCATCCTCCAGAACCCGGCCCGATGTCGAATCGGGACCACCGCTGTCCCCCTCGTCCCCTTGCCATGATTCGCTCGCCCCGCCCTCGCGTGCCGCTGCCGGTCGCGGTCGCGGCGCGCTGAAGGCGCTGGCGCCGCTGGCGCGCCTCGCGCCGGCCGCGGGTCTGCTGCTGCTCGGCGGCTGCAGCAGCGTGCTGATGAACCCGAAGGGCGACATCGGCGTGCAGGAAAAGCAGCTGATCCTGATCGCGCTGGGCCTGATGCTGCTGGTCGTGATCCCGGTGATCGCGCTGACGCTGTGGTTCGCCTGGCGCTATCGCGCCTCGAACCGCAGCGCCACCTACGCGCCGCGCTGGTCGCATTCGACCGCGATCGAGGTGGTGGTGTGGTCGATCCCCTGCGTGATCGTGGTGATCCTCGCGGGGCTGATCTGGCGCACCACGCTGAGCCTCGATCCCTACAAGCCGATCGAGTCGGCCGAGAAGCCGGTGCGCGTCGAGGTGGTCGCGCTGAACTGGAAGTGGCTGTTCATCTATCCCGACTACGGCGTCGCCTCGGTCAACGAGCTGGCGGTGCCGGTCGGCACGCCGGTCGATTTCCGCCTGACCGCCGAATCGCTGATGAACTCCTTCTTCATCCCGCAGCTCGGCACCCAGGTCTACGCGATGCCGAGCATGCAGACGCGCCTGCACCTGATCGCCGACGAAGCCGGCACCTACCTGGGCCAGTCGGCGGCCTTCAGCGGCCCCGGCTTCTCGGACATGCACTTCAAGACCTACGCCACCAGCCGCGGCGAATTCGATGCCTGGATCGCGCGCGCCAGGGCCGCGAGCGTGTCGCTCGACGCGGCGGCCTACGCGCGGCTCGCGCAGCCCAGCGAGAAGAACGCGCCGACGCTCTACGCGAGCGTGGTGCCGGACCTGTTCGACAACATCGTCGCCACCGCGATGCGCGCCGGCTCGGCCAACCCGAGCTGCACGGCGGCCTCGCCGGGCGTGATCCCGGCCACCATCCAGTCGGCCGGTGCCGGCGCGATCTCCCTTTCCCCCGGCGCCGCCAAGGCGCCGATCCTGGCTACCCGGTAAACATCATGTTTGGAAAGCTCACACTCGATGCCGTTCCCTGGCACGAACCCATCATCATGGGCACCCTGGCCGTGGTGCTCGTGCTCGGCGCGGCCCTGCTCGGCGCGATCACCTACGCGGGCAAATGGACCTACCTGTGGCGCGAATGGTTCACCTCGGTCGACCACAAGAAGATCGGCGTGATGTACATCGTGATGGCGATCGTGATGCTGCTGCGCGGCTTCGCGGACGCGATCATGATGCGCGCGCAGCAGGCGATCGCCAACAACGACGCGGCCGGCTACCTGCCGCCGCATCACTACGACCAGATCTTCACCGCGCACGGCGTGATCATGATCTTCTTCGTGGCGACGCCGCTGATCATCGGCCTGATGAACGTGGTGGTGCCGCTGCAGATCGGCGCGCGCGACGTGGCCTATCCGTTCCTGAACTCGCTGAGCTTCTGGTTCGCGGTGGTGGGCGCGGGGCTGGTGATGGTCTCGATGTTCGTCGGCGATTTCGCGGCCACCGGCTGGGTGGCCTACCCGCCGCTCTCGGAGCTCGGCTACAGCCCGACGGTGGGGGTGGACTACTACATCTGGTCCCTGCAGATATCGGGGCTCGGCACCACGCTGACCGGCATCAACTTCATCGTCACGATCCTGCGCATGCGCGCGCCGACCCAGAAGCTGATGCAGATGCCGGTGTTCGTCTGGACCGCGCTGATCACCAACATCCTGATCGTCGCCGTGTTCCCGGTGCTGACCGGCACGCTCGCGCTGCTCACCGCCGACCGCTACCTGGGCATGCACTTCTTCACGAACGAGCTCGGCGGCAACGCGATGATGTACATCAACCTGATCTGGGTCTGGGGCCACCCCGAGGTGTACATCCTGATCCTGCCGGCCTTCGGCGCCTTCTCGGAGATCATCGCGACCTTCTCGGGCAAGCCGCTGTTCGGCTACAAGTCGATGGTCTATGCCACCGCCTCGATCGGCGTGCTGTCCTTCTTCGTCTGGCTGCACCACTTCTTCACGATGGGCTCGGGCGCGAACGTCAACGCCTTCTTCGGGATCATGACCACCATCATCTCGATCCCGACCGGCGTGAAGCTGTTCAACTGGCTGTTCACCATGTACCGCGGCCGGATCCGCTATCACAGCGCGACCCTGTGGACCATCGGCTTCATGATCACCTTCGCGGTGGGCGGCATGACCGGCGTGCTGCTGGCCGTGCCGGGCGCCGACTTCGTGCTGCACAACAGCCTGTTCCTGGTGGCGCACTTCCATAACGTGATCATCGGCGGTGTGGTGTTCGGCTGCCTGGCCGGCATCAGCTTCTGGTTCCCCAAGGTGTTCGGCTTCACGCTCGACGAGTTCTGGGGCAAGGTCTCGTTCTGGTGCTGGCTGATCGGCTACTGGCTGGCCTTCACGCCGCTCTACGTGCTCGGCTTCGAGGGCATGACGCGCCGCATGAACCACTACTCGGTGCCGGAATGGCACCCTTGGCTGGTGGTCGCGCTGGTCGGCGCGGTGTTCGTCGGCATGGGCATCCTGGCGATGCTGGTGCAGATCACCGTGAGCGTGCGCCGCCGCCACGAACTGCGCGACGAGACGGGCGATCCCTGGAACGGCCGCAGCCTCGAGTGGTCGACCTCCTCGCCCGCGCCGTTCTACAACTTCGCGATCGTGCCGACCATCACCTCGGTCGAGCAGCACTGGGACGACAAGGACAGCGGTCGCGCCTATCGCCAGCCGACGCAGTACGAGGACATCCACATGCCGCGCAATACCGGCGCGGGTGTGATCATCGCCGCGTTCAGCGCCGTGTTCGGCTTCGCCTTCGTCTGGCACATGTGGCCGTTCGTGGTGCTGGGCCTGATCGGCATGGTGGTCACCTTCATCGCGCGCAGCTACGACACCGACACCGACTACTACGTCCCCGCCGCCGAAGTCGAGCGGATCGAGAACGCGCGTTTCGCGCAACTGCGGCGTCACGTTCCCGTGGTGCCGCTCAACGAAACCGAGGTCGCATGATGAGCGCCCAGACCCTTGCGCACGGCCACGAGGATGGCCACCACGACGACGGCGGCAAGACCACCGTCGGCTTCTGGATCTACCTGATGAGCGACTGCCTGATCTTCGCGACGCTGTTCGCGACCTTCGGGGTGCTCGCCAACGCCACGGCCGGCGGCCCCACCGGGCAGGGCCTGTTCGAGCTCGACTACGTGCTCGGCGAAACCATGCTGCTGCTGGTCAGCAGCTTCACCTTCGGGCTGGCGATGCTGGCCATGAACGCCGGCCGGCGCGGCGCGGTGATCGCCTGGCTGGCGATCACCTTCGTGTTCGGCGCCGGCTTCATCGGCATGGAAGTGCACGAGTTCGCCAAGCTGGTGGCCGACGGCGCGGGCCCGCATACCAGCGCCTTCCTGTCGGCCTACTTCGGGCTGGTGGGCACCCACGGCCTGCACGTCACCTGCGGCCTGCTGTGGATCGGCGTGATGATGCACCAGGTCTGGAAGTTCGGCCTGAACGGCATGGTGCAGCGTCGCCTGGCCTGCCTCAGCATGTTCTGGCACTTCCTGGACCTGGTCTGGATCTGCGTGTTTACCTTCGTCTACCTGCGGGAGTTCGTATGAAGCCCACGTCCCACGCGCACGCCGCGCATCACGCGCACGATGCCTCGCACGGCACGCTCAGGGGTTATGTGATCGGCATGATCCTGTCGGTGCTGCTGACCTTCGTCTCGTTCGGCGCGGTGATGACCGACATCGTGCCGCGCGGCTGGGGCCTGGCCGCGATCGTGATCGCCTGCGTCGCGCAACTGATCGTGCAGTTGTTCTACTTCCTGCATATCGGCACGGCGCGCAGCCAGCGTGCCAATACGGGCATCTTCCTGTGCACGGGCTTTTTGATCGCCGTGATCGTCGGGCTCTCGCTGTGGGTGATCCACAATGCCAACGTCAACATGATGCCGACGCACATCACGATCGAGCGCGCGATGGCGAAGGACTGAGTTTTCGCCGCTGACACGGCGGTCGTTGCCAAGGCGCATTGCCCGCGGGCACTGCGCCTTTTTTCATGCGCGCGCCACTCAGATGGTCGGCGTGGCCAGGTGATGCGGATCGCCGAGCGCGTCGGCCACCAGGCGCAGCGCCTCGCGGCAGTCCTCGGGCGTCTGCGGGCCGCCCAGGCAGAGGCGCATCGCATTGGGCGGGTCGCCGTCGGTGGAGAAGGCCGCGCCCGCCACCGCCGCCACGCCGCGATTGCGCAACTGCTGGGCCAGCTCGGGCGCGAAGCGATGGCACTCGGCGGGGATCGGCAGCCACAGGTGGAAGCCGTTCGGATGCGCGTCGAAGCGCCAGTCGCGCAGCACCTGGGCGGCGATCGCCATGCGCGCGCTGCCCTCGGCGCGGATCGCCTCCAGCATCGCCAGCGCGGTGCCGTCGTTGACCCACTGGGTGGCCAGCAGCATCGTGTAGGGGCTCGGCATCACCGTGGTGGCGCGCAGCGCGCCGGCGATGCGCTGCGCCTGCCGCGCCGAGGGCGCGAGCAGATAGGCGATGCGCAGCCCCGCGCCGAAGTTCTTCGACATGCCCGTCACGTAGTAGGTCAGCTCGGGCGCGAGCAGCGCGAGCGGCGGCGGCGCGCCTTGCGGCAGCATCGCGTAGGCGTCGTCCTCGACGATCGGCACGTTGTAGCGCAACGCCACGTCGGCCAGCGCCTCGCGGCGGTGGAAGGGGAGGGTCAGCGTGCTGGGGTTCTGCAGGGTGGGATTGCAGTAGAACGCGGCCGGCTTGTGGCTCTTGCAGAGCGACTCGAAGGCATGCGGCAGCGGGCCGTCCTCGTCGCGCGGCAGCGCCTGCAGGCGCACGCCGAGCTGCGAGGCGATCGCCTTGATGCCGGGATAGGCCAGCGCGTCGAGCGCGAGCGTGTCGCCGGGGCGCGCCAGCAGCGAGACCAGGGCCACCAGCGCGCTGTGGATGCCGGGGCAGACCAGCACCGCGTCGCCGTTGCAGCCCGGCAGCCGGCGGCCCAGCCAGGCGCGGCCGGCGGCGCGATCGGCGGGCGCGCCGCCGAAATCCTGGTAGCGCAGCAACTGGTAGGGATCGGCGCGCGCATGCAGCGCGGCGGCCGATTCGGCCAGGCGCGGGGCCATCGCCGGCGGCTCGGGCGGCATGTTCATCGACATCTCGACGCTGCCGCCGCCCGACAGCGGCAAGGTCTGGGTCGGGCCGCGCACGAAGGTGCCGCTGCCGGCGCGGCTGTCGAGCAGGCCGCGCTTGCGCGCCTCGGCGTAGGCGCGTGCCACCGTGGTGTAGTTCAGGCGCAGCACGTCGGCCAGCTCGCGCAGGCCCGGCATGCGGTCGCGCGGCTTGAGCCGGCCCACCGCCACGTCCTCCTCGATCAGTTCCGGAATCAGCAGATAGGCGGGCTGGCGGCTTTCGGCCAGCCGTTTCGACCAATGGGCGAGCGAGTGATCCATGGCGGGCGTCCCTGCAGGCGGTTGACCTCGATGCGCCCGACGTTAACACGCGAATCCTCGCGAAAAAAAAATCGATCGGATGCCGAATCGAAATCGATCGCATTGATCGGGTGACAGATCGTTTTTGATGCAGGCATGCACGCACGAGGCGCATCGCGCTGCGCCAGCGCGGTGCGCGCCGGCGGCGCGGCGCGGGGCCGGGCACCGCGCCGGCGCACCCGGCACGGGGGACGATCGCGCGTTTTGCGGCCCCGCCTTCTCGATGATCGGATGGTGATCGCATCGCGGCGCGGCGCGGCGGCATGGCGGTTGCGTGAGCAATGGCGTGCGGGCGGCAGCCGCCCGAGCACCCGACACCCTCACCGACACATGGAGAACGCGATGCCCGCCGTCAACCACCCGCAACACCAGAAAGGCGATGTGCTGGTCGATTACGAAGAGAAGGTATTCGAGGACGTGAAGGCGGAGCCGGGCGAGAAGGCGCTGGTGACCTTCCACACGGTCGCCTTCGAAGGCTCGATCGGCTTCGTCAACCTGCTGCAGGCCACGCGGCTGCAGCGCAAGGGTTTCGAGACCTCGGTGCTGCTGTACGGCCCCGGCGTGACGCTGGGCCTGCAGCGCGGCTTCCCCACGCTCGGCGACGAGGCCTTCCCCGGCCACCTGAACTTCAACAAGCAGTTGCTGAAGTTCATGGAGGAAGGCGGCAAGGTCTATGCGTGCCGCTTCGCGCTGCAGGCCCTCTATGGCCACGGCGAGGCCTCGCTGATCGAGGGCATCCGCCCGATCAACCCGCTCGACGTGCTCGACCTGCAGCTGCTCCACCGCAAGGAAGACGCGCTGATCATCCACACCTGGACCGTCTGAGCCACGCGCGGGAGCCAGCATGAGCGACAAATCCGTGATTCGCGCGGCCGCCGCCCAGATCGCTCCCGATCTGGCGCGCGCCGCCGCGACGCTCGACAAGGTCTGCGCGGCGATCGACGAGGCCGCCGCCAAGGGCGTGCAGCTGATCGTGTTCCCGGAAACCTTCGTGCCGTATTACCCGTATTTCTCCTTCGTGCGCCCGCCGGTGGCTTCCGGCGCCGAGCACATGCGGCTCTACGAGGAGGCGGTGGTGGTGCCGGGGCCGGTCACCGAGGCGGTGGCCGAGCGCGCGCGGCGGCACGGCATGGTGGTGGTGCTCGGCGTCAACGAGCGCGACCACGGCAGCCTCTACAACACCCAGCTGGTGTTCGACGCCGACGGCAGCCTGCTGCTCAAGCGCCGCAAGCTCACGCCCACCTTCCACGAGCGGATGATCTGGGGGCAGGGCGACGCGGCCGGGCTCAGGGTGGTCGACACGGCGGTCGGCCGCGTCGGCGCGCTGGCCTGCTGGGAGCACTACAACCCGCTGGCGCGCTACGCGCTGATGGCGCAGCACGAGCAGATCCACTGCGCGCAGTTCCCGGGCTCGCTGGTCGGGCCGATCTTCGCCGAGCAGATCGACGTGACGATCCGCCATCACGCGCTCGAATCGGGCTGCTTCGTGGTCAATGCCACCGGCTGGCTCAGCGACGCGCAGATCGAGTCGATCACGCCCGACCCGGGCCTGCAGAAGGCGCTGCGCGGCGGCTGCCACAGCGCCATCGTCTCGCCCGAGGGCCAGCACCTGGCCGAGCCGCTGCGCGAGGGCGAGGGCCTGGTGATCGCCGACCTCGACCTGTCGCTGATCACCAAGCGCAAGCGGATGATGGATTCGGTCGGCCATTACGCGCGGCCCGAGCTGCTCAGTCTCGCCATCAACGACCGGCCCGCCATGCCCGTCACGGCCATGGCGCCGGCTTATCCCTTCCCCGCAGGAGCTGTCGATGAACGCCATCGCGAAACCGTCGGTGCAGAGCCGGCAACTGATCACTGAGCTGCAATCGGTCGGGCTGCGCCTGGTCGACCCGAAGGCCGGCGTCGCGAGCCGCCGCGGCGGCGCCGGGCCCTCGGACCACAAGGCCGTGACGGTCGACGGCGTGACCGTGATGGTGCCGGTGCATACCAGCACCGCCTGGGATTCGCCCTACGTGGCGGGCGCGCCCGACGCGCTCGGCGCCAGCACGCTCACGCGCGGCAGCATCCCGATCGCCGAGATCCGCTTTCCGGCGCAGCCGCGCTTCTACGCGCTGCAGACGCTCGACGGCGTGCCCTATTCGCAGATCGCCACGCTGCACGGCGCCGACGTGCTCGCCACCACGGTGCTGCAGACCTGCATCCGCTACGAGAGCCGCCGCAAGATGTGCCAGTTCTGCTCGATCGGGCAGTCGCTGGCGGCGGGCCGCACCATCGCGCGCAAGACGCCCGAGCAACTGGCGGAAGTGGCGCGCGCGGCGGTGCTGCTCGACGGCGTGAAGCACATGGTGCTGACCACCGGCACGCCGGCCGCGAGCGACCGCGGCGCCAGCATCCTGTGCGACAGCGCCTTCGCGATCCGCGCCGCCGTCGACCTGCCGATCCAGGGCCAGTGCGAGCCGCCCGACGACGACGCCTGGTTCGCGCGCATGAAGGCCAGCGGCATCGACACGCTCGGCATGCACCTGGAGGCCGTCACGCCGGCGGTGCGCGAGCGGATCATGCCGGGCAAGGCCAGCGTGCCGCTGTCGCGCTACCTCGACGCCTTCGACGCGGCGGTGGCGGTGTTCGGGCGCGGGCAGGTCAGCACCTACATCCTGGCCGGCCTCGGCGACACGCCCGAGGCGATCCTGGCGATGTCCGAGGACCTGATCGCGCGCGGCGTCTATCCCTTCGTGGTGCCCTTCGTGCCGATCAGCGGCACGCCGCTGGAGAGCCATCCCGCGCCGTCGCCGGCCTTCATGCGCGAGGTGCTGGCGCCGCTCGGCGCGATGCTGGGCGCGGCGGGGCTGCGCTCGGCCGACATCAAGGCCGGCTGCGGGAAATGCGGCGCCTGCTCGTCGCTGTCGACCTACGAGGCCTGAGCATGGATTGCGACGCGATGTGGGAGAGCGGCGCGGCGCTGGCCTACCGGCCCGCCGAATACCGGATCAAGTGGGCGGCGCTGCCCTGGGAGATCGGGGAGGCCTATCGGCTGCGCCGCGCGGTGTTCTGCGTCGAGCAGGGCGTGTTCGTCGGCGACGATCGCGACGAGGCCGACGACACGGCGCAGTTGCTGGTGGCCGTGAGTGGCTGCGCCGGCCTGCCCGACCAGGTGGTGGGCACGGTGCGCATCCACGAAACGGCGCCGGGCGTCTGGCTCGGCTCGCGGCTGGCGGTGCATGCCGCGTTCCGCAATCACGGCCGCATCGGCACCACCCTGATCGGGCTCGCGGTGAGCAGCGCGCACGCGCTGGGCTGTCGCGAATTCCACGCGCACGTGCAGGTGCAGAACGTGCCGCTGTTCGAGCGCCTGCACTGGCGCTCGCTCGGCGAGGAGATGCTGCACGGGCGCCTGCATCACCGCATGCTGGCCGATCTCGCTCACTACCCGCCCTGCGCCACGCCGTACGCGGGTTTCGTGATGCCGGCGGGAGGCGCGCGATGAGCCTCGCCGAGCGGATTGCCGGGCTGCGCGCCAGCCGCGGTTTCGCGCACAAGACCGATATCGCGGGCGTGGTCGGCGCGCTGGCGCGGGCCTTGCCGAACGGCGCGGCCGATCTCGCGCAGGCGGTGGCGGTGGGCGACGACTGCGCGGCGATCGCCGATGGCGACGGCTACCTGCTGTTCGCGATCGAGGGGCTGGTGGCCGACTTCGTCGAGGCCATGCCCTGGTTCGCCGGCTACAGCGGCGTGATGGTCAACCTCAGCGATATTTATGCGATGGGTGGCCGGCCGATCGCGGTGGTGGACGCGCTCTGGAGCGAAGGGCTCGACGCCGCGCGCGCCGTGCTCGACGGCATGGCCGCTGCCTCGACCGCCTACGGCGTGCCGATCGTCGGCGGCCACAGCAATGCGCGCGCCGGCAGCGCGCAGCTCGCGGTGGCGGTGCTCGGCCGCGCGCGCCGGCTGTTGTCGAGCTTCGCGGCGCGCCCCGGCGACCGGCTGTTGATGGCTGTCGACCTGCGCGGGCGCTTCGAGGATCCCTATCCGTTCTGGAACGCCTCGGTGGGCGCGCCGGGCGCGCGGCTGCGCGGCGATCTGGAACTGCTGCCGGCGCTGGCCGAGGACGGCCTGTGCGAGGCTGCCAAGGACATCAGCATGGCGGGCCTGCTGGGCACCGCGCTGATGCTGCTGGAGGCCTCGCAGGTCGGCGCGCGTATCGATCTGGACGCGGTGCCGCGTCCCGAGGGCGTCGATTTCGATCGCTGGCTCGGCGCCTTTCCCAGCTACGGCTTCCTGCTGTCGGTGCGCGAGGCGCGGGTGGCGCAGGTAGTCGAGCGCTTCGTCGCGCGCGGTCTGGCCTGCGCGCCGATCGGCGTGGTCGACGCGTCGCGCGAGCTGGTGCTTGCCGAAGGCAGCGAAACCGGGCGCCTGTGGGACCTGCGCGAGACGCCCTTCATCGGCGCCGCGCCGGGAGCGGCGCGATGAGCGCGGCGCGCCTGCGGATCGGGCTGTTCACGCATTCGGTGAATCCGCGCGGCGGCGTGGTTCATACGCTGGAACTGGCGCGCGCGCTCGGCGCGGCCGGGCACGAGGTCAGCGTGGTGGCGCCGGCCGGGCCGTGCGAGCGGATGTTCCGCCGCGACGGCGAAGGCGAGGCCTATCGCGTGGTGCTGGCGCACACGCGGGCGCAGGCTGCCGATACGGTGTCGATGGTGGCCACGCGGATCGCCGCGATCCGTGCCGCCTTCGATCGCCGCGAGCTGGCCGGCTTCGACGTGCTGCACGCGCAGGACAGCATCAGCGGCAACGCGCTGGCCGAATGGAAGGCCGAAGGCGCGATCCCGGGTTTCCTGCGCACCGTCCATCATCTCGATACCTTCGCCGATCCGCGCCTGGCCGCCTGGCAGCGGCGCGCCTGGCGCGATGCTGATCGCGTGCTGTGCGTGAGCGCGGCATGGACCGCGCGGATGCGCGACGAGCATGGCGTGGCGGTCTTGCAGGTGGCCAATGGCGTCGATGTCGAGCGCTTCGGCAGCGCCCGCGCGGCCGATATCGATGCGATACGCCGGCGCTTCGGACTGCGCGAGGCGGGGCCGATCGTGCTGGCGATCGGCGGCATCGAGGCGCGCAAGAACACGCGCGCCCTGCTCGAAGCCTTCGCGCTGCTGCGGCGCGCGCAACCGGGCATGCAACTGGTGATCGCCGGCGGCGCTAGCCTGCTCGACCACGATGCCTATACACGCGGCTTCGTCGCGCGCGCTGCCGAACTGGGTTTGAAGATCGGCGCCGGCGAGGCGGTGGTGGCGACGGGCACGCTCGACGACACGCAGGTCGTCGCGCTGCTGCATGCGGCCGACGTGGTGTCGATGGTCTCGCTGCGCGAGGGCTTCGGGCTGGTGGTGCTCGAGGCGCTGGCGGCGCGGCGGCCGGTGGTGGTGTCGCGCATCGCGCCCTTCACCGAGCATCTCGACGCGCGCACCGCCGTGTGGGCCGACCCTGGCGAGCCGGCCTCGATCGCCGCCGCGCTGCGCGACGCGCTCGACGGCCGGCGGCTGCCCGATTTCCGCGAGGCGGTGCCGGCGCTGCTGGCGCGCTTCGGCTGGGCCGCCAGCGCGGCCGCCCATCTGGCGATCTACCGGGACTGGCTGCGAGCGCGCGAGCGCGAGCCGGCCGTCGAACTCGCCGATCCTCCCCTCATCACCGCACCACAGGAAACCTGATCATGCCCGTCATGCACTTCCGGGTCCGCTGGCCCGATGCCACGGAAACGCGCTGTTATTCGCCGTCCACCGTCGTCGCCGACTACTTCACGCCCGGCAGCGAGTACCCGCTCGACGACTTCGTCGCGCGCTCGCGCGAATCGCTCGGGATCGCCTCGGAGCGGGTGCGCGCCAAGTTCGGCTTCGCCTGCTCGGCCGCGATGGACGAGCTCGCGCGCATCGAGGCGCTGGCCGAGCGCTTCGGCCAGCAGGCCGAGGCCAGCGTGACCGTGCTCGCGCTCGAATGAACCGGCCGCCCGTGCCCGGAACCCGGCCCGCCCATCTTCAGGAGCCCAAACATGTCGACTTCCGCGATTTCCGATAAATCCTCGTCCGCCCAGCCCGAGGCGATTCCGCATTACCCCGTGCTGGTCGTCGGCGGCGGTCAGGCGGGCTTGTCGATCAGCTACTACCTGAAGCAGGCCGGCATCGAGCACCTGGTGTTCGAGAAGGAAACCGTCACGCACGGCTGGCGGCGGCAGCGCTGGGACGCGTTCTGCCTGGTCACGCCGAACTGGCAGTGCCAATTGCCGGGCCATCCCTATCGCGGCGACGATCCGCACGGCTTCATGACCCGCGACGAGATCATCGACTACCTGGACGGCTTCGTCGCGATGGTCGACGCGCCGGTGCTGGAGCACACCGGCGTGCTGCGCGTGACGCGCGAGGAAGACGGCCGCTACCGGGTGCTCACCACGCGCGGCGCCTACACGGCCGACCAGGTGGTGGTGGCCTCGGGCGGCTATCACACGCCGATCGTGCCGCGCCTGGCCGAGCGCTTGCCGGCCTCGATCGCGCAGGTCCAGTCCTCGGCCTATCGCAACGCGGCGGCGCTGCCCGAGGGCGGGGTGCTGGTGGTCGGCTCGGGGCAGTCGGGCGCGCAGATCGCCGAGGACCTGCACCTGGCCGGGCGGCGCGTCACGCTCGCGGTGGGCGACGCGCCGCGCTGCGCGCGCTTCTATCGCGGCCGCGACGTGGTCGACTGGCTGGCCGACATGCACTACTACGAGATGCCGGTCGAGAAGCACCCGCTGCGCGAAGGCGTGCGCGACAACACCAATCACTACGTGACGGGGCGCGACGGCGGCCGGGATATCGACCTGCGCCGTTTCGCGGCCGAGGGCATGGAGCTGTATGGCCGCCTCGAGGACTACCGCGACGGCGCGCTGCGTTTCGCCACCAACCTGGGCGAGTGCCTGGATCGCGCCGACGAGACCTACAACGGCATCAACGCCAGCATCGACGCCTTCATCGCCAAGCAGGGCATCGCGGCGCCGCCGCCGACGCGCTACGAAGCGAGCTGGCGCCCGGCCGCCGAGCGCGCGGCGCTGCACCTGGCCGATAGCGGGATCGCCGCGATCGTCTGGTGTATCGGCTTCACGCCCGACTTCGGCTGGATCGACGTGCCGGTGTTCAACGGCCGCGGCTACCCGGCCCATCGGCGCGGCGTGACCGCGGCGCCGGGGCTCTACTTCGTCGGCCTGCCCTGGCTGCATACCTGGGGATCGGGACGCTTCTCGGGCATCGCGCGCGATGCGGAGTACCTGGTGGAGCGGATCGTCGGGATGACGGGCACGGCGGCCGACGCGGCGCGGGCGGCGGTCGAGGGCGTGACGGCCTGAGTTGGCGGCGCGGCGGGCGCGGCGGGCGAGGCGGGCGAGGCGGGCGAGGCGGGGCGGCGGACTGTAACGGAAGGAAATATTTTTCGGCGACGGGTTTCGCTTCGATCCGGTGTTCAATCCTCCAATCGCGCTCCCAGGGCCACCACCGATGCTCCGAACCTCCCCGTATCGTCTTCGTGCCGGCCTCGTCGTCGCTTTCGTGTCGGCCACGCTCGCCGCGCTGGCGCAGCCGCCCGGCGACGCGTCGGCGCGCCGGCAGGCCACCCGGCTCGATGCGCCGGTCAAGGCCGTCGCGCCGCAGCGGCTGCATATCGACACGGCCCAGGGCAGCGGCGAGCTGCCCGTGTATGCGAACCGCGATCTCGAGGCGCCCGCGCCCGACGTCACGCGCGTGCTGATCGTGCTGCACGGCACGCTCAGGAATGCCGACGTCTATGAGGCCACGGGGCAGCAGGTGATCGCGCAGGCGGGAGAGGCCGGCCAGCACGTGCTGGTGGTCGCGCCGCAGTTCCTGACGCGCGCGGATGCGCGGGCCTTCGACTTGCCGCCGCGGACGCTGGCCTGGTCCCAGCGCGGCTGGAAGGCCGGCGAGGCGGCGCGCCAGCCGGCGCCGCTCGGATCGATGGCGGTGCTCGACGCGTTGCTGGCGCGCTTCGCCGATCGCCGGCGCTATCCGGCGCTGGGCAGCGTGGTGGTGGCGGGGCATTCGGCCGGCGCGCAACTGCTGCAGCGCTACGCGGTGGTCGGCCATGGCGACGAGGCGCTCGCCAGGCTGGGCGTGGCGGTTCGCTACGTGGTGGCGAACCCGTCCAGCTACCTCTATTTCGACGGTCGGCGGCCGGCTGCCGCGTCGGCGCCGCCGGCGGATTGCGAAGGCGTGAACCGCTGGAAATACGGCTTCGACGGCGCGCCGCCCTATGTGACGGCGCAAGGCAAGGCCGATTTCGAGCGCCGCTACGTGGCGCGCGACGTGGTTTACCTGCTCGGCACGGCCGACACGGATCCCGCCACGCACTTCATCGATCGCTCCTGCGCGGCGATGACCCAGGGACCGAACCGGCTCGCGCGCGGGCTGGCTTATTTCGACTACCTGCGCGCGCGGCATCCTTCCGATTTCACGCAGACGCTGGTGGAGGTGCCCGGCGTCGGCCACGACAACCTGCGCATGTTCACCTCCGAATGCGGCACGGCGGTCCTGCTGGGGCAGCCGATTCCCGCTTCCTGCCCGGCGATGGGCGGGCAGGGTTGAAGCGCGATTGCCGGGACGGTCCTCCCGGCTTTCGTCAGGCGGATGGCGCCGTCGCGTCCGCCGCCGCGCCGTCTTCCCCCTCGCGCCGATAGGGCGCGTCCTGCCTGGCATCGCCCTGGTAGAAGGCCGGGAAGCGCGCCAACTGGCGCCGCGCGTCCTCGGGCGCGACGCCCTCGGCCAGCACCGCGCTGGAAAAACCGGTGCGCTGCATCAGCATCAACTGGTCGGCCAGCACCTCGCCGGTGGCGCGCAGGTCGCCGCGAAAGCCGAGCCGGCGCCGCAGCAGATAGGCCTGGCTGTAGGCGCGGCCATCGGTGAAGCTGGGGAAGTGCAGCTCCACGCGGCTCGCCTTGGCGATCGCCGTGGCCTGCTCGATCACGTCGGCATCGTTGGCCAGCGCCAGCACCTCGCCGTTCGCGTCGCCGCCCTGGGCCGCGTGTTCCGCTGCCGTCAGCAGCAGGAGTGGATCGGGTGCGTTCATGCGGCAGGTGCCTCCTCGACGATGCGCGCGGCCTCGGCCGCCGCCTTGAACGGTTCGAGGCCGACGCGGGCGACGGTCTCGACGAAGGTTTCGCGGCGGCCTTCATTGCCGGTGCCCGCCGCGCCTGGCAGGCGCAGCCCTAGATAGGCCGACAGCACCGCGTCGATCACGTCCGGCACCTCGCGCGCCGAGAACGACGGGCCGATCACCTTGCCGGCGCGCGCCTGGCCGCCGCGCGCGGAGCCATCGGCGCCGCCCAGCGTGAGCTGGTACCACTCGCGGCCGTCCTTGTCGACGCCGAGGATGCCGATATGGCCGCTGTGATGATGGCCGCAGGAGTTGATGCAGCCGCTGATATGCAGGTCGATCTCGCCGAGATCCTCCAGCTCGTCGAGATCCTGGTAGCGCTCGGCGATCGCGTCGGCGATCGGCAGCGAGCGCGCATTGGCCAGCGCGCAGAAATCGCCGCCGGGGCAGGCGATCATGTCGGTCAGCAGGTGCACGTTGGCGCTGGCCAGGCCCTCGGCGCGCGCCGCTTCCCACAGCGCCAGCAGGTCGTCGGCGTGCACCCAGGGCAGCACCACGTTCTGCGCGTGCGTCACGCGCGCCTCGCCGGCGGAGAAACGGTCGACCAGGCCGGCGACGCGCTCGAGCTGGTCGGCCGAGGCGTCGCCGGGCGCCTGCAGGGGGCGCTTGAAGGACAGCGTGACGATGCGCAGCGCCGGATCCCGATGCGCGGCGACGTTGCGCGCCAGCCAGCCGGCCAGCGCCGGCGTGCGCGCGGCCGCCTCGGCCAGCCGCTCGGCCGCGTCCGGATCGGCGGCGCGCCGCGCCAGCGAGGCGGGCGCGACGAACGAGGCCTGCACGCGCGCCAGCTCGGCCTCGGGAATCGTGTGCGGGCCGCCGTCGTGCTCGACGATCTGCCGGAACTCGGCTTCCACCTCGTCGATGAAGCGCTGCCCCTCGGCCTTCACCAGGATCTTGATGCGCGCCTTGTACTTGTTGTCGCGACGGCCGTATTGGTTGTACACGCGCACGATCGCCTCGATGTAGTTCATGATCTGCCGCCAGGGCAGGAATTCGCGCATCAGCGTGCCGATCAGCGGCGTGCGGCCCATGCCGCCGCCGGCCGTGACGCGAAAGCCCAGCTCGCCGCGCGCGTCGTGCACCAGCCGCAGCCCGACGTCGTGCCAGGCGGTGGCGGCGCGATCCTCGGCCGCGCCCGTGATGGCGATCTTGAACTTGCGCGGCAGGAAGGCGAACTCGGGATGCAGGGTGGTCCACTGCCGCATGATCTCGGCGAACGGGCGCGGATCGGCGATCTCGTCGGGCGCGACGCCGGCGCGCTCGTCGCAGGAGATGTTGCGGATGCAGTTGCCGCTGGTCTGGATGCCGTGCATGTCGACCGTGGCGAGCAGGTCCATCACGTCGGCGGCGCGCGCGAGCGGGATCCAGTTGAACTGCACGTTGGTGCGCGTGGTGAAGTGCGCATGGCGCGTCGGCAGGCGCGTGGTGCCGAGCGCGCGCTGCGCGTCGAGCGCTCGCCGGTAGACCTCGGGCTCGGGCACGTCGTAGTCGCGCGCGATGCGGGCCAGCACGCGCAGCTGGGCGCTCGACAGCTCGCCATAGGGCACGGCCACGCGCAGCATCGGCGCGTGGCGCTGCACGTACCAGCCGTTCTGCAGGCGCAGCGGGCGGAACGCTTCCTCGTCGAGCCGGCCGTCCTGCCAGCGTTCGAGCTGATCGCGGAATTGCGCGGCGCGGCTGCGCACGAAGGCGCGGTCGAATTCGGTGTATCGATACATGATGAGTGGGGGAGAGCGGGGCTGGCGCGCCCTGAAGCGCCGACCTTACGTGGCGCGCCGCGCCCGGACAAGCAGCAGATCGCGCGCGAAACGGCGCAGCAGTTGCGATCGCTGGCGGCGGTCCGAGCGCTCCCGAACTGCTGCGCTCGTTTTGGTTCCGGCTGCTGCTGTACGCGTGGCGCGGGGCACGCGATGATCCGTTCCAGAGCACGGCACCGTGTCGCCCCTTCGTCCGGTGCCGTGCCGGGATTACTGCGCGAGTGCCCGGGTCATCACCCCTAAACCCGCAGAGCTTGCGGCCGCATGCCTGTGGCGCGGCAGGCAACCGCTCCGACACCCGGGTGCCGGAGCCCTCATTGCCACGGACGATGGACACATCGCGCCGCTCGTGCCGCCCACGCATTGCATCGCATTCCTGAGCAGCCTCGGGGATGCGATGGCGCGACGAACATGTCCGTCTGCTGATATTTCGTGAGAGATGCCGGCCCATCCGCTCCTATAATGGTTTTCCCATTTCGAGCGCGAAACCTTCCGCCATGTCCCTCTTCCAGAACCGCAACTGGCTGCATCTGCAACGATTCGTCCTCGGCGCCGTCGCGGCCTTCACCCTCGCCCACGCGCAGGCGGCCGAGCCGCGCTGGCAGACGCTGCCTCCCACCCCGGCGCCGGTGGCGGGCGAGCAGCACGGCATCGCCGAGGTCAACGGCATCCGTCTCTACTACGCCACCATCGGCCATGGTTCGCCGGTGATCCTGGTGCATGGCGGCCTGTCGAATTCCGATTATTTCGGCTACCACGTCAAGTCGCTGATGAAGTACCACAAGGTGATCGTGCTCGACAGCCGCGGCCACGGCCGCAGCTCGCGCAACGAGCAGCCCTTCGGCTACGACCTGATGACGGACGACGTGGTCGCGCTGATGGACAAGCTCAAGCTGCCGCGCGCCGATATCGTGGGCTGGAGCGATGGCGCCATCATCGGCATCGACATGGCGATCCGCCATCCCGACCGGGTCGGCAAGGTGGTGGCCTTCGCGGCGAACACCAAGACCGACGGCGTGATGCCCGATGTCGAGAAGAACCCGACCTTCGCCGCCTTCATCAAGCGCGGCGGCGACGAATATCGCCGCCTGTCGCCCACGCCGAAGGAATACGACGCCTTCGTCGAGCAGATCAGCCACATGTGGGCCTCGCAGCCGAACTGGAGCGACGAGCAACTGAAGTCGATCAGGACGCCGGTGCTGGTGATGGACGGCGACCACGACGAGGCGATCAAGCGCGAGCACACCGAGTACATCGCCGCGACGATTCCCGGCGCGGGCCTGCAGATCCTGCCGAACACCAGCCACTTCGCGATGCTGCAGGACCCCGAGGCGTTCAACTTCGCGGTCGAGCACTTCCTCGGCGATCGCTGAGCCGGTCGCGAGCCGGTGCGCTCGATGGCCGGCCCGGGCTTCGGATCGGCCATCGATCCTGGCCGGCGCGATTGATCGCCGGGCCTGACCGGCCTAATGCACGACGGGCACGACGGCGGCGAGCGTCCAGCTCGCCGCCGTTTTCCTTTTCCCCTTCCCTGCCTGCCTTCGCCGCTCAGCGCTGCGTGGCCGCTGCCGCCGCCAGCCGCCGCATCGATTCGGCCGCCGTCACCCGCAGCCATTGCGCCAGCCGCCGCGCGCCGTCGGGCAGGTCCAGGTCGTCGCGCGTGCAGAGGTAGTAGTCGCGGCCGTCGTCGAGCGCGGTATCGAACAACTGCACCAGTTCGCCGCCGGCCAGTTCGGCCTCGATCAGCGGCGCGCGCATCAGCCCCGCGCCGAGCCCGGCGCGGATCGCGCTCAGCGTCAGTTGCCCGTCCTCGAACATCGGCCCCACCACCGGCGGCACGTTGCGCACGCCGGCATTGCGCAGCCAGTTGACCCAGGTGCTGCGGTCCTCGTCGTGCACCAGCGGCACCGTCGCCAGGTCGGCCGGCTTGCGCAAAGGCCCGAAGCGGCGTCGGAACGCCGGATGACAGACCGGTACCATCGCGCCGGGCAGCAGCTTCTCGCAGCGGTAGCTGGGCCAGTCGGCCGCGCCGGCGCCGAAGCGGATCGACAGGTCCGAGGCGTCGCTGCGATAGTTGCGGTGGTTCGCGTAGCGCACGTTGACGTCGACATCGGTGTTCTGGTCGAGGAAGCGATGCAGGCGCGGCACGAACCAGCCGATGCCGAACAGCGGGATCAGGCTGATGGTGATCTGCCGCAGCGAGGAGCGATCGCGCACGAAGCCGGTCGCGCTGCGCAGCACCGAGAACGCCGCGCTGATCGAGCGGTAGTAGTCGCGGCCCTCGTCGGTCAGCGCCAGCGTGCGGCCCTCGCGCACCGTGAGCGGCGTGAGGATGAAGGCGTCCAGCAGTTGCAGCTGGTGGCTGACCGCCGAGGGCGTGATGTCGAGCTCGGCCGCCGCCGCCGTGACCGAGCCCAGCCGCGCGAAGGCCTCGAAGGCGCGTACCGCGCGCAGCGGCGGATCGTTCGGCAATTGTTCGATATTTTTCATGTTTTGAATTCTATCGAATAATCCTGGATCCGGCAAAATGCTCTAATCCATTGTGGATAAAGAGTTTCAAGCGATATGGCGTGGTTCGCATAAGTATTCAATCAAAGGATATTTGCCGGGCAGGGTGTGACTATTTAGTATTTTTCATGTTTTAATCGTCCGCCACACGCTACCTTTCCCATGAAGAAAACCGTCCCCCTCGCCGGCGCAGCGTTCGCCGTCTCCGCCGCGGCGCTCGCGCTGTCGTTCTCCGCGCCGGCCGCCCGTGCCGCCCAGGCCGCCGATGCGCCGCAAACCGTGCTGATCGGCCTGGCCGCGCCGTTGACCGGCCCCTCGGCGCGGATCGGCAAGGATCTGCAGAACGGCGCGCAGCTCGCGCTCGACGATGCGAACCGCCGCCATCCCACCATCGACGGCAAGCCGGTGGTCTACAAGCTGGTGGCCGTCGACGATCAGTCGGATCCGCGCACGGCCGTGACGGTCGCGCAGGACCTGGTCGAGCAGCATGTGATCGGCGTGGTGGGCCACTGGAACACCGGCTGCAGCGTGCCGGCCGCGCGCGTCTATCGCGACGCCGGCATCCCCGAGATCGCGCCGGCCTCGACGGGGCACCAGTACACGCAGCAGGGTTACGCCACCGCTTTCCGCATCATGGGCCACGACGACACGGGCGGCGCCTATACCGGCGCCTACGCGGTGAAGACGCTGCACGCCAGGCGCATCGCCGTGCTCGACGATCGCACCTCGTTCGGCTCGGGGCTGGCCGACCAGTTCGTGAAGGGCGTCGAGGCGAACGGCGGCACGATCGTCGATCGCCAGTACGTGACCGACAAGACCACCGATTTCAGCGGCGTGCTGACCGCCATCAAGAGCAAGCGCCCGGACCTGGTGTTCTTCGGCGGGCTCGACGCGCAGGCCGCGCCGATCGCGCGCCGCATGCACCAGCTCGGCATCGACGCGACCCTGCTCGGCGCGGGCGGCTTCGTCAGCCAGACCTTCCTGTCGCTGGCCGGCAAGGATGGCGAGGGCGTGACCGCGCTCGAACCGGGCCGGCCGCTGGCGAAGATGCCGGGCGGCCCGGCCTTCGACGCGCAGTACCGCGCGCGCTACCACGCGCCGATCGAGCTGCACGCGCCGTTCGCCTACGACGCCGCCGCGACCCTGATCGCCGTGGCCGAGCAGAGCAAGTCGACCGATCCGGCCAAGCTGGTGGCGGCGCTGCACAAGGTCGACCGCCAGGGCGTGACGGGGCGCATCGCCTTCGACGAGCAGGGCAACCTGAAGGATCCGGCCTATACGATCTATCGCGTGCAGGGCGGCAAGTGGAGCGTGGTGGACGTGCTCGGCGGCGGTTCCGGCGCCGGCACGCAAGCCGCGCACTGAGCATGGCATGAAGGCGGCATGAAGGCGAACGGGCGGCGGCCGATCGAGGATCGGCGGCTGCCCGTTCGCGTTTGCCGAGCCGGATCGCAGTGGATTCGGGCGCGCCGTGTTCCCGGTGGCGCGCAGGCGGCACCCGCCATATCCGCATCAAACACGAATAACGAATCACGAATCACCCCAGTCAGGAGTCCCCATGACCGAGCCGAACCCATCGGCCGCGCCGAGCGACGCGGCCGACCATCGCCTGGGCATCCTCGCGCGACGCAGGATCGAGGCGGAAATCATCAAGCCGATCTACGAGATCATGAAGCGCGAGTTCGGCATCGAGCGCGCGCAGGCCGTGATCGCCGAGGCGATCCGCGGCGCGGCCGTCGATGCCGGCCAGTCCTTCGCCGCGCAGGAGCCCGGCGGCACCAGCATCGCCTCCTTCGTCGCCCTGCAGGTGCTGTGGGAGAAGGACGATGCGCTGGACGTCGAGGTGCGGCGCGAGGATGCCGGGCATTACGACTACGACGTGCATCGCTGCGCCTACGCGGAGATGTATCACGCGATGGGGCTCGGCGAGATCGGCCACCTGCTCAGTTGCGCGCGCGACGAGTACTTCATCCGCGGCTACGATCCGCGCGTGGCGCTGACGCGCACCAGCACCATCATGCAGGGCGGCAAGCGCTGCGATTTCCGTTATCGAATGCGCGACGGGAACCCGGCGGCCGTCGACCAGGAGAGCAAGCATGACGAATGATGTCGGGAGCCTGCGCGTCGACGGCGCGCGTCTGTGGGCTTCGCTCGACCGGATGGCCGAGATCGGCGCGACGCCCAAGGGCGGCGTCTGCCGGCTCGCGCTGAGCGAGCTCGATCGCGAATCGCGCGACCTGTTCGTGGCCTGGGCGCGCGAGGCGGGCTGCACGATCCGCGTCGATCGGATGGGCAACGTGTTCGCGCGCCGCGCCGGGCGCGTGGCCGACGCGGCACCGGTGATGACGGGCTCGCACGCCGACACGCAGCCGACCGGCGGCCGCTACGACGGCATCTACGGCGTGCTCGGCGGGCTGGAGGTGGTACGCGCGCTGAACGACGCCGGCATCGAGACCGAGCGGCCCGTCGAGGTGGTGCTCTGGACCAACGAGGAAGGTTCGCGCTTCGCGCCGGCGATGGTCGCCTCGGGCGTGTTCGCCGGCGTGTTCACGCTCGACTATGGGCTGTCGCGCGCGGACCGGCAGGGCACCACCCTCGGCGAGGCGCTGGCCGCGATCGGCTACGCCGGCGAGGCGCCCGTCGGCGGCCATGCCGTGCATGCCGCCTATGAACTGCACATCGAGCAGGGGCCGATCCTGGAGCGCGCCGGCACCACCATCGGCGTGGTCACGGCGGGGCAGGGGCAGCGCTGGTACGAGCTGAGCTTCAGCGGCGTCGACGCGCATGCGGGCACCACGCCGATGGACGCGCGCCGCGATGCGCTGGTCGGCGCGGCACGCGTGATCGGCTTCGTCGACGCGCTGGGCCGGCGCCGCGCGCCCGATGCGCGCGCCACGGTCGGCATGATCGAGGCGCGGCCGAACTCGCGCAACACGGTGCCGGGCGAATGCTTCTTCACGGTGGAATTCCGCCATCCCGACGCGGCGGTGCTGGCCGAGATGGATGCCGAGCTGCGCGCGGAAGTGGCGCGCCTCGCCAGCGAGAGCGGGCTGGGCGCGCGCATCGAGCAGATCTTCGACTACGCGCCGGTGCCGTTCGCGCCGCGCTGCATCGAGGCGGTTCGCGAGGCGGCGGCGGGGCTCGGCCTGTCGCACCAGGACATCGTCTCGGGCGCGGGGCACGATGCCTGTTACCTGGCGCGGGTGGCGCCGACCGGCATGATCTTCGTGCCCTGCATCGACGGGCTCAGCCACAACGAGGCCGAGGCGATCACGCCCGCCTGGGCCGAAGCCGGCGCGAACGTGCTGCTGCACGCGGTGCTGGCCAGCGCGATGGAGCCGGTGACGGACGGGGTGTGAAGCCGCCGGCTCGGGCGAGCCGGTCGATGCCTCGTGGATTGCCGCGATCCGGGCATCGAGCGGGAAACCTTGCCCGGGCGGGACCAGCGGCCAAGACAGCGAGCTTGAAACGAGGGGCCGGCACGCGCGAGCAGCCGGCCCTCGTCGTTTATAGCGTCGGATGGCACTCGAAGGTGAGCTTGGCCTCGCGCTCGGAGACGTGCTCGAAGCCGGGGCTGGCGCGCATGCCTTGCTGCGCGCAATAGGCGTCGGCGGTGCTGATCGCCTTGCGGTGGGCGGCGGCCCAGGACAGCACCGCGCCGTGGGCGCTGGTGTTGACGGTATAGACGTGCGGCTTGTCGGTCGCGCTGACTTCGGACACGCTCGAGCATGCGCCGAGCCATAGCGTCAGGCAGGCCGCGATCATGACGACGAACGGGGTTCTGGCAGACATGGCGGGTTCTTTGCTGGGTAGCGGCAGCGCGGGGCGCTGCCCGGGGAATGGCGGAAGTATCCGCGAATTCGTCGATCCGATCATCGCCGGCTTGCCGAACAGTTCGTTTCCGTTGTGTGAACAATGGGCGACGAAGCCGGGCGATCGGGATGGGCGGTGAAGCCCGCGATAGGTCCGACCGGCTTGGCTGGCCGGGGTTCCGCGCGGGTTTCGGGCGCGCGGGCTTGTCAACGAGCGTGACGCGATCGAGCGGGGAGTGTTCGAGGGTCGGGCACCGGATCGGCGCCATGTCGAGGCGGCTTGCCGCGAGATGGCCATGAGCGGCGCGTGCCGACATGCCGGCCCTGGGCGCGGCGACGGGGCTTCGTCGCGCCATGTCGTGCAGTCGCCTGGCACCGAAGTTCGCTCAGGCGAAGCCGGCCGACCAGGCGGCGCGCCCGCGTTCGCCGAGCAGCGCCCGCCCCAGCGTCTCGAAGGCGACCGCCGGCAGGTCCGGCAGCCGCTCGACCACGGTGCTGGTCGGGTAGAAGGTCTCGACCGCGTCGTCGAGGATGCCGACGCCGATCAATTCGACGCCGCGCGCGCCGAGCTCGGCGATGCGCGCGCGCAGGTCGGTGCGCAGCAGGGCGGGGTCGCCGTCGCCGGTGGCCGGGTAGCCGTCGGACAACACCATCAGGATGCGCCGCCGGGCGCGGCGGGCGAGCAGGCGCTCGGCGGCCCAGCCGAGCGCCTCGCCGTCGGGATTCTCGTGGCCGCAGTCGATGCGGGCCAGCCCGCTGGGATTGTCCGAATCGAAGCGCTTGTAGATCTCCAGCTCGAGCCGCTCGACGAAACGGTTGTAGCCGCGCGGCGAGTGGCCCTGCGCCAGCCAGCGGTCGCGCCAGGCGCGCATCGCGGGATCGTCGACCGAGCTGTAGCCCAGCGCCTCGCAGGCGAAGCCGAGCTGCATCAGCGCATCGCACAGCGCCGCCGCGCAGAGCCGCGCCAGCTCGATCTTGCGGCCGGCCATCGAGCCGCTGCGATCGATCAGCAGGGTGACCGCCGTGTCGCGTCCCGACATCACGCGCCGCGTCCGGAACGGCGTGCGGTAGCCCGGCAAGGTGGCCAGCCGCGCCAGCGCGCGCCGGTCGAGTTCGCCGCGCTCCTGCTCGGCGCGCCAGTGCAGGTGCTCGTCGGCCGCCAGCGCGCGTTCGAGCTGCGCCTTGAGGCGCGTGGTCTGCGCGCGTGCCGCGCCGCGCAGCTTGCGCCAGGCGGTGGCGTCGCCGGTGCCGGTGAGGTCGGTGACGGTATCGAAGGCGGTGGTGATCGGGATCGAGCGGCCCGGCGCGAGCTCGGCGCGCGGCCGGGGCGGCGGCGCGGCGCTGTCGCCGGCGGCCTGGTCGTCGGCCGAGGAGGCCGAATCGGCCAGCGTCGCCGCGCCGGAAGGCTCGGTGCTGCTGCTGCGCGCATCGGGCGGGCCGGCCGCGTCGAAGTCCCGGTCGGGATCGATCTCGGTGGCAGTGGCGGGCGCGTCCAGCGAGGTCTCGCGATCGACCGTGATCATCATGTTGTTGGCCTCGCCGCGCGCGAGCTGGCGCACGCGCTCGACGATGCGGCCGGCCGCGGCGATGCTCTCGGCCGTCGAGCGCGAGGCCCGCGCGGCCGCGATCAGCTCGGTGCTGGCGCCGAGCGTGGCCTCGATCGAGTCGACGCGTTCGGTGAGCGGCACCGCCTCGCCGCGCAGCGCGCGCCCGACGCGCCAGACGAAGCGTTCGCGCCAGTTCAGCTTCGGCCAGCGCCGGGCGATCTCGCGCGCGGCCGCCTCGCGCTGGCGCGCCAGCAGCGTCGCGGCGCCGGGCAACCGCGCGGCCAGCGCGAGGCTCGCGCGGTGGTCGTCGATGGTCTCGGCCAGCGCGCGGGTGGCGTCCGAGGCGAGGCGCGCATGCTGCGCGGGCTCGCCGAAGCGCAGGCGAGCGGCCAGCAGGTCGACCCAGCCGGCCAGTTCGTCGTCCGACAAGGCTTGCTCGCCGGCCGTGGCCGGCAGTACCAGCACGTCGGGCACGGCGCTGCCGTCGTGTTCGACCCATTCGATGCGCGGCCCGTCGCGCGCGATCCTCACCTGCAGCGCCGGCTGGTCCGTCAGCACGCGCGCCAGCTTGCCGAGCCGCTCGCCGGGATCGTCCCCGGCGCTCGGCGGCGCGGTGCCCGGGCGCGGGTTCGGCTGGCTCACGATGCGTCGAGGTCGATGTAGTGGCGGACGATGTCGCGGATCAGCGCGGCGTCCTCGTCGCCGACCTTGGCGTAGATGGTCGGCCCGGCGGCGATCTCGGGATCGCCGGTGCGCAGCATCAGCGCGGTCCAGTCGATCAGGCGGCGCGTCGAGAAGGCGCTGGCCAGGTCGTCGCGCTCGAAGGCGCGCCGGCAGGCCGCGGCGATCGCCGCCAGCGTCTCGGCCATCGCCGGGCTGACACGCGCGCCGAAGGTCCGGCGCAGCACCTCGGCCTCCTCGGCCGGCGACAGGTAGTCGATCTGGTAGACGCGCCAGCGGTCCAGGAAGGCGTCGTTCATCAGGTTGGCGCCCTGGTACAGGTGGCGGAAGCGGCTCATCGCGCCGGCCGCGTTGGCGGTCGCGAACAGGCGGAAGCCGGGATGGGGCGCCACGATCTCGTCGCCACGCTCCTTGAGCAGCAGGCGGCCGCCGGGCTCGAGCACGGCGGTCAGCACGGCGAGGATCGCCGGCTCGGCGAAGTCGATCTCGTCGACGATCAGCCAGAGCCCGGCGCGCATCGCGGTCGGCAGCACGCCGTCGACCCACAGGGTCTCGCCGCCCTTGACGGTCCAGAAGCCGACGAAGTCGCCCACCGTGGTCTGGCCGTTCATGTTCGCGCGCAGCACGCCGTGCGCGGAATGGGCCGCCGCCTGCTCGATCAGGCTGGTCTTGCCGGTGCCGGTATGGCCGATCAGCAGGATCCGGCGGTTCTCGGCGATGTCGCGCACGATATTGGCCGAGCGCTCGGCGAACAGGTAGGCGGGGTTGCGCTCCGGTACCAGCGGGCCGCCGGCGCCGAGCGGCAGGCGCGCGCCGGCCAGCGTGACGGCGGGTTCTTCATCGGCCTGCCCCGGCTGCGCCGCGTCGTGCATCGCCGCGCGCAGCTCGGCCAGGAAGCGCGCGCGATGCGGCGGCGGCACGCCCTCGCCGGCCTCGTCGCGGCGCGCGTAACCCTCGCGCTGCCACTTGCGCAGCTTCGCGTCGAGGTTGTCCAGGTCGATCACGGTGTCGATGTCGGTCGAGCCGTCGGCGCGGCGGTGCTGGATCCGGTACATGTGCGGCCGCTCGGAATGGCTGACCAGCCAGGCGTCGTCGTCGCGCGCGTAGACGCCGACGGGCGACGGTTCGGAGGGAAGCGGGGCGGGCTGGGTGCTCATCGGCGGGCAGGGGCGCAAGGGACGGCAGGGCCGGTCGGGAGCCTCATTGTGCGCCGTCGTCGCCCGGCCGTGCAAAAACGGGGCAAGGCGGCGATTGATTCCATTCGTGATGGAATGCATTTCCCGTGAGTGGTTTGTTGCTCG
This sequence comes from Burkholderia gladioli, assembly GCF_000959725.1. NCBI lineage: Bacteria > Pseudomonadati > Pseudomonadota > Betaproteobacteria > Burkholderiales > Burkholderiaceae > Burkholderia > Burkholderia gladioli. Next base: position 3,830,558 of record NZ_CP009322.1, read on the forward strand.
ATCCGATTGATTCAGACTGAGGCTTTTTCTCGACGCGCGAGCCGCTCGCGCCATGGAGCCATCCCCGATGACCTCATCCCTGACCCAGGTGCCGGGCTCGCCGCTCGTCTTCCGACCGCGCCCGGCCGCCGGCGTGCCGCTGGCGCGGCTGTTGCTGCTGCATGGCGTGGGCGGCAACGAAACCAATCTGCTGGCGGTGGCCGAGGCGCTCGACCCGCGCCTCGAGATCGCCTTCGTGCGCGGGCCGCTGACGCTGGGCCCGGATCAATACGCGTGGTTCCACGTGCGCTTCGGGCCGAACGGCCCGTCGATCGACGCGGCCCAGGCCGAGGCGAGCCGGCAGCAGTTGATCGGCCTGGGCCGCGCGCTGCGCCAGGCCGACGGCGCGGCGCCGCTGCCGACGCTGATCGGCGGCTTCAGCCAGGGCGGCATCATGAGCGCGAGCGTCGGCCTGAGCGCGCCGGACGCGGTGCGCGGCTTCGCGATCCTGAGCGGGCGGATCCTGCCGGAGATCGCCGAGCACCTGGCGCCGCGCGAGGCGCTGGCGGGGCTCGACGCCTTCATCGCCCACGGCGAATACGACGACAAGCTGCCGGTATCGTGGGCGGAGCGCGCCGATGCGATGCTCGACGAGCTGGGCGTGCCGCATCGCGTGCATCGCTACCCGGTCGGCCATCAGCTCAGCGAGGCGATCGTCGACGATTTCGCGGCCTGGGTGGCGCAGCGCGGCGCGGCGGCCTGAGCGCCGCCGCCGATCGTCCCGGGCGGGCACGAGACGTCGCCGTTCGCGGCGGCGCGCCATAATCGCGCTTTTCCGATGCGGAGACGTCGCGAATGAAACTGTCCGAACAATGGGTGCTCGTCACCGGTGGCGCGCGCGGGCTCGGCGCCTCGATCTCCCGGGCGCTGGCGCGCGAGGGCGCGTCGGTGATCGTCAACTACCTGCATAGCGAATCGGCCGCGAATGCGCTGGTGGCCGAGCTCGGCCCGCAAGCGATCGCGCTGCGCGCCGATGTCACCGATGCGGGCGAGGTGGGCCGGATGTTCGAGGCGGCCCGGGCGCGCACCGGCCAGCCGGTGGCGTCGGTGATCAACAACGCGCTGGCCAGCTTCCGCTTCGACGGCGATGCGCGGCCGACGCTCGAGCAGCTTTCCTGGCAGCGCATGCAGCAGCAACTGGAGAGCGCGGTCAAGGGCGCGCTGAACACCATGCAGGCCGCCGTGCCCGGCATGCGCGAGCGAGGCTTCGGCCGCATCGTCAATGTCGGCACCAACCTGTTCCAGAACCCGGTGGTGCCCTATCACGACTACACGGCCTCGAAGGCCGCGCTGCTGTCGCTGACGCGCACGGCATCCAACGACCTGGGCCCGCACGGCATCACCGTCAACATGGTGTCGGGCGGCCTGCTGCGCACCACGGACGCGAGCCGCGCCACGCCCGAGACGGTGTTCGACATGATCGCCGGCTTCACGCCGCTGCGCCGCGTGACCACGCCCGAGGAATTCGCCGACGCGGTGCTGTTCTTCCTCTCGCCCTGGGCGCGTGCCGTGACGGGGCAGAACCTGATCGTCGACGGCGGGCTGGTGAAGGGCTGAGGCCCGCTTGCCGCGTATGCGCCGGGTCGGTGGCGCATACGCGGGCGGCTCGGCCTGGTCGAGCCGAGCGCGCGATCAGGACACCAGCAGGTCGAACTGCTCCCAGCCGCCGACCTGGGTGGCGGTGGCGATCAACTGGCCCTGGCCCGAGTTGGTGGCGCTCACGTACTTGCCGTTGGCATGCGCGCGCAGGGCCACCGCCGCGCCCGTGAAGGGCTGCACGATCAGGTCGAAGGTCTCCCAGGGGCCGACCGCGCTGCGGTTGGCGATCAGCGGCGCGGCGCCGGCATTGTCGGCCGTCACGTACAGGCCGTTGGCATGCGAGCGCAACGCCACCGCGCCGTTGCCGGCATTCACCAGGTCGAACTGCTCCCATTGGCCGACCGCCTGGCGGTTGGCGATCAGCGCCTGCGCGCCGGCGTTCTCGGCCGTCACATACAGGTTGTTGGTGCGCGAGCGCAGGCTGACCACGGTCGCGAGACCGACTGTGCTGTTCAGCACCGGCGCGGTCGGGCGCACCTGGGTCAGGCCGAGCGAGCCCTTCAGCATGCGGCCGCCGTCGCGCGTCAGACGCATGTAGTAGTCGGACGAGCAGGGCGTGCCGTCCTCGTCCAGGCTCAGGAAGCCCGAGCCGGCGGGCACGTCCTGCTGAGTGGCGGCGGTGTTGAGGATCTGGTTGCCCTCGTTGTACTCGTCGAACATCGAGATGTAGAGGCCCGCCACGCCGAGGTTCACCAGGTTGTAGAGCTGCCGCCACATGTAGTTGCCGTGCGCGCGCTGGCGGATCGACAGGTCGCCCGGCATCACGCAGGGCTGGTAGTCGATGCCGTGCGCGTCGCAGTCGGCCTTGTCGGCGGCCGCCACTTCCACCGCGAAGGCATTGGCCTCGGCGATCGAGCCGATCGCGCCGATCATCCACGGCGAGATCATGTCGAACTGGTGGAACACGTCGAGGAAGTTCGGCCGCACCGAATCGCCGGTGCGCCAGCGGGTCGGCACGCCGCCGATCACGTAGCAGCCCTGGGCCTTGAACCACTGGATCACGTCGGCGCAGGCGGCGGCGTCGAACGGGTGGTTCACGTCGTCGAAGCCGAAGCCCCAGATGCAGACCACCGGCTTGCCGTTCTGGCGCGCATAGGCCGGCGAGGCGATGTACTGCGACATCTTCGAGGTCCAGTCCTGCTTGATCTGGGTCTGCATGGCGGTCCAGCCGGACACGTCGTACATGATGTAGAACTTGCGGCCGTAGGTTTCGGCGGCCTGCCGCACATGCGCGGCCGCCACGTCGCGCGTGGCGCCCTCGCCCGAGAACGGGTTGAAGCGCTGCAGCGCGACCGTGTCGATCTCGTTGGCCTGCATCCAGCTGAACTGCCGGTTCACCGTGTCGAGGTCGTATTGCGAGAACAGCGTGGCCGGCGCGCCGCTGTTGAGCGGGCTGAAGGCGCTCTGGTAGCCGTGCGCGTAGCCGCGCATGTCGGGCCAGGCCTTGATCGCGTTGTTGCTCGGCGAGGGCGCTTGCGACCAGTTGCCGGCCCAGTGCCACCAGCCGTTGATCGGCGCGCCGTCGCCGATCGCCGCGAACCAGCCCTGGTAGCCGACCGTCACCTTGCCGACCACGTCGCCGGCGCCGCTGACGGCCGCGCGCTGCGTGGCGGCCAGCGCGCGCGTCAGGCCGCGCGCATCGAGCGCGCCGACGGCCGCTGCCGCAACGCCGGTTTTGAGAATCGAACGACGTGTGATGCCCATGAGATTCCTCGAGAAGTAGGGGGTGTGGCTGGCGGGGCCCGGCCGGCATGCTTGCATGCGCAACCGGTGGCGGGGATTGCATCATCGCGAGGGGCGATCGGTCTGCCGGACTGCCGAATCCCGGGCAGGGAATCCGAAGCGCCGCGATACGTGCCCGGCGGCGCGTGCAGCAATCGGAGGAATCGTTGCGGATTGGTGGGGGAGCGGCCTGGAGGTGGACTGGTCGGCATGCGGGGCACGCGGGAATGCGTGCCCGCGAGGTGGCCGGCGCGGGCTGGCCTAGCCGAATCGCAGCGGATCGCCGACCAGTTTCGGCACCGCTTCGCGCATGGTCGCCACGAAGCGCAGCAGCCGGGACGGGTAGAACTGCGCGTGCGGATAGACCAGGAATACCGGCAGCGGCGCGGCCTCCCAATCGGGCGCGACGCGCACCAGGCGGCCGGCCTCGAGTTCCTCGGCGAGCAGCCAGGACGAGCCGATGCCCACGCCCATGCCGTGCAGCGCCGCCGAGCGCAGCGCGAACAGGTTGTCGGTGCTCACGCGCGGCTGGATCGTGAAGCGCTGCGTCTCGCCGCTGCGCCGGTGCCGGAGCACCACCTCGTTGCGGTAGTAGGTGCGCAGCGAGAGCCAGTCGAGCGCGGCGAGTTCCTCGGGCGTGGCAGGGATCCTGCCGTCCTCGAACATCGAGGGCGCGGCGACCACGAAGCGCGCCACGTCGGCGATCCGGATCGCCACCACCGATGGATCGGTCACCTCGCCGATCTGGATCGCGCAGTCGATGCCGGTGCCGATGAAGTCGTGCACCTCGTCCTGCAGCAGCCATTCGACGCTCACGCGCGGGTGCTCGCGCAGGAAGCCGATCAGCGGCCCGACGAAGATCTGCTGGCCGAAGGCGTGCGGCACCGTCACGCGCAGATGGCCTTCCGGCTCCTGCTGCGCGCCGCGCAGGTCGGCCTCGAACGAGGCCCAGCTCGCCAGCAGCTCCTTGGCGCGCTTGAAGGCGCGTTCGCCGTCGACGGTCAGCCGCATCGAGTGGGTCGAGCGCTGCAGAAGGCGCACGCCGAGCGAACGCTCGAGCGCCTGCAGGCGACGGCTGACGGTGGGCTGGGTGGTCCGGAGCAGGGCCGCGGCGGCGGACAGGCTGCCCGATTCGACTATACGCACGAAGGTCTCCATAAGCTGGAAACGATAGCCGGCATCACCGGGAGATACTTCCGGAAGCCGGCGATTTCCGCCAGAGGCAGGCGTGGTGGGCAGTTTGGCGATCATGCGCAGAGCGTATAACAAATGTGCGGGCGGTGCCACTACCAGGCCCGCGCCGCTGCCTTCACACTCGCGGCTTGCTGATTCGATACCGATGGACACCGCAAGATGAGTTCGACCCCTGACTTCGACAATGCCGCGCGCGAGGCCGTGCTGGCCGATCCAGCGCCGCTCCATGGATCCCGGCCGGGCGCGGCTTCGGCTGCGCCCGCCGGTGCGCAGGCGCTGCATGCCCTGCTGACGCCGCGCCTGGTGCTGCTGCTGGCGGCCGCCGCCGGGCTCGGCGTGGCGCCGCTCTATTACAGCCAGCCGATGCTCGGCGTGCTGGGGCCGGACATCGGCGCCTCGGCCCGCATGGTCGGCCTGGTGCCGACGCTCACCCAGCTCGGTTATGCGATCGGCATCCTGCTGCTGGCGCCGCTCGGCGACCGCTTCGACCGGCGCCGCGTGATCCTGGTGAAGGCCGGCGTGCTGGTGGCCGCGCTGCTGCTGGCCGCGATCTCGCCGTCGATCGGCTTCCTGCTGGCGGCGAGCTTCGCGGTCGGGCTGGCGGCTACGCTCGCCCAGGACGTGGTGCCGGCGGCGGCCACGCTCGCGCCCGATGCGCATCGCGGCAAGGTGGTCGGCACCGTGATGACGGGCTTGCTGCTGGGGATCCTGTTGTCGCGGGTGGTGGCCGGCGTGGTGGCCGGCAGCCTCGGCTGGCGCGCCACCTTCGTGATCGCGGCGGCGAGCGTGGCCGCCATCGGTCTGGCTGCCGCGCGCGGGCTGCCGAGCTTCCGGCCCACCACGCAGATGCCGTATCGCGAGCTGATCGCCTCGCTCGGCGGCCTGTGGCGCCGGCACCCGGCGCTGCGCCGGGCGGCCTTCGCCCAGGGCATCCTGGCGCTCGGCTTCAGCGCGTTCTGGACCACGCTCGCGGTGATGCTGCATGGCGCGCCCTTCCATCTCGGCAGCGCCGTGGCCGGCGCCTTCGGCCTGGCCGGCGCGGCCGGGGCACTGGCCGCGCCGCTGGCCGGGCGGCTCGCGGACCGGCGCGGGCCGGAGTTCGTCACCCGGCTCGGAATCGCGATCGCCACCGTCTCGTTCGCGGCGATGTGGCTGGCGCCCTGGCTGTCGGTGTCGGCGCAGCTCGCCCTGATCGCGCTGGCCACGGTCGGTTTCGATCTCGGCTTCCAGTCGACCCTGATCGCGCACCAGACCATCGTCTACGGCATCGATCCGGCTTCGCGCAGCCGCCTCAATGCGGTGCTGTTCGTCGGCATGTTCATCGGCATGTCGACGGGCGCCGCGATCGGCACCCTGCTGTTCGCGCAGTGGGGCTGGACGGCGGTGGTCGCGATGGCGGTGCTGAGCTCGATCGGGGCGCTGCTGGTGCGGGTCTGGCGGCGCGGCTGAGCGGGGCGGCGGCTGGATCAGGAACGGGCGGGCCGGGTGGCTCGCCCGTTTTGTTTCGAGGGCGACGGCTTCGCGTTGACGCCCGGGCACGATCTGCCGACAATCCGCAGACCGTCACGCGCGCCGTCTCGATCGAGGATGTCATGCCGCTTCGTCTGAATGCATCGTTGTGCTGTCTGGGGTGGCTCGTCGCGATGTCGGCGGGAGGATGGGCGCGGGCGGCCGAGCCGGCCGCGGTGCCGGCCAGCGAGGTGCAGGCGCGGGCGGTGGCTTCTTCGAAGGGGGCGGCGTCTGCCTCGGTCGCTTCGGCTGTTTCACCTGCTTCGGCGACGACGGGCCGTCCGTCCGCCGACGACAGCGCGAACGCAGGCGCCGATGCGCATCGCGCGCCGAATGGCGGCGGCGAGTTCATTCCGGTGCCGCCCGAAACCAGCGCCGTGACGCGCCACTCGATCCGGCTCGATGGCCGCGCCATCGACTACACCGCGACGGCAGGCAACCTGCTGCTGCGCGACGATGCGGGGCAGGCCACGGCCAGCGTCTTCTATATTGCATACACGGCGAATGGCCGGCGCGCCTCGCAGCGGCCGGTCACCTTCCTGTTCAACGGCGGCCCCGGCGCCGGCACCATGTTCCTGATGATGGGCTCGTTCGGCCCGAAGCGCGCACGCACGGCCAGCCCCGATATCAGCGGACCCGCGCCCTACGATCTCGCCGACAATCCCGACAGCCTGCTGGCACAGACCGACCTGGTCTTCATCGACGCGGTGGGCGCCGGCTTCTCGCGCGCGGTCGGCCATGCGACCGGGAAGAATTTCTGGGGCGTCGACAGCGATCTCGATGCCTTCGATCATTTCATCGAGCGCTACCTGACGGTGTACCAGCGCTGGGATTCGCCGAAGTACCTGCTCGGCGAATCCTATGGCACGGCGCGCGCGGCGATGCTGGCGTATCGCCTGAACGATCGGAGCAACATCGCCTTGAACGGGGTGATCCTGATGTCGTCGGTGCTCGATTCGGCGGCGTTCTCGCCAGGTTCGGATTTCGAAAGCGAAAGCTATTTGCCGAGCTTCGCCGCTGTCGCCTGGTATCACGATCGCCTTTCGCCCAGGCCGCCGAACCTGCCCGCGTTTCTCGACGAAGTTCGTGCCTTCGCGCGCGGCCCTTATAAGCAGGCGCTCGCGCAGGGGGATGCCTTGCCCGATGCCGAGCGCGATGCGATCGCGGCGCGCATCGCCGCTTATACGGGACTCGACGTGTCATATATAAAGGAGGCGCGGCTGCGCATCGGGCCGTCGCGGTTCCGCAAGCAGTTGCTGCGCGGCGAGTCGCGTAATCTGGGGCGCTACGATGCGCGCTTCAAGGGTATCGACTACGACGATGCGGGTGAGCATGGCGATTTCGATGCATCGGCGACCAGCATCTCCAGCGTATTCGACGCGGCGCTGCATCGACATCTGGCGCAGGATCTCGACTACCGGCCGAACGACCGCTATCGCGTTTTCAACGATGCCGCCTTGCGGCAATGGGATTGGAAGCATCGCGAATGGTGGGGCGAGCAACTGGCGGTGCCCTATGCCGCCGGTGATCTCGCCGAGGCGATGCGGCAGAACCCGAAGCTGCGGGTGATGTCGCTGAACGGCTATTTCGATCTGGCGACGCCGTTCTATGCCACTGAATATGCGCTGTCGCATCTCGGGCTCGACAAGTCGCTGCGTCCGAACCTCGAACTGCGCTACTACCCTACGGGGCACATGATCTACCTCGACGATGCTGCCTTGCATGCGATGAAGAACGATCTCGCGCGCTTCTATGAGGGCGCGACGGCAGGTCGGTGAGGGTGATGTTGGTTGCGTGAGCAACCGAATTTCGCGTTTCTTCTTTTGGTATCAACGAGTTGCCATGAAGGACGCCGCGCGAGCGGCGCCCTTCATGCATTTTCTTTGCGAAAACGCTTGCAGGAAGGCGATGGGCTGCTTAGAATCACGCCTCTTTCGCGCTAACGGAAACGCGGTGCGAAAGAGGAAGCAAGGTTGGATGGGTTGAGCGCTAGGTTGGATCGGCAGCTGGCTCGTTTAGCTGAGAAGTGATCGACGCAGTGAGTTGATCGCGGCGCTGAAAAAAGTAGTTGACGCGCTGCGAAATGTTGATCATAATCTCGCTTCTCTGCTGCTGAAAACGCAGCGCTGCTGAAGAAACCAAGTTGCTTCGCAGATACGCTCTTTAAAAATCTACAGCCGATAAGTGTGGACGCTTGATGGCAGCGGTCCTGATCTCCGGATCAGGTCAGCAAAAGTATCAAGAGTCTCACACAAAAGTAAGTCAGGTTTGTGAAGCAATTCATTAACCTGTCAGCTTTGAGTGAGCGACCGGTTCATTAGAACCGAAAACAGTAACAGGTATTGAACTGAAGAGTTTGATCCTGGCTCAGATTGAACGCTGGCGGCATGCCTTACACATGCAAGTCGAACGGCAGCACGGGTGCTTGCACCTGGTGGCGAGTGGCGAACGGGTGAGTAATACATCGGAACATGTCCTGTAGTGGGGGATAGCCCGGCGAAAGCCGGATTAATACCGCATACGATCCACGGATGAAAGCGGGGGACCTTCGGGCCTCGCGCTATAGGGTTGGCCGATGGCTGATTAGCTAGTTGGTGGGGTAAAGGCCCACCAAGGCGACGATCAGTAGCTGGTCTGAGAGGACGACCAGCCACACTGGGACTGAGACACGGCCCAGACTCCTACGGGAGGCAGCAGTGGGGAATTTTGGACAATGGGCGAAAGCCTGATCCAGCAATGCCGCGTGTGTGAAGAAGGCCTTCGGGTTGTAAAGCACTTTTGTCCGGAAAGAAATCCTGAGGGCTAATATCCTTCGGGGATGACGGTACCGGAAGAATAAGCACCGGCTAACTACGTGCCAGCAGCCGCGGTAATACGTAGGGTGCGAGCGTTAATCGGAATTACTGGGCGTAAAGCGTGCGCAGGCGGTTTGTTAAGACCGATGTGAAATCCCCGGGCTCAACCTGGGAACTGCATTGGTGACTGGCAAGCTAGAGTATGGCAGAGGGGGGTAGAATTCCACGTGTAGCAGTGAAATGCGTAGAGATGTGGAGGAATACCGATGGCGAAGGCAGCCCCCTGGGCCAATACTGACGCTCATGCACGAAAGCGTGGGGAGCAAACAGGATTAGATACCCTGGTAGTCCACGCCCTAAACGATGTCAACTAGTTGTTGGGGATTCATTTCCTTAGTAACGTAGCTAACGCGTGAAGTTGACCGCCTGGGGAGTACGGTCGCAAGATTAAAACTCAAAGGAATTGACGGGGACCCGCACAAGCGGTGGATGATGTGGATTAATTCGATGCAACGCGAAAAACCTTACCTACCCTTGACATGGTCGGAATCCTAGAGAGATCTGGGAGTGCTCGAAAGAGAACCGATACACAGGTGCTGCATGGCTGTCGTCAGCTCGTGTCGTGAGATGTTGGGTTAAGTCCCGCAACGAGCGCAACCCTTGTCCTTAGTTGCTACGCAAGAGCACTCTAGGGAGACTGCCGGTGACAAACCGGAGGAAGGTGGGGATGACGTCAAGTCCTCATGGCCCTTATGGGTAGGGCTTCACACGTCATACAATGGTCGGAACAGAGGGTCGCCAACCCGCGAGGGGGAGCTAATCCCAGAAAACCGATCGTAGTCCGGATTGCACTCTGCAACTCGAGTGCATGAAGCTGGAATCGCTAGTAATCGCGGATCAGCATGCCGCGGTGAATACGTTCCCGGGTCTTGTACACACCGCCCGTCACACCATGGGAGTGGGTTTTACCAGAAGTGGCTAGTCTAACCGCAAGGAGGACGGTCACCACGGTAGGATTCATGACTGGGGTGAAGTCGTAACAAGGTAGCCGTATCGGAAGGTGCGGCTGGATCACCTCCTTTCTCGAGCTAATACCGCGAAAGTTGAGCGTTCACGCTTATCGGCTGTAAATCAAGACAGACTCAGGGGTCTGTAGCTCAGTCGGTTAGAGCACCGTCTTGATAAGGCGGGGGTCGTTGGTTCGAATCCAACCAGACCCACCAATTGTCTGGCGGTAGAAACCTGAGACGTCTCTGTATGGGGGCATAGCTCAGCTGGGAGAGCACCTGCTTTGCAAGCAGGGGGTCGTCGGTTCGATCCCGTCTGCCTCCACCAATCTTCAATGACAAACGTTCGGGTCAGTTGACTCGAGTCTTTGTCATTGGCGATTGAGCCAGTCAGAGGATATTGAAAGATATCGGCTGTCGTTCTTTAACAATCTAGAAGAAGTAGTAATTTGGATAGCGGAAGCGTCTATTGAGATGGGCGTGGAAACTATCCGGGTTGTGATTGTATCGATGTATCTCAAGATGATTCGAACTTCATGTTCGGCTCAATTGGAATACGGCACAAATGCGAGAACTCAACCTGTAGCGGCCTGTCAAGCGAAAGCGAGACAGACTCGTTATAGGGTCAAGCGAACAAGTGCATGTGGTGGATGCCTTGGCGATCACAGGCGATGAAGGACGCGGTAGCCTGCGAAAAGCTACGGGGAGCTGGCAAACGAGCTTTGATCCGTAGATGTCCGAATGGGGAAACCCACTCCTTTTGGAGTATCCATAGCTGAATACATAGGCTATGTGAAGCGAACGCGGTGAACTGAAACATCTAAGTAACCGCAGGAAAAGAAATCAACCGAGATTCCCAAAGTAGTGGCGAGCGAAATGGGAAGAGCCTGTACTCTTTATTTGTATTGTTAGTCGAACGCTCTGGAAAGTGCGGCCATAGCAGGTGATAGCCCTGTAGACGAAAACAGTATGAAAGAACTAGGTGTACGACAAGTAGGGCGGGACACGTGAAATCCTGTCTGAAGATGGGGGGACCATCCTCCAAGGCTAAATACTCGTGATCGACCGATAGTGAACCAGTACCGTGAGGGAAAGGCGAAAAGAACCCCGGGAGGGGAGTGAAATAGATCCTGAAACCGCATGCATACAAACAGTCGGAGCCTCGTAAGGGGTGACGGCGTACCTTTTGTATAATGGGTCAGCGACTTACGTTCAGTAGCAAGCTTAACCGAATAGGGCAGGCGTAGCGAAAGCGAGTCCGAATAGGGCGTTCAGTTGCTGGGCGTAGACCCGAAACCAAGTGATCTATCCATGGCCAGGATGAAGGTGCGGTAACACGTACTGGAGGTCCGAACCCACTAACGTTGAAAAGTTAGGGGATGAGCTGTGGATAGGGGTGAAAGGCTAAACAAACTTGGAAATAGCTGGTTCTCTCCGAAAACTATTTAGGTAGTGCCTCGTGTCTCACCTTCGGGGGTAGAGCACTGTCATGGTTGGGGGGTCCATTGCGGATTACCCCGCCATAGCAAACTCCGAATACCGAAGAGTGCAATCACGGGAGACAGACATCGGGTGCTAACGTCCGGTGTCAAGAGGGAAACAACCCAGACCGCCAGCTAAGGTCCCCAAATATAGCTAAGTGGGAAACGAAGTGGGAAGGCTAAAACAGTCAGGAGGTTGGCTTAGAAGCAGCCACCCTTTAAAGAAAGCGTAATAGCTCACTGATCGAGTCGTCCTGCGCGGAAGATGTAACGGGGCTAAGCTATATACCGAAGCTGCGGATGCATATTTATATGCATGGTAGGAGAGCGTTCCGTAAGCCTGCGAAGGTGCATTGTAAAGTGTGCTGGAGGTATCGGAAGTGCGAATGCTGACATGAGTAGCGATAAAGGGGGTGAAAGGCCCCCTCGCCGTAAGCCCAAGGTTTCCTACGCAACGTTCATCGGCGTAGGGTGAGTCGGCCCCTAAGGCGAGGCAGAAATGCGTAGCTGATGGGAAGCAGGTCAATATTCCTGCACCATTGTTAAATGCGATGGGGGGACGGATCGCGGAAGGTTGTCCGGGTGTTGGAAGTCCCGGTCGCTGCGTTGGAGAAGGCACTTAGGCAAATCCGGGTGCAGAATTCAAGGGCGTGGCGCGAGCTTCTTAGGAAGCGAAGCAATTGGAAGTGGTTCCAAGAAAAGCCTCTAAGCTTCAGTTTAACAGTGACCGTACCGCAAACCGACACAGGTGGGCGAGATGAGTATTCTAAGGCGCTTGAGAGAACTCGGGAGAAGGAACTCGGCAAATTGGTACCGTAACTTCGGGATAAGGTACGCCCCTGTAGCTTGACTGGCCTGCGCCAGAAGGGTGAAGGGGTTGCAATAAACTGGTGGCTGCGACTGTTTAATAAAAACACAGCACTCTGCAAACACGAAAGTGGACGTATAGGGTGTGACGCCTGCCCGGTGCCGGAAGATTAAATGATGGGGTGCAAGCTCTTGATTGAAGTCCCGGTAAACGGCGGCCGTAACTATAACGGTCCTAAGGTAGCGAAATTCCTTGTCGGGTAAGTTCCGACCTGCACGAATGGCGTAACGATGGCCACACTGTCTCCTCCCGAGACTCAGCGAAGTTGAAGTGTTTGTGATGATGCAATCTCCCCGCGGCTAGACGGAAAGACCCCATGAACCTTTACTGTAGCTTTGCATTGGACTTTGAACCGATCTGTGTAGGATAGGTGGGAGGCTATGAAACCGGAACGCTAGTTTCGGTGGAGCCGTCCTTGAAATACCACCCTGGTTTGTTTGAGGTTCTAACCTTGGCCCGTGATCCGGGTCGGGGACAGTGCATGGTAGGCAGTTTGACTGGGGCGGTCTCCTCCCAAAGTGTAACGGAGGAGTACGAAGGTACGCTAGGTACGGTCGGAAATCGTGCTGATAGTGCAATGGCATAAGCGTGCTTAACTGCGAGACCGACAAGTCGAGCAGGTGCGAAAGCAGGTCATAGTGATCCGGTGGTTCTGTATGGAAGGGCCATCGCTCAACGGATAAAAGGTACTCTGGGGATAACAGGCTGATACCGCCCAAGAGTTCATATCGACGGCGGTGTTTGGCACCTCGATGTCGGCTCATCTCATCCTGGGGCTGTAGCCGGTCCCAAGGGTATGGCTGTTCGCCATTTAAAGAGGTACGTGAGCTGGGTTTAAAACGTCGTGAGACAGTTTGGTCCCTATCTGCCGTGGGCGTTGGATATTTGAAGGGGGCTGCTCCTAGTACGAGAGGACCGGAGTGGACGAACCTCTGGTGTACCGGTTGTCACGCCAGTGGCATCGCCGGGTAGCTATGTTCGGAAGAGATAACCGCTGAAAGCATCTAAGCGGGAAACTCGCCTTAAGATGAGATATCCCTGGAGGCTTGACCTCCTTGAAGGGTCGTTCGAGACCAGGACGTTGATAGGTCAGGTGTGTAAGCGCAGTAATGCGTTCAGCTAACTGATACTAATTGCCCGTAAGGCTTGATCCTATAACCAGTCTGCGCCGATGTTCGCAGGTGCCAAGGCACCGCGGCCATCCCGTCCTGAGCCCAGCTCAGGATCTTGGAGCGCGACAGGTCATACAGATGGAGTCTCGTGTGCTGATACACACAACCCCATTACTACTTCTTCGAGATTGGTCGTGGCGCTCATAGCGACGCGACAACCCCTTTAGCCTGATGACCATAGCGAGTCGGTACCACCCCTTCCCATCCCGAACAGGACCGTGAAACGACTCCACGCCGATGATAGTGCGGATTGCCCGTGTGAAAGTAGGTAATCGTCAGGCTTCCCTTCATGACAACCCCCGTTGCCTCAAGGCAGCGGGGGTTTTGTCTTTTTCAGCCGCCAGAAAATCAAGCGGCAATACTTCCCAACATCCCCTGCAGCGCTTCGTGCAGTGCTCGTAATGCGGCATCGCGCGCCCGTTTCCCGTATCTCAATGCGTGGACAACGTCCGGCAGCGGAAAGCGACGCTCCAGTTCAGCTGCCGTCATCACATCGTTGCTGATCGCCCGGTCGTTCAGGATCCCGAAACCGAGCCCCGATCCGATCGCGCTCTGTATGCCGGCAAGCGATGGCGTTTCCGCCACGATGCGATGATCCATGCCGGCCTCGCGCAAGGTCGCCTGGGCCAGCCAGCCGTAATGGCATCCCGTGCCGAATGTCACCAGCGGAATCGACTTGGCGACTGCCAACGGTGTGGCCGCCGAGGTGCACCAATGCAGCGACTCCCGCCAAAGCGGCGTATCAGCGCTGGTGATGCGATCGAGATAATCCTGGTGCACGGCAAGATCGAGCGTGTCCTGCGCCAACGCGTCCCGTAGCGCCGGACTCTGCATCACGCTGAGCTGCACCGTGGTACGCGGATGTCGGCGCGAAAACTCCGCGAGCAAGGGAGCGACCCGATCCAGCCCGACCTGCTCCGGCACACCAAGACGAACACGCCCCTTCAGCCTCGACGGCGCGAAATAGGCGAGCGCATCGTCATGTGCGTCGAGAATGCGGCGAGCGTGGGCAAGCAGCGCCTCGCCATCGGCCGTCGCGACTAGTCGGCGCCCGTCCCTGCGCAGCAGCGTCCTGCCGAGCTGCGCCTCGAGGCGCTTGATCTTCCAGCTCACGGCGGATTGGCTCAGGTTCAGGCGATCCGCGGCGGCCGTCGCGCTGCCGGTATCCACCACAGTGCGCAAGGTCCGTAGCGTATCGATCGACAGACGCTGGTTCGGAGCACTCATCTCGACAGATCCATGACAAAAGTTGCGATTTATTCATAGTAGATGTCATTGGCGTCATTTGCAGAGGCTCCATAGACTGGATCGACAGTTGCCAATCAAGGAAATCCACGATGACATCCCCCTGGAACCTGGCCCGCGCCGATGTCCTGATCGACGGCCGTCGAATTGCCACCGGCCATGTCGGCGAAGGGCCGCCCCTGGTGCTGGTCCATGGCACGCCCGCGCATTCGATCGTCTGGCGCAACGTGATTCCCGCCTGTCGCGATGCGGGGTTCAGCGTCCACTGGTTCGACCTGCTTGGCTTCGGTGAATCCGAATGTCCGGTCGACGCGGACACGTCGGTGGCCGAGCAGGCACGCGTGCTCCAGCGCCTGCTCGAGCATTGGTCGCTCGACGCGGTGCATCTCGTCGGTCACGATATCGGCGGTGTCGCCGCGCTGCTGTATGCGATGAACGCCGGCGAGCGCTTACGCTCCCTGACGATCGCCGATGCGCCGGGCTACGATTCCTGGCCGTCGCCGACCTGGCGCGAGTTCCGCGATGATTACCAGCGTTTCGCGCGAGTCGATGCCGAGCGTCACCGCGAGCTGATGACACGGCAATTGAAGATGGCAGTGCACGACAAGTCGCGCATGACAGGTGAACTGCTGGCGTGCTACCTGAAGCCAATCAGCGGCGTGATCGGCCAGAGCGGGTTCTATCGCAACCAGGTCGCTCACTACGACTCCCGCTACACGGCGGATTTCGGCGAACGGCTGCCGAAGCTCGCCTTGCCCGTGCAGATCCTGTGGGGTGCGCAAGACGAATGGCAACCACTCGACTACGCCTATCGCCTGCAATCGGATATTCCGGGCGCGGTGCTGAACGTGCTCGACGCTTGCGGGCATTGCCTGATGGAGGACGACCCGTCGGGCGTGGCCCGGCATATCGTCGACTTCGCCAACTCGCATCGGCCGGGATCCTGACCGCGGTTCCGATTCTATCGACTCGCCAGCAGGGATGCGATGGCGGCGCAACCGCTCGCGCGCCATCGCATCGTGCCAGTGCTCAATCCCTCAATTGCCTGCCCGCGTCACACGCCAGACCGCGTCGCCGACATCGTCGGCGATGATCAAGCCGCCGTTGCCATCCTGCGTGACGCCCACCGGCGCGCCGTACAACTGCTTTTCGTCGTCGGACGCGAAGCCCGTGACCACCGGCTTCGGCGCGCCGCTCGGCTTGCCGTTCTCGAAGGGCACGTAGACGACCGCGTAACCGCTCAGCGGCGAGCGATCCCAACTGCCGTGCTCGCCGATGAAGGCGCCGCCGCGATACTCGGCCGGCAGGTTGTTGCCGGTATAGAACCACAAGCCGAGCGGGGCGACGTGCGAGCCAATCGCGTAGTCGGGGCTGATCGCTTTCGCGACCAGGTCCGGGCGCTGCTGCTTCACGCGCGAGTCGACGTGCTGCCCGTAATAGCTGTAGGGCCAGCCGTAGAACCCGCCGTCCTGGATCGAGGTCAGGTAATCCGGCACCAGGTCGGCACCGATTTCGTCGCGCTCGTTCGCAATCGCCCACAGCTTGCCGGTCTTCGGCTCCCATTGCAGGCCGGTCGGATTGCGCACGCCGGATGCGTAGATGCGGCTCGCGCCCGACGCGACATCGACCTCCAGGATCACCGCGCGCCGATATTCGACATCGAGCCCGTTCTCGCCGATATTGCTGTTCGAGCCGACGCCGACATAGAGCTTCTTGCCGTCGGGGCTCGCCAGCAGCGACTTGGTCCAGTGATGGTTGATGGTGCTGGGCAGATCGGCCAGTTCGACAGGAGGCGCGCTGATCCTGGTCTCGCCCGTCGCATACGGGAATTTCAGCAGCGCATCGGTATCGGCGACATAGAGCGTATCGCCGATCAACTGCACGCCGAACGGCGAATTGAGCTTGTCGATGAGCACGTACTGATCCCATTCGCCGCTGCCGTTCGCCTTCTTGCGCAGCAGCGTGACCCGGTTGCCGCCCTTGGCGCCCTTGCCCGAGCGGCTCGTCACCATCCCGGCGATCAACTGCTTCGGCGTGGTGACGGGCTCCGTCTTCGGGCTGCTCGACTCGACCACCAGCACATCCTGGTTCGGCAGCACATAGACCTGTCGCGGATGCTTGAGGCCCGAGGCGATCTTCTCGATCTTCAGCCCCGCCGCCACCTTGGGCGTCTGCCCGTCCTTCCAGCCCACGCCTTCGGGCACCTGCATCGGCGGCACCATGAAGTTCTGCGCGCTCGGCAGCGGCGGATTCGAGCCGGCCTGGTGCTCGGGATCGTACTTCGCCTTCTCGCTGCAGGCACTGAACAGCATCGCGACGGCGATCGTGAGGACGCCTCCCCAAACCGGCTTATTCATGGCTGCCTCCCTTCACGACGAACTTGTTGCCGGCGAGCATCAACTGGGCGATGCCGAGCAGCGCGACCGTGATCACCGAGAGGATCACGTTCTCGGGCACGATCGCGTAGGCGTCGCGGCTGTGCACGAAGGCATTGAGGATCGCCGCGACGATGCCGACCAGGTTCAGCCAGAAGTCGAGGCGCTCGACGGGCAGCACCGCCTGGCGCGAAGCGAACCACACATGGCCGAGGTTGAGAAGACGCGGAATGATCGCGATCACGAGCCCGATGGTGACGAGCCAGGCCGCGCTCTTTGCCCAAAGCACATTGGCGGTGTTGGCATAGAGGATGTCGAAGATCAGCGTACCGACGAACAGGCCATACGGTATGGGGTTGAGCAGATCGAAAAGCGCGGTCGCGAATCTCGATCGATATCTCGGGCTGGCTGGAGTCATGAATGGATCCTTGTTTCTGAGTGGAAAGATGCGGCTGGCAACACGCGGACGACATCGGGCGATGTGTCCGTCCCACCGGCGTCGCTGGCATCGCGGCGCCTTCAGCTCTCAGGCAATCAAACGGCAAGGCTGCAACTGCACCACCCGCCGCGCTGGTATTTCCTCATTGCAAGCCCGCTGGATTGGATATGCATAGAGGGATATAGCGCTTCGGTAAGACAAATATAGACGAGACTGCGCCATCGCGTATCGAGCCGAAGCGCGCCCGCTGGCGGATTTCGCCGGAAAAATCTTTTTGTGAGCAAGACTAAGGAACGCGCGACTGGCGAAATTCCACGTCTTCGATGCATACTGCTCAACAGACGAGTTTCGATGCGCGCGCAACGGTTTTGCCTAATCCTCGCCAGTCAAGGGCGAACGATTTTAATGAATATAGCGCTCGACCGTTTTCGGCATGCCCTTATGAAAACCATTCATCAATCTCTGTGCGATGATTGGCGGTCGAGTCGCAGCCCCTTGCGACATCGCCGGTGCGAGGGCATCGGCAGGCTTGATCGGAGCGACATCGAATGCCCACGCTCGAGAACATGCGCCTGTTCGTGAAGGTCGTCGAGACAGGCAGTTTCACCAAGGCCGCCCAGGCCACGCATGTCGCGACACCGCAGGTCTCACGCGCCATCTCGTCTCTCGAAACCCAGCTGCGGGTGCGATTGCTGAATCGCACCACGCGCCGCATCGCCGTGACCGAAGCGGGCGAGCGCTACGTCGCGCATTGCCGCGAGATTCTCGAGCTGGTCGATCATGCCGAAGCCGAAGCGTCCGGCGCTGCCCGGTGCCCCAGCGGCCGCCTGCGGATACACGCGAGTTCCGGCTTCGGCCGGCACTATCTGCTGCCGCGGCTGGCGCGTTATCGCGAGACCTATCCCGAGGTCACGATCGACCTCACGCTCGCACAACGCATGCCCGACCTGGTCGACGAAGGTTACGACCTCGCGGTGGTGGTCGCCAGCCAGCTCGACGATTCAGCGCTGATCGCCGAGCGCATCGGCAACACCTACAGCGTGCTGTGCGCCTCGCCCGCCTATCTGCGCCGCTCGGGGGCGCCCGCAACGGTTACCGACCTGCACGATCATGTGTGCCTGCAGTTGATGGTGCCGAATGCGTCGGCCGGAAGCTGGCAGCTCGAGGGCATGGCGTCCTCCGAATCGTTCACGCCACGTCGGCAATGGCCCTTCGTCGTCAACGTGGCCGACGCGATGGCCGATGCGCTGCGCTCGGGCATGGGCATCGGGCCGCTGCCGTTGTCGACCGCGCTCGACGGCCTGCGCGACGGCTCGCTGGTGCGCGTGCTGCCGGCCTGGCGCCTGCGCTCGCACGGCATCCATGCGCTGTATCCGTCGCGGCGCCATCTCGAGGCCAAGGTTCGCACCTTCATCGATTACCTGCGCGCGGTGGTGCCGCCGCTGCTCGAACTCGAGACGCATGCGCTGTCGACGCTGACCCAGCCGCGCGCCTCGCCCGCTTTACCTGATGACGCGCCGCGGCTCGACGCGATAGACTGCGACGCCTGATTTACCCGCTCCACGCTCCAAGCACAATCAACCCCACAAACCGGGAGCTTTCGATGACCACCCTCAATATCAATGGCGTGTCGCATACCGTCGACGCGCCCGACGACATGCCGTTGCTGTGGGTCCTGCGCGACCTGGTCGGCCTGACCGGCACCAAGTTCGGCTGCGGCATCGCTCAATGCGGCGCCTGCACGGTGCACCTCGACGGCGAGGCCGTGCGTTCCTGCGTACTGCCTGTCGCGGCCGTGGCCGGCCGCAACATCACCACCATCGAGGCGGTCGGCATGACGCCGGCCGGCGCCAAGGTCCAGGCGGCCTGGCGCAAGATCGACGTGGTCCAGTGCGGCTATTGCCAGTCGGGCCAGGTGATGGCGGCGGCCTCGCTGCTCGCCTCCAACCCGCATCCGAACGACGCCGACATCGACGCGGCGATGGCCGGCAACATCTGCCGCTGCGGCACCTACAACCGGATTCGCGCGGCGATCAAGCTGGCCGCTCAGGAGGCCTGACCATGTCCGAGGGAATCATCGAAGCGGGCCGCGCCTCCGACAAGACGGAGCAGGCGGCCGACAGCAGCGCCGGCATCTCGCGCCGGCGCTTCTTGCAGGCGGGCTTCACGCTGGGCGCCGCTGCCGGTGGCGGCCTGCTGCTCGGCTTCGCGGTGCCGGCCGCCGGCGAATCGGGCCGCCCATCCGTGATCGGCGGAGACGCGCCCGACCAGGCGCCGGCCGGCCTGTTCGCGCCGAACGCCTTCGTGCGGATCGATCGTGCCGGGCAGGTCACGCTGGTGATGCCGAAGGTCGAGATGGGGCAGGGCGTCTATACCTCGATCCCGATGCTGATCGCCGAGGAGCTGGAAGTGCCGCTCGACAGCGTGGTGCTCGACCACGCGCCGGCCGACGCCAAGGCCTATGGCGATCCGCTGCTGGGCGGCGGCCAGCTGACCGGCGGCTCGACCTCGATCCGCTACGCCTGGGAGCCGATGCGGCGCGCCGGCGCGACCGCGCGCAGCCTGCTGGTGACGGCCGCCGCGCAGCAATGGAAGGTCGATCCGGCCTCGTGCTCGGCCGCCAACGGCGCCGTGCACCACGCCGCGAGCGGCCGCCAGGCGCCTTACGGCTCGCTGGTCGACGCGGCGGCCAAGCTGCCGGTGCCGAGCCAGGTCGCGCTGAAGACGCCCGACAAGTTCACCCTGATCGGCAAGCCCGTGAAGCGGCTCGATTCGCCGGAGAAGGTCGACGGCAGCGCGCAGTTCGGGCTCGACGTGCGCCTGCCGGGCATGCTGTACGCCGCGATCGTCAACTGCCCCGTGTTCGGCGGCACCGTCGCCAGCGTCGACGACAGCGCGGCCAGGCGCGTGCCGGGCGTGCGCCAGGTGGTGCGCCTCGACAACGCGGTGGCAGTGGTCGGCGACCATACCTGGGCCGCCAAGCGCGGTGCCTCGGCGCTGGTGATCGAATGGCACGAAGGCGATGGCGCGAAGGTGTCGATGGCCGACATCGTCGGCGATCTGGCGCGTGCTTCCGAGCAGCCGGGCGCGGTGGCGCGCAACGACGGCGATGTCACCAAGGCCTTCGGCACGGCCGGCGCGCGCATCGACTCGATCTACCAGCAGCCCTTCCTCGCGCACGCCACCATGGAGCCGGTCAACTGCACCGTGCAGGTGACCGGCTCAAGTTGCGAGATCTGGGTCGGCACCCAGGTGCCGGGCTTCGCGATCGAGGCCGCGAAACGCGTGACGGGGCTCGACGCCAGCAAGATCACGCTGCACAACCACCTGCTCGGCGGCGGCTTCGGCCGGCGCCTCGAGACCGACATGATCGTGCAGGCGCTGAAGGTTGGCAAACAGGTGGATGCGCCCGTGAAGGTGGTGTGGACGCGCGAGGAGGACATCCGCCACGACATGTACCGGCCGTATTACTACGACCGCATCTCGGCCGGCGTCGACGCGAACGGCAAGCCGGTCGCCTGGCAGCATCGCATCGTCGGCTCCTCGATCATGGCGCGCTTCGTGCCCGGCTCGCTGAAGAACGGCGTCGATGCGGACGCTGTCGAGGTGGCCTCGGACCTGCCCTACGCGATTCCCAACCAGCGCATCGAATACGTGCGCCAGGAACCGCGCCACGTGCCGACCGCTTTCTGGCGCGGCGTGGGCCCGACGCGCAGCGCCTTCGTGGTCGAGAGCTTCATCGACGAGCTCGCGGTGCGCGCCAAGGCCGATCCGGTCGCCTATCGTCGCTCGCTGCTGGAGCCGACGCCGCGCGCGCGCAACGTGCTCGACATCGTCGCGCGCGAATCGGGCTGGGGGCAGTCGCTGCCGGCCGGCCAGGGCCGTGGCGTATCGGTGCTGCACGCGTTCGGCAGCTTCTTCAGCATGGTCGCCGACGTGAGCGTCGACAACGGCGAGGTGCGCGTGAACCGCGTGGTCTGCGTGGTCGATTGCGGGATGGTGGTCAATCCCGACACGGTCGAGGCGCAGATCCAGGGCGGCATCATCTTCGGCATCACGGCCGCGCTCTATGGCGAGATCACGATCCGCGACGGCCGCGTCGAGCAGAGCAACTTCACCGACTACCGGATGCTGCGCATCAACCAGACGCCGCGCATCGACGTGCATATCGTCAAGAGTGCGGAGGCGCCGGGAGGGATCGGCGAGCCGGGCACCTCGGCGATCGCGGCGGCCCTGTCGAACGCGATCCACGCGGCCACGGGACGACGGCTCTACCAGATGCCGGTCGGCAACCAACTGAAGCAGAAGACGGCATGAGGAGGCCAGCAATGAGGATTTCGAATCGACTGCGCCGCCTGTTCGGCGTCGCCGCGCTGGGCGGCCTGGGTCTGTGGGCCGGCGTCGCCGCGGCGGCCGATGCCCCAGCCAACGCCGGCAATGCCGACGCGGCCCTGGTCGCGCGCGGCGAATACCTGGCGCGCGCCGGCGACTGCATCGCCTGCCATACGGCGCCGCACGGCAAGCCGTTCGCGGGCGGACTGAAGATGACCACGCCGATGGGGGCGATCTACACCACCAACATCACGCCGGACGCGAACCACGGCATCGGCGGCTACAGCGAGGCCGACTTCGCGCGCGCCCTGCGCGAGGGCGTGGCCAAGGACGGCCACAACCTCTACCCGGCGATGCCGTATCCGTCCTACGCCAAGGTCAGCGACGACGACGTGCGCGCGATGTACGCCTACTTCATGCACGGCGTGGCGCCTGTCGCGCAGGCGAACCAGGCTTCCGACATCCCCTGGCCGCTCAACATGCGCTGGCCGCTCAAGCTCTGGAACCTGGTGTTCCTCGATACCGCGCGCTACCAGTCGAAGTCGGACAAGGATGCCGCCTGGAATCGCGGCGCCTACCTGGTGCAGGGGCTCGGCCATTGCGGCTCGTGCCACACGCCGCGCGGCGTCGGCTTCCAGGAGAAGGCGCTCGACGAGAGCGGCGGCGCGTACCTGACGGGCGGCCTGCTCGACAACTGGTTCGCCTCCAACCTGACCGGCGAGGGCAATACCGGCCTGGGCCGCTGGAGCGAGGCCGAGCTCACGCAGTTCCTGAAGACCGGGGCCAACGCGCACGCCAGCGCCTTCGGCGCGATGACGGACGTGATCAACCACAGCACGCAGTACCTCAGCGACGAGGACCTGGGGGCGATCTCGCGCTACCTGAAATCGCTGCCGGCGGCGGGCGGCACCGGCGCGCCGCCGTATCGCTACGATCCGCAGCGCACCGTGGACGCGCTCAAGCGGCCGGCGGGCGACCCGGGCGCGGCGGTCTACGCGGCCTACTGCATGCACTGCCACGGCACCGACGGCAAGGCCTTCGCCCCGTTGCTCGCGCCGCTGGCCGGCAACCCGAACCTGCTCGAGCACAATCCGGCCTCGCTGATCAACGTGACGCTGAACGGCACGGGCGACCTGGTGATCGCCGGCATCCCGGCCGCCTATCCGATGCCGCAGTTCGCCGACCAGCTCGACGACAAGCAGATCGCCGACGTGCTGACCTTCATCCGCGCGGGCTGGAACAACAACGCGCCGGCGGTGACGGCCGACGAGGTGGCCAAGCTGCGCGCCGCGACGGCGGGGGAGCACTGATGGACAGCGTCGATCTCGACGTGCTGCGCACCAGCACCCGCTGGCTCGCGGCCGGCCGGCGCGTGCTGCTGGCGACGGTGGTGCGCACGTGGGGATCGTCGCCGCGGCCGGTCGGCGCGCTGCTCGCGCTGCGCGACGACGGCCTCGCGGTCGGCTCGGTATCGGGCGGCTGCATCGAGGACGACCTGGTGGCGCGCGTGCGCGAGGCCGGCATCGCCCCCGATGCGCGCCCGGAGACGATCCGCTACGGCATCAGCGCCGACGAGGCGCATCGCTTCGGCCTGCCCTGCGGCGGCACGCTCGAGCTGGTGCTGGAGCCGTTGACACCAGCCAGCGGCATCGCCGAACTCTGCGAGGCGATCGACGCGGGCCGGCTGGTGGCGCGCACCCTGTCGCTGGCCAGCGGCGAGGCCACGCTCGACGAGGCGACGCCGGCCGACGGCCTGGTGTTCAACGGCACGCATCTGCGCACGGTGCATGGCCCGCGCTATCGGTTGCTGGTAATCGGCGCGGGGCAACTGTCGCGCTACCTGTGCCGGATCGCCACCGGCCTCGATTACCAGGTGATTGTCTGCGATCCGCGCGAGGAGCATGTCGATACCTGGGACGTGCCCGGCGTGCGCGTGGTGCGGACCATGCCCGACGACACGGTGCTGGCGATGCGGCTCGACGCGCGCTCGGCCGTGATCGCGCTGACCCACGATCCCAAGCTGGACGATCTCGCGCTGATGGAGGCGCTCAAGACGCCGGCCTTCTACGTGGGCGCGCTGGGTTCGCGGCGCAACAACGCGGCACGGCGCGAGCGGCTCGCGCAGTTCGATCTCGACGCGGCGCAGCTCGCCCGCTTGCACGGCCCGGCGGGCCTCTATATCGGCAGCCGCACGCCGCCCGAGATCGCGGTCTCGATCCTGGCCGAGATCACCGCGGTGAAGAACGGCGTGGCGATTCCACAGACCATGACGATTGCGGCCGCGAAGGACGAAGCGATGTCGTGAAAACCGAAGCACCGCCGCTTTGGAGGCACATGCAACCTTCAGGGTCCCCAAGCGATTGGCGGGCGCTCCGGTTGGCCGGGGCGCCTGTCCGGCCTCGATTCAATCGCGATGCCGCAAGGCGTCGATCACCAGCGACAGCGCCCGCGACGATTGCCGGCGGCTCGGGTAGTAGGCGTGGTAACCGGGGAAGGTCGCGCCCCATTCCTTCAGCACGCACTTGAGGCGCCCGGCGCGCACCTGCGGCATCAGCTGGTCCTCGGGCAGGTAGACCAGTCCATAACCTTCCAGCGCGGCGGCCAGCATCTGCGGCGTGCTGTTGAAGATCAACTGCCCGTCCACGCGCACCAGCAGGTCGTGCTTGCCTTTCCTGAGCTCCCACGCGTAGAGGCTGCCGCGCGTGGGCAGCCGCAGGTTGATGCAGGCATGATCGAGCAGGTCCTGCGGGGATTTCGGCGCCGGGTGGCGCGCGAAGTACTCGGGCGAGCCGGCGATCATCATGCGCACGTCGGGGCCGATCCGCACCGCGATCATGTCGTTGGCCACCTGGTCGCCGAAGCGCACCCCGATGTCGTAGCGCTGCGCCACGATGTCGGACAGGTTGTAGTCGATCGACATCTCGATCTTGAGGCCGGGATAATCCGCCAGCAGCGGCTTCAGGCGCGGCCAGAGGATGGTCTCGACCGGGTGGTCGGTGGCGGTGATGCGGATCAGGCCGACCGGCTTGTCGCGCAGTTCGGACAGCGCGTTGAGCTCCGATTCGATCTCGTCGAAGCGCGGCCCGGCCACCTGCATCAGCCGCTCGCCGGCCTCGGTGGTGGCGACGCTGCGCGTGGTGCGCGTCAGCAGCCGCACGCCGAGCCGCGTCTCCAGCCCGCGGATGGTGTGGCTCAATGCCGACTGCGAAACGCCGAGCTGCGAGGCCGCCTTGGTGAAGCTGCGTTCGCGCGCGACGGCGAGAAAGGCCAGGAGATCACTGAAATTGTCGCGTGCCATTGAATCCGCCGCGCAAGCGCGGACATCAAAACGAGATAAAGAAGGCGCATCCTATCATCGGCCGAAAATCCACGTGCGGCGTGGCTTCGGCCCGCGCTGGCGCGGTTTGGCGGGCTCGCGCGGCTAGCCGATTCATGAATGGCGTTCATAAGGCCATGCCGGCGTAGGCCGCTAATCAAACAATGGCGTGGCTGTTACATTGCGGTTCCCCGGCAGCGGAACGCGACTGCCGGCGCGCGGCGCAATCGGGCGCCGCCGATCCACGCAGCGTTCACCACCAAGATCGCGCGGTCCACGGACCGGCGATGTCCAGATCAGGAGCAAGCGCCGCAAGGCGCGGGAGACGGGGGCCATTCCCGGCCCCGGGCGGCAGGTTCGCAATACGACGCGGGCCGCCGTGACGGACCTGGCTGACGCCATCACGGACATTTACCTGTCCTGACAGCTGAGCCGATGCTTTCTGGAGTCGAAAAAACCATGAAGTCGAAATGGATAGCCGCCCTGGTCGCGGCCGGATGTGTCGTTCCCGCGGTGTCGTTCGCCCAGGACAATTCAGTGTTGTCGCGCGCGCAGGTGCGGGAGGAAATGGCGCGCTACGAACAGGCCGGTTTCAATCCGGCGCGCCAGAATCCGTCGCGCTGGGTCGAGGATCTGCAAGCCGCGGCGGCTCGTGTGCATGCCGAGCATGATGCGGTGCGCATGGCGAGCGGGGCGGCAGCTGTCGGTGGCGTCGGCGCGGGCAATTGATTTTTGCGTTTTGTTCAACGCAGCAATTCTTTGTTTGTGATAGTTTCCCGCACCGCCCATCAGTTTGGCGAGTCCGGATCCAGGGCAAACCGCTCGTCGCGATTCGGCAGAACGCCAGTTGAGGCCGCTCCGGGATGACGCATTCCGCTGCGAGGTCGGGCCGGGCTCCCCGGTTTCTCATGAAGTTTTTATGTCCGCGACGTGTGCTTGCGCCACATCGCGGATGTCGTCGTCGCGTCGTCTTGCCGTCACCGCCGGTGCGGGGTGGCGGACGGCCGGCGTGACGCGGGCCTCTGCCGTTATCGCGGCCGCAGGCGTCTGTCGTCCCCGTGTTTGCCATCGGACCCGGCATTGAATCGCCGGCCCGGTGTCGTTTCGTTGATTCTTATAGAGGTCGCTCCATGCGCGTCGAACGGGTTTCTTATCGCATTATTCCTGTCGCGGCAGCCGCCGCGCTGCTCGCCGCCTGCGGAAAGCAGGACGCGGCGCCGCCGCCGTCGGTGCCGGAAGTCGGCGTCGTGACGGTCCAGCCGCAATCGGTGCCGGTCGTCACCGAGCTGCCGGGCCGCACCAATGCCTTCCTGGTCGCCCAGGTCCGCGCGCGGGTGGACGGCATCGTGCTGCGTCGCGAATTCACCGAAGGCACCGACGTCAAGGCAGGGCAACGCCTGTACAAGATCGATCCGGCGCCCTATATCGCCGCGCTGAACAGCGCCAAGGCCACGCTCGCGCGCGCCGAGGCGAACCTCGCCTCGACCAACGCGCAGGCGGCGCGCTTCAAGGTGCTGGTGGCCGCGAACGCGGTCAGCAAGCAGGACTACGACAACGCCGTGGCCTCGGCCGGCCAGGCCGCGGCCGACGTGGCCTCGGGCAAGGCGGCGGTCGACACCGCGCAGATCAACCTCGGCTACACCGACGTGCTCTCGCCCATCACGGGCCGCATCGGCATCTCGCAGGTCACGCCGGGCGCCTACGTGCAGGCCAGCCAGGCGACGCTGATGTCGACCCTGCAGCAGCTCGACCCGATGTACGTCGACCTCACGCAATCGAGCCTGGACGGCCTCAAGCTGCGCCAGGACATCCAGAGCGGGCGCATCAAGACGAGCGGGCCGAACGCGGCCAAGGTCAAGCTGGTGCTGGAGGACGGCAAGACCTACCCGCTCGAGGGCAAGCTGCAGTTCACCGACGTGACGGTCGACCAGACCACCGGCTCGGTGACGATCCGCGCGCTGTTCCCGAACCCGAACCACGTGCTGCTGCCGGGCATGTTCGTGCGCGCGCGCATCGACGAAGGCAGCAACGACAACGCCTTCCTGGTGCCGCAGGTCGGCGTGCAGCACGATCCGAAGGGCCAGGCGACCGCGCTGGTGGTCGGCCAGGACAACAAGATCGCGCCGCGCGTGCTGCAGACCTCGGGCACCTACGGCCAGGACTGGATCGTCGAGGGCGGCCTGCAGTCGGGCGACCGCGTGATCGTGCAGGGCGTGGGCAAGGTCCAGCCGGGCATGACGGTCAAGCCGGTGGCGGCGCAACTGCCGCCCGATCCGAACGCCGCGCCGGACGCGGGTGCCTCGCAGGCACCGGCCGCGTCCGCCCCGGCATCCGGCGCGTCCGATTCCGCAGCTTCCGCATCGGGCGCGTCCGCAGCGAAGTAACCAGGGGTCCTAAATGGCAAAATTCTTTATTGATCGGCCAATCTTCGCGTGGGTGATCGCGATCGTGCTGATGCTGGTCGGCGTCGCCTCGATCTTCACGCTGCCGATTTCGCAGTACCCGACGATCGCGCCGCCCGCGGTGCAGATCACGGCCAACTATCCGGGCGCTTCGGCGAAGACGGTCGAGGATACGGTCACCCAGGTGATCGAGCAGCAGATGAGCGGCCTCGACAACTTCCTGTACATGTCGTCGACCAGCGACGATTCGGGCAACGCGACGATCACCATCTCGTTCGCGCCGGGCACCAATCCCGACATCGCGCAGGTGCAGGTGCAGAACAAGCTGTCGCTGGCCACGCCGATCCTGCCGCAGGTGGTGCAGCAGCTCGGCCTGAAGGTGACCAAGTCCAGCAGCAGCTACCTGCTCTGGATCGCGTTCAACTCCGAAGACGGCAGCATGGGCCGCAACGACCTGACGAACTACGTCGCGTCGCACGTGCTCGACCCGATCAGCCGCCTGAACGGCGTCGGCCAGACCCTGCTGCTCGGCTCGCAGTACGCGATGCGGATCTGGCTCGACCCGAACAAGCTGAACAACTTCAGCCTGACGCCGGCCGACGTGTCGAACGCGATCTCCGCGCAGAACGTGCAGATCGCGGGCGGCCAGATCGGCGGCACGCCGGCCAAGGCCGGCACGGTGCTGCAGGCGACCATCACCGAGCAGACCCTGCTGCAGACGCCGGAGCAGTTCGGCAACATCCTGCTGAAGGTGAACCAGGATGGCTCGCAGGTGCGCCTGAAGGATGTCGCGCAGATCGGCCTGGGCGCGGAGAACTACAACTTCGACACCAAGTACATGGGCCAGCCGACCGCCGGCCTGGGTATCCAGCTCGCCACGGGCGCCAACGCGCTGGCCACGGCGGATGCGATCAAGGCCAAGGTGAAGGAGCTCTCGAAGTACTTCCCGCACGGCATGGTGGTGCATTACCCGTATGACACGACGCCGTTCGTGCGCCTGTCGATCGAGGAAGTGGTCAAGACGCTGCTGGAAGGCATCGTGCTGGTGTTCCTGGTGATGTACCTGTTCCTGCAGAACCTGCGCGCCACCCTGATCCCGACCATCGCGGTGCCGGTGGTGCTGCTCGGGACCTTCGCGATCATGGGCCTGGCCGGGTTCACGATCAACACGCTGTCGATGTTCGGCCTGGTGCTGGCGATCGGCCTGCTGGTGGACGATGCGATCGTGGTGGTCGAGAACGTCGAGCGGGTGATGGTCGAGGAAGGCCTGCCGCCGAAGGAAGCGACCAAGAAGGCGATGGGCCAGATCACCAGCGCGCTGGTGGGCGTGGCCCTGGTGCTGTCGGCGGTGTTCGTGCCGGTGGCCTTCTCGGGCGGCTCGGTGGGCGCGATCTACCGCCAGTTCTCGCTGACCATCGTCTCGGCGATGGTGCTGTCGGTGCTGGTGGCCCTGATCCTGACTCCGGCGCTCTGCGCGACCATCCTCAAGCCGATCGAGAAGGGTCACCACGAGGAGAAGAAGGGTTTCTTCGGCTGGTTCAACCGCAACTTCGACAAGAGCCGCGAGAAGTACCACGTGGGCGTGCACCACGTGATCAAGCGCTCGGGCCGCTGGCTGGTGATCTACCTCGCGGTGATCGTCGGCGTCGGTTTCCTGTTCGTGCGCCTGCCGAAGTCCTTCCTGCCGGATGAGGACCAGGGCTACATGTTCATGATCGTCCAGACGCCCTCGGGCTCCACCCAGGAGACCACCGCGCGCACGCTGGCCGACATCACGGACTACATGGCCAAGGAAGAGAAGAACGTGGTCGACTCGGTGTTCACCGTGAACGGCTTCAGCTTCGCCGGCCGCGGGCAGAACGCCGGCCTGGTGTTCGTCAAGCTCAGGCCCTTCGAGGAGCGCCGCGCCGCCGATCGCAAGGTGCAGGCGCTGATCAAGCGGACCTTCGGGCACTATGCCGGCTATAAGGACGGCATCGTGATTCCGTTCAATCCGCCGTCGATTCCCGAACTGGGCACCGCCGCCGGTTTCGACTTCGAGCTGACCGACAACGGCGGCCTCGGCCACGATGCGCTGATGGCCGCGCGCAACCAGTTGCTCGGCATGGCCGCCAAGGATCCGACGCTCGCGCTGGTGCGTCCGAACGGCCTGAACGACACGCCGCAGTACAAGGTCGACATCGATCGCGAGAAGGCCAACGCGCTCGGCGTGACGGCTGCCGCGATCGACCAGACCTTCTCGATTGCCTGGGCCTCGCAGTACGTCAACAACTTCCTCGATACCGACGGTCGTATCAAGAAAGTGTACGTGCAGGCGGATTCGCCGTTCCGCGTCACGCCGGAAGACCTGGGCATCTGGTATGTGCGCAACAGCGCGGGCGGGATGGTGCCGTTCAGCGCCTTTGCCACCGGCCACTGGACCTATGGTTCGCCGAAGCTGGAGCGCTACAACGGCATCTCGGCGGTGGAAATCCAGGGCCAGGCCTCGACCGGCAACTCGACCGGCCAGGCGATGGCGGCCATGCAGCGTCTCGCGGCGCAACTGCCGACCGGCATCGGCTATTCGTGGACGGGCCTGTCGTTCCAGGAAATCCAGTCGGGCTCGCAGGCGCCTATCCTTTATGCGATCTCGATCCTGGTGGTGTTCCTGTGCCTGGCGGCGCTGTATGAAAGCTGGTCGATCCCGTTCTCGGTGATCATGGTGGTGCCGCTCGGCGTGATCGGGGCGCTGCTGGCCTCGACGCTGCGTGGCCTCGAGAACGACGTGTTCTTCCAGGTCGGCCTGCTGACGACGGTGGGCCTGTCGGCGAAGAACGCGATCCTGATCGTGGAATTCGCGCGCGAGCTGCAGGTCGGGGAGAAGATGGGGCCGGTCGAGGCGGCGCTGGAGGCGGCACGGCTGCGGCTGCGCCCGATCCTGATGACCTCGCTGGCCTTCATTCTCGGCGTGCTGCCGCTGGCGATCAGCAACGGCGCGGGTTCGGCCAGCCAGCACGCGATCGGCACCGGCGTGATCGGCGGGATGCTGACCGCGACCTTCCTCGCGATCTTCATGATCCCGATGTTCTTCGTGAAGGTGCGCGCGATCTTCGGCGGCGAGAAGGAAGATCCCGACGAAGCGCTGCGTCTCGCGCAGGAACACGCGCATCGCACCGATGGCGACGGCAACCAGGGACATTGATCATCATGCGTAAATTCGTTTTGTCTGCAATGGCCTTCGCGCTGGTCGCCACGGGCTGCACGATGGCGCCGCATTACCAGCGGCCCGCCGCACCCGTGTCGGGCAGCTTCCCGTCCGACGGCGTCTACGCGACGCAACCGGGCGCGGACGGCTCGCACAGCGCCAATGGCCAGGCCGCCGCCGACATCGGCTGGCGCAACTTCTTCGCCGATCCGCGCCTGCAGGCGCTGATCGAGATCGCGCTGAAGAACAATCGCGATCTGCGCGTCTCGGTGCTCAACATCGAGGCGGCGCGCGCGCAGTATCAGATCACGCGCGCGGGGCTGTTCCCGACGCTCGACGGCACCGGCACCGGCAATACGCAGCGGCTGCCGGCCGGCGTGTCGAACACGGGCTCGCCGTTCATCTCGCGTGACTACAACGTCGGCCTCTCCGCCTCGTGGGAGCTTGACCTGTTCGGCCGGATCCAGAGCCTGAAGGACCAGGCTTTGGCGCAATACCTGTCGACGGCTCAGGCTCGCAAGGCGGCGGAGATCTCGCTGATCTCGCAGGTGGCGGACCAGTACCTGACGCTGCAATCGACGGACGACCTGTTGAAGGTCACCGAGGACACGCTGAAGACGGCACAGGATTCGTACAACCTGACCAAGCTGCAGTTCGACAACGGCACCGGCTCGGAACTGGACCTGCGCCAGGCGCAGACGGTGGTCGAGCAGGCGCTGGCGAACCAGCAGGCCGAGGCGCGCGATCGCGCGCAAGCCGTGAACGCGCTGGTGCTGCTGATCGGCGAGCCGCTGCCCGACGATCTGCCGGCGGGCCTGCCGCTGGATTCGCAGGGCCTGCTGACCGATATCCCGGCCGGCTTGCCTTCGGACCTGCTGACGCGTCGTCCCGACATCATGGAAGCCGAGCAGACGCTGCTGGCGGCCAACGCGAACATCGGCGCGGCCCGCGCGGCCTTCTTCCCGAAGATCTCGCTGACGGCCGCGTTCGGCACGGCGAGCCCGACGCTGGGCGGCCTGTTCAAGGCCGGCACTGCGGCCTGGTCGTTCGCGCCGAATATCGCCCTGCCGATCTTCGAGGGCGGCTCGAACATCGCGAACCTCGACTTGGCGCACGTGCAGAAGCGCATCGAGATCGCGAACTACGAGAAGGCGATCCAGACGGCATTCCGCGAAGTGTCGGACGGGCTGGCGGCACGCGGCACGTATGACCAGCAGATTGCGGCGCTGGCGCGCAACGAAGAGGCGCAGCAGCGTCGCTACGATCTGTCGGACCTGCGCTACCGCAACGGCGTGGACAGCTACCTGACGGTGCTGACCGCGCAGACAGACCTGTACACGGCACAGACCACGCTGATCTCGGCGCGCCTGGCGCGCTGGACCAACCTGGTGGACTTGTATCGCGCGCTGGGCGGCGGCTGGATCGAGCACAACGGCGACCAGCCGCGCGAGGCCGATGCCCCGGTCGACTACAGCAAGCCGGCGGCGGCACCCGCACCCGCTTCACAGGCGGCCAAGGCAGGCTGAGCGGTCTCCATCGAACTCGCGGCCGCGGCGGCATCGAACTCAAGCCGCGGCCGTCGCGAGCAGGCACCGAGGAACGCGTGCCGATCCTCTTCACACCCCGGAAGCTTCACGGCTTCCGGGGTGTGTCTTTTCCGGGGCCGGAATATCCGTGATGCGTCATCGACCTGTCGCCGCGCGACATCGGCGGGCGCTGCCCCCGTCGCACGCCGATTCCATCCCACTGCCTTGTCGCAATTCTTCTAGATGCCCGGCCGCGCTTCCGATTGAATAGCGTTCCGAATCAGGCAATTCGTTCGAGGCGCGCCGGCTGGCGCGGACCAAGTCTATTGATCGAGGACGTCGGGAAAATCATGTTCAACTATTCCACCAGCACCATCGAAGCGGTCGATCCGGACCTCTGGCAGGCGATCCAGCAGGAAAACCAGCGCCAGGAAGATCACATCGAGCTGATCGCCTCCGAGAACTACACGAGCCCGGCCGTGATGGCCGCGCAGGGCTCGCAACTGACCAACAAGTACGCCGAGGGCTACCCCGGCAAGCGCTACTACGGCGGCTGCGAATACGTCGACGTGGTGGAGCAGCTGGCGATCGATCGCGTCAAGGCGCTGTTCGGCGCCGAGGCCGCGAACGTGCAGCCGAACTCGGGTTCGCAGGCGAACCAGGGCGTGTTCTTCGCGATGCTCAAGCCGGGCGACACCATCATGGGCATGAGCCTGGCGCATGGCGGCCACCTCACGCACGGCTCGCCGGTGAACATGTCGGGCAAGTGGTTCAACGTCGTCAGCTACGGCCTGAACGAAGGCGAGGACATCGACTACGAAGCGGCCGAGAAGCTGGCGCAGGAGCACAAGCCGAAGATGATCGTGGCGGGCGCCTCGGCGTTCGCGCTGAAGATCGACTTCGAGCGCCTGGCGAAGATCGCCAAGGCGGTGGGCGCCTACCTGATGGTGGACATGGCGCACTACGCGGGGCTGATCGCGGCGGGCGTGTACCCGAACCCGGTGCCGCACGCGGACTTCGTGACGACCACCACGCACAAGAGCCTGCGCGGCCCGCGCGGCGGCGTGATCCTGATGAAGGCCGAGTACGAGAAGCCGATCAACTCGGCGATCTTCCCGGGGATCCAGGGCGGCCCGCTGATGCACGTGATCGCGGCCAAGGCGGTGGCGTTCAAGGAAGCGGCCTCGCCGGAGTTCAAGACCTACCAGCAGCAGGTGGTGGAGAACGCGCGGGTGCTGGCGGAGACGCTGGTCAAGCGCGGTCTGCGCATCGTGTCGGGGCGCACGGAAAGCCACGTGATGCTGGTGGACCTGCAGGCCAAGAAGATCACGGGCAAGGCGGCGGAAGCGGCGCTGGGCGCGGCGCACATCACGGTGAACAAGAACGCGATCCCGAACGATCCGGAAAAGCCGTTCGTGACCTCGGGCATTCGCCTGGGTTCGCCGGCGATGACCACGCGCGGCTTTGGTGCGAAGGAAGCGGAGATCGTCGGCAACCTGATCGCCGACGTGCTGGAGGCGCCGGAGGACGCGGCGACGCTGGAACGCGTGCGTGGGCAGGTGGCCGAGCTGACCCGGCGCTTCCCGGTTTACAGCGGTCGTTCGTAATCCTCTGCCAAACAGGCATGTCGCCGCGATTGACGGCGATATGCACGAGATCGCGCGCCGCCCCGGCCTTTATCGGCCGGGGCGGCGCGCCTGCGTTTGACGATGGACGGGCCGCGAGGACCCTGCCGCGAGCCGATCCGGACGACGCGCGGCGGCATCGATCGATCCGGATTCGACGAGGCGGCGAATGCACGGCAGGAACCCGTTCGACATGCATCAGCTCCGTACCTGGCTGGATGATCTGGTGGCCTATCTCGATGCCGCGCACCGCGGTCGTGACGATCTCGACGCGGTGCGCGACGCGCTGGGCTGCGAAATCGTGCCGGCGCAGCCGCCCGTCGAGGCGGCCGGCTTGCCGAGCGCCGATGCCTGGCTGGCCGAAGCGGTTGCGCGCGCAACCTCCGCCGACACGCGGCTGGCCGCCATCGCGCAGGGCATCGCGCGGCTCGCGCCGTCGTTGCGCTGGTATCGACGACCCACCGAGGCGCCCGATGCCGCGTTCGAGCACGGGCACGCCAATGCGATCGTGATCGGCGGCGCGGGGCTCGCGACGCTCGGCGGCCTGATCGTCGGAATCTCGCTGATGGCGCCCGGGGTGGTCTATCCCGTGCATCGCCATCCGCCAGACGAGGTCTATGTGGTGCTGTCCGACGGGCAATGGTGGCGCGATGGCGCCGGCTGGTGGACGCCCGGCGCCGGTCAACTGGTGCTCAACGACGGCGGCGTGCTGCATTCGATGCGCGCCGGCGACGTGCCCTTGCTGGCCGTATGGTTCCTGAGCGGCGCGACCGCCGGCGGCGTGCCGGGCCCGCTCGACGAGGCCTGAGCCCCGCGCTGACGCCTCAAGCCGCCGATTCGGCGCGGATGAAGTCGATGAAGGCCCGCAGCGGCGCCGGCACGAGCCGCCGCCCCGGGTAGTAGAGAAACGGCCCCGGGAACGAATCCCACCAAGGCTCGAGCACGCGCTCCAGCGCGCCGCTGTCGAAATGCGGCCGAAGCCAGTCCTCGAACAGATAAACCAGGCCGGTGCCGGCTATGGCCGCGTCGACGCCGAGGTCGAAGGCCGCGCCCAGCTCCACCAGCAATTGCCCGGCTGGCTCGATGCGCAGCTTCTCGCCGTCGCGCACGAAATCCCAGGGCACCGTCGCGCGGCCCGGAAAGCGGCCGAGGATGCATTCGTGATGCAGCAGCTCGCGCGGATGCGCCGGTCGCCCACGGCGATCGAGATAGGCCGGCGAGGCGCCCAGCGCCATGCGCTGCACGCGCGGGCCGATCGGCACCGCGATCATGTCCTGTTCGAGCCGTTCCTCGTAGCGGATGCCGGCGTCGCAGCCGACTGCCAGCACGTCGACGAAGCTCTCGTCGGCGGCCACTTCCAGGCGGATCTCGGGATAGGCGGCCAGGAAACGCGGCACGATCGCGGGCAGCACCAGGCGCGCGGCACTGAGCGGCACGTTCAGGCGCAGCGTGCCGGCTGGCCGGTCGCGAAAGCCGTTGACCACGTCGAGCGCGGACTGCACCTCGTCGAGCGCCGGCGCGAGCCGCGACAGCAAGCGCGCGCCGGCCTCGGTCGGGGCCACGCTGCGCGTGGTGCGGTTCAGCAGACGCACGCCGAGCCGCGTCTCCAGGCGCCGCACCGCCTCGCTGAGGCCCGAGGCGCTGATGCCGGTCGCCTGCGCTGCGCCGCGAAAGCCGTTCGCGCGCGCCACCGCGACGAAGGCATGCAGATCGGATAAATCGGCACTCATTGTGCGCTCCTTCGTACAACCCGTGCGAATTATGCTGTCTTATCGAGACAATCGCCAGCGCGTAAGCTCGGCTTTCCCTTCAAGGAGTAGCCAGATGAACGCCTCGTCCCAGACCCAGACCACCTACCAACTCGGCAGCCGCACGGTGCACCGGATCGGCTACGGCGCCATGCAGCTGGCCGGCCGCGCCGCCTTCGGGCCGCCCAAGGATCGCGCCGCGGCCATCGCGGTGCTGCGCGAGGCCGTCGAATCGGGCGTCGACCACATCGACACCAGCGATTATTACGGCCCCTATGTGACCAATGAATTGATCCGCGAGGCCCTGCATCCCTATCGCGACGAGCTGGTGATCGTCACCAAGATCGGCGCGCGGCGCGACGACCAGGGCGGCTGGTTGCCGGCCTATTCGGCCGCCGAGCTCGAGAGCGCCGTGCACGACAACCTGCGCCGCCTGAAGCTCGACGTCATCGACGTGGTCAACCTGCGCATCATGTTCTCGGCGCTCGCGCCGACCGAGGGTTCGATCGAGGCGCAGTTGAGTGCGGTTGCCGAACTGCAGCGCCAGGGGCTGGTGCGGCACATCGGGCTCAGCAACGTCACGCGCGCGCAAGTGGAGGAGGGCCGGCGGCTTTGCGAGATCGTCTGCGTGCAGAACCACTACAACCTCGTGCATCGCGCCGACGATGCCCTGGTCGACGCGCTGGCCGCCGACGGCGTCGCCTACGTGCCGTTCTTCCCGCTCGGCGGCTTCTCGCCGCTGCAATCCTCGGTGCTCTCGGGCGTGGCCGAGCGCCTGGGCGCCACGCAGATGCAGGTGGCGCTGGCCTGGCTGCTGCGGCGTTCGCCGAACCTGCTGCTGATTCCGGGCACGTCGTCGCTTGCGCATCTGCGCGAAAACCTCGCGGCGCGGCAGTTGGTGCTGGACGACGAGGCGATGAGCGAACTGGATGCCATCGCCGGCGCCTGAGCGATTTGCACCAATTGGTGAAAACCGTCGAAGTGCATTTTGACCCTGTATCCAGGCATCGAAATGCACTTTCGGCAGCGGTCGAGCGGTTTTTTCCACGTCTCGCGCAATGCTCGCGAGACGCGCCCGATGATGCGCCAAGCCCTTGTTTTCAGGGCTTTCGGTGATATCCCGGCCGATTTTCCCGTGGATTTCGCCGCGCCTGCCGGGCCATTCCCAGATGCGCGGAACGCTCAGGTCGATTACAGTGTTCGGTTATCACGGCGGCGGGACGTTCCCGCCGTTCCCAAGAACACCAGGAGTCGACCACATGAGCACCGGCAGCACCCCGACTTTCCCGATCGAACGCCACCCGAATCCCACCTCCGCGGAAAAGCGCGCCGAGCTGCTCGCCAATCCCGGTT
Source organism: Burkholderia gladioli (assembly GCF_000959725.1). Classification (NCBI taxonomy): domain Bacteria; kingdom Pseudomonadati; phylum Pseudomonadota; class Betaproteobacteria; order Burkholderiales; family Burkholderiaceae; genus Burkholderia; species Burkholderia gladioli. Next base: position 3,867,489 of record NZ_CP009322.1, read on the forward strand.
TCGGCAAGATCTTCACCGACTACATGGTGACGATCCAATACACCGAAGGCCAGGGCTGGCATGACGCGCGCATCGAGCCGCGCAAGGCGCTCGAAGTCGATCCGGCCATGCTCGTGCTGCATTACGCGCAGGAAATCTTCGAGGGCATGAAGGCCTATCCGCTGCCGGACGGCAAGATCGCCCTGTTCCGCCCCGAGCAGAACGCCAAGCGTTTCCGCAATTCGGCCCGTCGCCTGGCGATGGCCGAGCTGCCCGAGGAGCTGTTCGTCAACGCGGTGCGCGAGCTGGTGCGCCTCGAGCGCGACTGGATCCCGTCGGCCGAGGGCAGCGCGCTGTACCTGCGTCCGTTCATGATCGCCAACGAGGTGGTGCTGGGCGTGAAGCCCTCGGCGCGCTACCTGTTCTGCGTGGTGGCCACGCCGGTGGGCGCCTACTTCAAGGGCGACGCGTCGAAGGGCGTGGCGATCTGGGTGTCGGATACCTACACGCGCGCGGCGCCCGGCGGCACCGGCGACGCGAAGTGCGGCGGCAACTACGCCGCGAGCCTGGCCGCGCAGGCCGAGGCCACGCGCGAGGGTTGCGACCAGGTGGTGTTCCTCGACGCGGTCGAGCGCAAGTGGATCGAGGAACTGGGCGGCATGAACGTGTTCTTCGTGTTCGAGGACGGCTCGCTGCAGACGCCGCCGCTGACCGGCACCATCCTGCCCGGCATCACGCGTGCGTCGCTGATCGATCTGGCGCGCGATCTCGGCTACACGGTGCGCGAGGAGCCGTATTCGATCGAGCAATGGGAAGCCGATGCGAAGAGCGGCAAGCTGGTCGAGGCGTTCGCCTGCGGCACGGCCGCCGTGGTGACCTCGATCGGGCAGGTGAAGGGCCGCAAGCACAACTTCACGATCGGCGACGGCAAGGCCGGCCCGGTGACCCAGCGCCTGAAGCAGAGCCTGGTCGGCATCCAGACCGGCCGCGAAGCGGACCAGCACGGCTGGGTGGACGTCATCGGCTGATGCCGTGCGGTGCCGCGTATTCGCCGGCACCCGAATGACGATCGAGCGAATTCCAAAACCCCGCGTCTGCAAAGACGCGGGGTTTTGTTTTGATGGGGGATTTTCTCCACTCGATTGTCGCGTGAAGCGGTTTATCGCATTCAATCGCGGCCGTTGTTTTATTCGCGCTTTAATCCGCCATTTCCGAATGACGCGCCTGGCCTCTCGTTATATGATTGCGCCGCGCATGACGAGCTCGATCGAATCGCATGCGCACTCGCTTCAGCAATCACACTAAAACCAAAGGAAGACCATGAGCGTTATCGAGGGGTTCGAGCGCAAGGCGCTATTCAATATCACGCGAGCCGTTGCCCTGGTTTGCGTCACCGTATTTCTGATCGGCATTGCCGGCGGTATTTTCTTCGGCATTTCAGTGTGGCAGGAACGTGTCGACACGCGTGTCTCCGCCAATGAGATCGTCGAGCCCTTGAAGCAGGCCGAGCAGCCCGCCGCCGACCAGGACGAGGCACCGAAGGACGCCCAGCAGCCGGCCGAGCCGGGCGCGCAGAAAAGCCCGCTGGCGGGTTTCAAGATCCCCTTCTCGCTGCAGAAGTACCTGGAGGGCGACAACGCCCGGATTATCCGCAAGCATCTCGACGAGATTCCCGCGGCCGATCGCCAGCCCTATCTCGACGAGCTGGGCGCGGTGGTGAGCGCGGCCGAGGCCGCCAAGATCGAGGTGTTCCCGGCCATCAATGCCTTCATGGAGACCAAGCGGGAACGCTACAAGGACGTGGCGGTCCAGGCCGCGCAAAAGATGGAAACGCTGAAGATCGTTGCGGGCGCAACGGCGAGCGGCCTGCTGCTGGTGGCGCTGTTCAGCCTGGTGCTGGTGCTGCTGGCGATCGAGCGGAACACGCGGCCCATGCGCCAGGCCGGCGCTCGGGCGCGGGTCGAGACGGCCGGCGAGATGAGCCAGGCATGAGCGCGCGCGACATGGTTTGGCGCAGGCTCCTGGTGTCGAGCCTCGCCGTCGCGGCGGCGCTGGGCATCGCGGCTTGCGGAAAGGGCAGCGGCGGTGATCAGGCCGCCGCCTCCGACCAGCGCTTCCCCGGCTATCAGCAGGTCGGCGGATCCGGCGACGCGGCGCAGCTCTGGTTCAATCCGACGGATATCACGCGAGACAGCGGCGCTTACCTGATCCACGCCCTGAAGTCCTTCCCGGACGGTTATGCGCGCTTCGACGTGGCCACCAACTGCCGCGACCTGACGCGCCGCATGCCCGGCGCGCAGTATCGCGCCGACGGCACCGCCGACAAGGACTACCCGGGCAACGACGCGGCCGTGCCGGCCAAATCCGAGCCGGGCATGGCCGAGCTGATGTCGAAGGCCTGCGGCGTGGCCATGGCGGCGCGCTCGATTCGCGGGGAGTTCAAGGTGCCGGCGGCGCTGGAACTGCTGTATGGCGCCTACGACGCGCAGTCGAAATCGGCGAGCTGGCAGGATGCCGAGATTCCGGCGGGGCTCCCGGGAAGCGACATGCTGCAGTGGTCGGCGGGCCGTGCCTTGCAGGTCACCGGCGTGGCGAACTTCGCGTTCAGCGAAGGCGGCCAGCGCAAGCAGGTGCTGGTGACGAATGCGGTTCCCGACGGCGGCGGCTGCCATGCCTGCACCGGCCTGCTCGGCGTGACGATCTTCAAGCAGGATGGCGATGCCTGGAAGGTTGAGGCCAGCAATCCCTACCTTGCTTCGATGGGCGCCTCGGGCAGTGTCGGCCAGGGCTTCGAATGGACCGCGGCGGGCGGCGACCAGTACGCGCTGATCGTCACCGGCGGCGACATGCACCAGGGTTACGAGACCGCCAGCAGCAGCGTGTTCCTGCGCGGCAAGAACGGCGGCTTCACCCGTGTCGTCGACGATGCCCAAACGGGCAGCTCGGACGCCGAGCGATTGTCCGTCAAGACCCGCTTCGTGAAGGGCAAGGATCCGGCTCACGACGACATCCGGCTGGCGTTCACGCACGAACTCGCTGGGCAGGCGGCCCGTGTCGCCGAGCATCTCTATGCCTACTCGGATGGAAAATACGAGCTGGTGAAGCAGGACGATGCCCCCGCTGTTGCCGCGACCGGCGAAGCGGCGAACAAGGCGGTCGAGCCGGGCGAGCCGTCCCGAAAGGACACGGCCAAGCAGGCGGCGGCGACACCGAAACCGAAGCCGGCGCGGGTGGCGGCAGCCCCGGCTCCAGTGCCCGCGCCGCAAGCGGCCAATGGCCCGAGCTTCGATTGTGGAAAAGCGCGATCGGACGCGGAGCGGTTGATCTGCGCGGACGGCGATCTCGCTGCGCAGGACGCCGCCGTGGCGAGGCTGCTCGGGCAGGCCAGGGCGGCCGTGGCCGACCGGGACGGTTTCCGGGACCGGGTTCGCCAGCAATGGGGATACCGCGACTCGGCATGCCATGACCGTCAATGCCTGACGCGCTGGTATGCCGCCCAGCGCGCCTATCTCGCCCAGGTGGCGCAGACCGGGCAACTCGACTGACGACGCGGCGGGGTGGGGCCAGGCATCATCGGCCCATGCCCCGCCGCGATGTCTCAACTACGCCGCGCCACCAGCGCCGATACCGTCTGCGCCGCTTCCTGCAGCGGCTCCAGGAACTCCTTCACCATCTGCCGAGCGGTATGCCGCTGGGCATTCCCGCTGATGTTCATCGCCGCGATCACGCGGCCGCGCCGGTTGCGGATCGGCGCCGACAGCGAGATCAGCCCCGCCTCGAGTTCCTGGTCCACGATCGCCCAGCCCTGCTTGCGCACCGTCGCGATCTCGTTCTTGAGCGCGGCCGGGTCGGTGATGGTCCTGGGCGTGTGCGCCTGGATCGGGCTCAGTGCCAGCACCTCGTCGAGCGCGGCCTCGTCGAGCGAGGACAGCAGCACGCGCCCCATCGACGTACAGTACGCGGGCAGGCGGCTGCCGATCGACAGGTTGATGGTCATGATCTTGTGGGTCGGCACGCGCAGCACGTAGACGATCTCGGTACGGTCCAGCACCGCGGCCGAGCAGCTTTCATGGATGCGCGCCGACAGTTGCTCCATCACCGGCTCGGCCAGGTTCCAGAACGGCATCGAGGTGAGATAGGCGAAGCCGAGATCGAGGATCTTCGGCGTGAGCCGGAACAGCCGGCCGTCGGCCTCCACGTAACCGAGCGTCTGCAGGGTCAGCAGGATCCGCCGCGCCCCGGCGCGCGTGAGCCCGGTGGTGGCGGCCACCTCGGTCAGGGTCTGCTCCGGCCGCTGCGCGTCGAAGGCGCGAATCACCGCCAGTCCGCGCGCGAACGACTGGACGTAGGAGTCACCGGGTTTGGCCTGAAGATCGTCTGTACTCATGGGCTGGGGGAGGTTCGATGCAAGTGCGAAGAGTAGCGCATGGGGTCGGTTCAAGCCAAGGACGAAAGCCGGCCGCGAACTTGACAGGCTTGCACCCCCTCCCTATGATCGCAAAACAGTTCGATATTCGATCTTATGTTCGTACATAGAACATCTTCGGAGCCAGGCCGCGAGTTTTCCGGCCTGGCTCCCGTTCCATCCGAACGAAGTTCCGGAGACAACCATGACCGATGCATTCCTCTGCGACGCGATCCGTACCCCGATCGGGCGATACGGCGGCTCGCTGTCCAGCGTTCGTGCCGACGATCTCGGCGCCGTGCCGATCAAGGCGCTGATCGAGCGTAACCGCGATGTCGACTGGAGCGCGATCGACGACGTGATCTACGGCTGCGCCAACCAGGCCGGCGAAGACAACCGCAACGTCGCGCGCATGTCGGCGCTGCTGGGCGGCCTGCCGCAATCCGTGCCGGGTTCGACGGTCAATCGCCTGTGCGGTTCCGGGATGGACGCGATCGGCATCGCCGCGCGCGCGATCAAGTCGGGCGAGGCGGGCCTGATGATCGCGGGCGGCGTGGAGAGCATGAGCCGCGCGCCCTTCGTGATGGGCAAGGCCAGCAGCGCCTTCTCGCGCCAGGCCGAGATCTTCGACACGACCATCGGCTGGCGCTTCGTCAATCCGCTGATGAAGCAGCAATACGGCGTCGATTCGATGCCGGAGACGGGCGAGAACGTCGCCACCGACTACGGCGTGAGCCGCGCCGACCAGGATGCCTTCGCGCTGCGCAGCCAGCAGAAGGCGGCGCGCGCGCAGCAGGACGGCTCGCTGGCGCAGGAAATCGTCGCGGTCACGATCGCGCAGAAGAAGGGCGATCCGCTGGTGATCTCGCGCGACGAGCATCCGCGCGAGACCTCGCTGGAGGCGCTCGCCAAGCTCAAGGGCGTGGTGCGCCCCGACGGCACGGTGACGGCCGGCAATGCCTCGGGCGTCAACGACGGCGCCTGCGCGCTGCTGGTCGCCAACGAGGAGAACGCCAAGCGCCATGGCCTGGTGCCGCGCGCGCGCATTCTCGGCATCGCCACCGCGGGCGTCGCGCCGCGCGTGATGGGCATCGGCCCGGCGCCGGCCTCGCAGAAGCTGCTGGCGCGCCTGGGCATGAGCATCGACCAGTTCGACGTGATCGAGCTGAACGAAGCCTTCGCTTCGCAGGGCCTGGCGGTGCTGCGCATGCTCGGCGTGGCCGACGACGATCCCCGCGTCAACCCGAACGGCGGCGCGATCGCGCTGGGCCACCCGCTCGGCGCCTCGGGCGCGCGCCTGGTGACCACCGCGATGTACCAGTTGCATCGCACCCAGGGCCGTTACGCGCTGTGCACGATGTGCATCGGCGTCGGCCAGGGCATCGCGCTGGCGATCGAGCGCGTCTGAGTCGCGCGAAGCCGATCCCGCCGAACGGCGGAACGCCCGGGGCATCCGGCGTTCCGCCGTTTTTTCAGGTGCGAGGCGAGAGCGCCGGCCCCTCCAGATGAAGATCTTCCGGTTCGAGCGCGTACAGCGCCGGATCGGGCGAGGCGCTGGGCGTGAAGCCCAGCCGCAGGTAGAAATCGATGGTGCCTTGCGAGGGCGTGGCCGACACATAGAGCCGCGCCGCGCCCATCGCGAGCGCCTGCGCGGCGGCCTCGCGATAGAGCTGCTCGCCCAGCCCGCAGCCGCGCCAGTCGTGGCTCACATGCAGGAACTTCAGTTGCCGCAGCTCGCCGTTCGCGCCAATCGGCCGGCTGTCGACGATCACCGCCGCGACCAGCCGCGCGCCGTCGAAGCTGCCCAGGCACCAGCCGCCGCGATCGTGGCAGTCGAGCAGGAGCGGCGTGTAGTGCTCGGCCTCGCCTTCAGGCCAGCCTTCGACATCGTGGAATTCCGGCACGCGCTGCAGCGCGCCGTCGCGCAGCACGTACATGTGGTGGATGATTTCGCGCCGGTCGATGGTCCAGACCAAGGGCAGCTCGTCGCGCGTCAGCACGCGCCCGGCCAGCGCGTCGCGCTCGGCGCGGCTTCGGCGGTTCACGCCGCCGCCCGATGCGCGGCGATCGCGTACATCAGCGGCAGCCGTGGCATGCCGGCGGGCGGCACCATGCGATGCCCGTCCAGTTCCTCCATGTCGTCGAAGCCCTTCCAGCCGTTCGCGTAGGGATACTCGTCGAGGCTGTCGATCGCGAGCCCGGCCGCGACCAGCGCATTCACCACCTCGCCGATTCCCCACATGAACTCGTAGCTCGGATGCGGGTTCGCGAAATCGACCACGCCCGGCTGGTCGTGCCGCGCGCCGAGCCCCGTGCCGGAAGCCGCCACGTAATCGCCGACGCCGGCCGCCTCCAGGTTCGCCTCGCGCTTGAAATAGTCGTAGCCGGGTTTCCAGTGCGGATCGAAGTACAGCGCGAAGGGATGGAATTCGACCATCGCGAAGCGCCCGCCCGGTGCCAGCAGGCCGGCGATGCCCTGGGCCCAGGCGCGCAGGTCCGAGAGCCAGCAGATCGCGCCGTAGGAGATGAACACGCGCTCGAAGCGCTCGCCGCGCGCGGCGGCCTCGGGCATCCAGTCGAGCACGTCGGCGCGCTCGAAGCGCGCGGGCAGGTTCGCGTCGGCCGACAGGCGCCGCGCGAAGTCGATCGCCTCGTCCGAGATATCGACGCCGGTCACCTGCGCGCCCAGGCGTGCCAGGCTCAGCGTGTCCTGCCCGGCATTGCATTGCAGGTGCAGCAGCCGCAAGCCGGCGATTTCACCCAGCAAGTCGAGTTCTTCCGGAAACAGCGTCGAGCCGCCATCGCGGAAAAAGGCCGCCTGGTCGCCTTTATGGCTGTTATGCGCGACGGTTGCCGTATTCCAGGACAGCCGATTCCGCTCGTGCAGTTCTTTTTTCATGGGAATGATTCTGTGCTTGAAGGGATCGGTCACGCCGCATCCTTGTTATGGTTTTCTCAGGTGCCGCCATCCTCGCATTATTTGATCGAGATCATGTGGAGAACAGAATCGAATAATTTATTCGTCTGATGGGTAAGGTTTTCCGCCTGGCTGCCGACAAAAAAGAGATGAGCCCGCGGCCGTCGCCGGGCCGCGTCGATCGGCGCGGCGCCCGGCGCGCGGCGCGGGCCGCCAGGACCAACCGACCCAGAAAGAAGCCGCGGCGCCACGAGCGCCGTGCGCCGGAGCCCGCGAATGCGCAATAACCAGCCGGTCACGCAGCACGAATACGAATTTCCCGAAGACTCGACCCTGATGTCGACCACGCGCGCCGACGGCACGATCACCTACGCGAACGCGACCTTCGTGCAGGTCAGCGGTTTCACGCCCGAGGAGCTGGTGGGTTCGCCGCACAACATCGTGCGTCACCCCGACATGCCGCGCGAGGCCTTCGCCGACATGTGGGCCACCATCCAGGGCGGCGAGCCGTGGATGGCGCTGGTCAAGAACCGCCGCAAGAACGGCGATCACTACTGGGTGCGCGCCAATGCCGTGCCGCTGATGCGCAACGGCGAGCCGCAGGGCTACATGTCGGTGCGCACCAAGGCCACGCCCGAGGACATCGCGGCGGCCGAGGCGCTGTACCGCGACTTCCGCGAGGGCCGCGCGCGCGGCCGGCGCTTCCACAAGGGCGTGGTGATCCGCGGCGGGATCGGGCGGCTCGGCTCGCTGCTGAAGACCATGTCGGTGCGCACCCGCATGTACCTGCCGATGGCGGCGCTGGTGCCGGTGGTGACGGGCGGTGCCTGGGCCTCGGGCGTGACGGGCTGGCCGCTGGCCGGCGTGGCGGCCAGCACCGCGGTGGCGGCGGGCCTGATCGTGGCCTGGCTCGATGCGCAGATCGCGCGGCCGCTGCGCGCGGTGCGCCGGCGCGCGCTACGGGTGGCCACCGGTGAGAGCCGCGACGGCCCGGCCGTCACGCGCGTCGACGAGATCGGCATGACCTTGCGCACCATCGACCAGCTCGGGCTGATGTTCCGCTGGCTGGTGGACGACGTCAGCGAGCAGGTGCTGAACGTGCAGCGCGCCAGCAGCGAGATCGCGCAGGGCAATAACGACCTGAGCGCGCGCACCGAGCAGGCCGCCACGGCGGTCCAGCAGACCGCGTCCTCGATGGCGCAGATGACGGCCACCGTCTCCAGCAATGCCGCCACCGCCTCGCAGGCGAACCAATTGGCGGTGTCGGCCAGCGACGCGGCCTCGCGCGGCGGCCACGCGGTCGGCGAGATCGTCGGCACCATGAACGAGATCACCGACAGCTCGCGTCGCATCTCCGACATCATCGGCGTGATCGACGGCATTGCCTTCCAGACCAATATCCTGGCGCTCAACGCCGCCGTCGAGGCGGCGCGCGCGGGCGAGCAGGGCCGCGGCTTCGCGGTGGTGGCGGGCGAGGTGCGTGCGCTCGCGCAGCGCAGCGCGAACGCGGCCAAGGAGATCAAGACCCTGATCGAGAACAGCGTCGAGCGTGTCGCCTCGGGCTCGCGCCGCGTCGACGACGCCGGCCGCACCATGGACGACCTGGTGGTGCAGGTCAAGCGCGTGGCTGACCTGATCGCCGAGATCAGCTCCTCGACCGCCGAGCAGAGCGTGGGCGTCGAGCAGGTCGACCGCGCCGTGGTCGACCTCGACAACATCACCCAGCAGAACGCGGCCCTGGTGGAGCAGAGCGCGGCCGCCTCGGAAAGCCTGCGCCAGCAGGCCACCTCGCTGGTCGACGCGGTCGGCGTGTTCCGCTGAGCGCCTGGGAGCCTCGCGCCCGGCATGCGCGGCCGGGCGCCTCCCTTTCTCGATCGACCGCGCGCATCGAAACGAATCAGGGCGGATCGCGATGGCGACCTATCGGGACATACAGACTTACGTGAAGGAGCGCTACGGCATCGTCGCGCAAAGCGGCTGGATCGCGCATGTGAAGGAGCTCAACGGCCTGCCGATCAAGAGCCTGCGCAAGACCACGCGGCTCAAGCAGTGCCCGCAGCAGTGGCGCGGCGCGATCGAGGAGGCGATGCGCCATTTCGGCTGGCTCGGCTGAGCCGATTCGAGGCGGCGCGCGCCCATGAAAAAACGCCTTCGCGGCGGCTGCCGCGAAGGCGTTTCGTCGTCCGGAGCACGACGGGCCCGTGCTCGGGCCCGGCCGTGCCTCACACCGCGAGACACAGATACTTGATCACCACGTAGTCGTCGATGCCGTAGTGCGAGCCCTCGCGGCCGAGGCCCGATTGCTTGACGCCGCCGAACGGCGCCACCTCGTTCGAGATCAGGCCGGTGTTGATGCCGACCATGCCGTATTCGAGCGCCTCGGCGACGCGCCAGACGCGGCCGATGTCGCGGCTGTAGAAGTAGGCGGCCAGGCCGAACTCGGTGTCGTTCGCGAAGCCGATCACTTCCTCGTCGGAGGCGAAGCGGAACAGCGGCGCGAGCGGGCCGAAGGTTTCCTCCTTCGCGACCTTCATGTCGGGCGTCACGCCCGTCAGCACGGTCGGCTCGAAGAAGCCGTGCCCGAGCGCGTGGCGCTTGCCGCCCGTGGCGATGCTGGCGCCCTTGGCGAGCGCGTCCTCGATATGCGCCTCGACCTTCAGCACGGCCGCCTCGTTGATCAGCGGGCCCTGCATCACGCCGGCCTCGGTGCCGCGTCCCACCTTGAGCTTCTCGACCGCGGCCGCGAGCTTGGCGGCGAACGCGTCATAGACCTTGTCGTGCACGTAGAACCGATTGGTGCACACGCAGGTCTGGCCGCTGTTGCGGTACTTCGAGGCGATCGCGCCCTCTACGGCCGCATCGAGATCGGCATCGTCGAACACGATGAAGGGCGCGTTGCCGCCCAGTTCGAGCGAGACCTTCTTGACGGTCGGCGCGCACTGCGCCATCAGCAGGCGGCCCACCGGCGTCGAGCCGGTGAACGAGAGCTTGCGCACCGTGGCGTTGCCGGTCAGCTCGCCGCCGATCGCCTTCGGGTCGCCGGTGACCACGCTGAACACGCCGGCCGGCACGCCCGCGCGCTCGGCCAGCACGGCCAGCGCGAGCGCCGAGAACGGCGTGGCCTCGGCCGGCTTGACCACGATCGGGCAGCCCGCCGCCAGCGCCGGGCCGACCTTGCGGGTGATCATCGCGGCCGGGAAATTCCACGGCGTGATCGCGGCGCAGACGCCCACCGGCTCCTTGGTGACGACGATGCGCTTGTCGCCGGCCGGGGTCGGGATGGTGTCGCCATAGACGCGCTTGCCTTCCTCGGCGAACCACTCGATGAAGGAGGCGGCGTAGAGGATCTCGCCGCGGGCCTCGGCCAGCGGCTTGCCCTGCTCGGTGGTGAGGATCAGCGCGAGATCGTCGGCGTGCGCGAGCATCAGCTCGTACCACTTGCGCAGGATGGCGGCGCGCTCCTTGGCGGTGCGGCGGCGCCAGGCCGGCCAGGCGGCGTTGGCCGCCTCGATGGCGCGGCGCGTCTCGGCCGCGCCGGCCAGCGGCACGCTGCCGAGCAGTTCGCCGTTGGCGGGGTTGCGGACTTCGAAGCTGGCGCCATTGGCGGCGCCTTGCCATTCGCCGGCCAGGTAGATCTGCTGGCGGAACAGCGAGGGATCCTTCAGTGCTGCGGTGAATTCGGTGCTCATGCCTTGCCTCTGGATGCGGATGCCGTTGCGATGCGGTGAACGTGACAAGCCGCGTTCACGGCGGAACGCGGCTTGGCGGGCGATGCCGGTGGACCTCAGGCGGCGACGCCGACGGTTTCCTTCAGCACTTCCTCCAGGATGCCGAGCGCCTCGTCGAACACGGCGTCCTGGATCGTCAGCGGGAACAGGAAGCGCACCACGTTCGAGTACACGCCGCACACCAGCAGCAACAGCCCGCGCTCGAGCGCGCGCGCCTGCACGCGCTTGGTGAAATCGGCATCGGGCTCCTGCGTGCCGGCCTTGAAGAACTCGACCGCCACCATCGCGCCCGGGCCGCGCACGTCGACGATCTGCGGCACCTCCGATTGCAGCGCCGAGAGCTTCGCCTTCAGCTTGTCGCCGAGCGCGGTGGCGCGCGCTTCCAGCTTTTCCTCGTCGATGATGTCGAGCACCGCGTGGGCCGCGGCCACCGCCAGCGGGTTGCCCGCGTAGGTGCCGCCCAGGCCGCCGGGCGCGGCCGCGTCCATCACGTCGGCGCGGCCGACCACGCCCGACAGCGGCATGCCGCCGGCCAGGCTCTTGGCCATGGTGGTGAGGTCCGGCAGCACGTCGTAGTGCTGCATCGCGAACAGCTTGCCGGTGCGCGCGAAGCCGGTCTGCACTTCGTCGGCGATCAGCACGATGCCGTGTTCGTCGCAGATCTTGCGCAGGCCGCGCACGAAATCGGCCGGCGCCGCGTAGAAGCCGCCTTCGCCCTGCACCGGTTCGAAGATGATCGCGGCGACGCGCTTCGGATCGATGTCGGCCTTGAACAGCATGTCGATCGCCTTCAGCGAGTCGGCCACGCTGATGCCGTGCAGCGCGTTCGGATAGGGGGCGTGGAACACGTCGCCCGGGAACGGGCCGAAGTTCAGCTTGTAGGGCGCGACCTTGCCGGTCAGCGCCATGCCCATCATGGTGCGGCCATGGAAGCCGCCGGCGAAGGCGATCACGCCCGGCCGGCCGGTGAAGGCGCGCGCCATCTTGACGGCGTTCTCGACGGCCTCGGCGCCGGTGGTGAAGAAGGCCGCCTTCTTGGCCTGGCTGCCCGGCGCGCGGGCGATGATCTTCTCGGCCAGCTCGACGTAGGACGCGTAGGGGACGATCTGGTAGGCGGTATGCGTGAAGCACTCGAGCTGCTCGGCGATCGCCTTGACCAGCTTCGGATGACGGTGGCCGGTGTTCATCACGGCGATGCCGGCGGCGAAGTCGATGAAGCGGCGGCCCTCGACGTCCCACAGTTCGGCGTTCTCGGCGCGCGCGGCGTAGAAATCGCACATCACGCCAACGCCACGCGGCGTGGCGGCGTTCTTGCGGGCTTGCAGGTCGGCATTCTTCACGGGGATCTCCTTCCAGTCGGTCGATTCGGTTCGGTCAAGCGATGAGGGCCGCGGGAGCGCGGCCGATGGAGACGACTATAATCAGATTTGGCTCTGAAAATCAGAGCCATTCCTGTAAATATCTAGGAGCCAATTTTGAGGGCGAGCGTTTTGTCGGATTGGCTGGCGCAGCGGCTGGTGCGCGGCGGCGGCGCGCAGCCGATCTATCGGCAACTGCATCGGCTGCTGCAGCAGGCGATCCTGTCGCGCGAGTTGCCGGCCGGCACGCGCGTGCCCTCGTCGCGGCTGCTCGCCACCGAGCTGGGGATCGCGCGCAATACGGTCACCCAGGTCTACGAGCAACTGGTGCTGGAGGGTTACGTGAGCTCGGCGACCGGGCGCGGCACCTTCGTGGCCGATACCTCGCCCGACGAGATCGTCGGCGCGGCCGAGCGCGATGGGGTCGAGGGGGGCCGCCGGGGCGCGGCGGCCGACGCAGGCTGGCCGGGCGAGGCGGCGAGGACGGCGCCGGCCGCCGCGCCCGAGCCGGACTTCGGCCCGTCGCCCAATCCGGCCGCCGAAGCCGGCATCTCGCCCGCCGCGGCGTTGCGGCGCCCGCTGGCGCGCACGCTGTCCGCGCGCGGCGCGCGGCTGGTGGCCGGCGCCGGCGTCTCCAAACGGCAGGGCGGCGCCTTCATGCCGGGCGTGCCCGACGTGTCGCGCTTCCCGGCCCGGATCTGGACCCGCCTGCACAACAAATACTGGCGCCGCCTGCGGCCCGACCTGCTGACCTACGCGCCGGGCGGCGGGCTCGCCTCGATGCGCGAGGCGCTGGCCGACTATCTGCGCACCTCGCGCTCGGTGCGCTGCTCGCCCGAGCAGATCGTGATCACCACCGGCATCCACCAGTCGATCGACCTGGCCACGCGCCTGCTGACCGATCCCGGCGACGTGATCTGGACCGAGGATCCCTGCTACTGGGGCGTGCGCAGCGTGCTGCACGTCTCGGGGCTGACCACGCGGCCGATCCCCGTCGACGAGGAAGGCATCGCGCCGAGCGCCGAGGATCTCGCCACGCCGCCCCGGCTGATGCTGGTCACCCCTTCGCACCAGTACCCGCTCGGCATGGTGATGAGCCTCGCGCGGCGGCGCATGCTGCTCGAATACGCGCGCCAGCACGGCGCCTGGATCATCGAGGACGACTACGACAGCGAATTCCGCTACGGCAGCCGGCCGCTGGCCTCGCTGCAGGGGCTCGACGGCAGCGGGCAGGTGATCTACGTGGGGAGCTTCGGCAAGACGCTGTTCCCGGGGCTGCGGGTGGGTTACCTGGTGGCGCCAGAGCCGCTGGCCGAAAGCTTTGCGACCGCCAGCGCCGAGCTGTATCGCGAGGGGCAACTGCTGCAGCAGGCGGTGCTGGCGGAATTCATCGCGGAAGGGCATTTCGTGTCGCACATCCGCAAGATGCGCGCGTTGTACGGCCTGCGGCGGCAGACGCTGCTCGACGTGCTGGCGCGCCGCTACGGCGACGCGCTGCCGGCGGTGGGCGGCGACGCGGGCCTGCACCTGGTGATGCGCCTGCCCGACGGCGCCGACGATCGCGCCGTGGCGCAGGCCGCGCTCGAGCGCAATATCGTGGTGCGCGCGCTGTCCGGCTATTACGCCGATCCCTCGCGCGCGGCGCCGGGGCTGCTGCTCGGTTACGCCTGCGTGCCCGAGGACGAGATCGGGCCGGCCTTCGAGACGCTGGCCGAGGCGATCGACGAGGTGGTGTTCGCGAAGCGCGGCGGCTAGCGCTGGCCGGCGCGGCTTTTTTCTTCCCGCATGGAATAGCCGGGCCGGGTCGAACGTTCAGTGGGGGCGCCGGTACCGCGTCGCGCGACGCCGGCCGGCATCCGTCCCGCCCATTCATTCGATACGAGCCTCCCAGCATGAAGCCCTTCCTGTCCGCGCTGAAACCGATCCACGCCGCCTGCCTGATGGCCGGCCTCGCCGGGCTCGTCAGCCTGCCGGCGCTGGCCGACGTGAAGATCGGCGTGACCGTCTCGGCCACCGGCCCGGCCGCCTCGCTCGGCATTGCGCAGAAGAATACGATCGCGCTGCTGCCCAGGGAGATCGCCGGGCAGAAGATCGACTACATCGTGCTCGACGACGCTTCCGATCCCTCGCACGCGGTGCAGAACGCACGCAAGCTCAGCAGCGAGGACCATGTCGACGCGCTGGTCGGCTCGACCATCGTGCCGAACTCGCTGGCGATGCTCGATATCGCCGCGCAGTCCGGCACGCCGATGATCGCGCTGGCCGCGGCCGCCTCGATCGTGGCGCCGATGGACGCCAAGCGCGGCTGGGTCTTCAAGACGCCGCAGAACGACGCGCTGATGGCCGGCGCGATCGCGCAGAACATGGTCGAGCATCATGTGAAGACGGTCGGCTTCATCGGCTTCGCGGATGCCTATGGCGAAAGCTGGCTCAACGAATTCGGCAAGGCGGCCGCGAAGGCCGGCATCCAGCTGGTCGCCAGCGAGCGCTACGCGCGCAACGACACCTCGGTCACCGGCCAGGTGCTGAAGATCGTCTCGCGCAATCCCGATGCGGTGCTGATCGCCGGCGCCGGCTCGCCGGCCGCGCTGCCGCAGAAGACGCTCAAGGAGCGCGGCTACAAGGGCCTCTACTACCAGACCCACGGCGTGGCGAACGGCGATTTCCTGCGCCTGTGCGGCAAGGATTGCGAAGGCACCTTCCTGCCGGCCGGCCCCTTGCTGGTGGCCGAGCAACTGCCCGATTCGAACCCCGTGAAGGCGAGCGCGCTGGTTTATCGGCGCGCCTATGACGGCGCCTATGGCGCGGGCAGCACCTCGACCTTCGGCGGCAATGCCTGGGATGCGGGCCTGTTGCTGCAGCAGGCGATTCCCGTCGCGCTGAAGCAGGGCCAGCCGGGTACCGCGGCGTTTCGCTCGGCGCTGCGCACCGCGCTCGAGAACACCAGGGATCTGCGGACCTCGCAGGGTGTCGTCAACATGACGCCGACCGATCACTCGGGCCTCGACGAGCGCGCGCGCGTGATGGTCGAGATCGTGGGCGGCGGCTGGCGACTGGTGCCGAACTGATCGCCGATGTGATCGGTCTGTATCGCCGGTGGCGGGCGCGCTTCCTCATTTTGTTTCGCCATCGCGCCTGCCGATGGAATAGCCCGGTAGCCTGGCGCGTTACCCAAGTGTCACCGCTTGGGTGTCGCGACTGGCTTACGGACTCCTCATGGATTTGCTTACCTTGTGGCTGGGCATGATCGCCGTGCTGCTGCTGTTCGGACTGCTCATGTGGCTCAGGCCCGAATGGTTCCTGTCGACCATCTGGGTGCATCCGCCGCATCATCTCTGCGACGAGGCGATTTCGCATTTGTATGGGGAAGGAAAGCGAGTGGAGGCGGCCGCGGAGAATGCGGCTCATCTATCGTCGACCGACAATACAGAAATCGAAGTGGCCGCGGCGCGAGAAGCTGTCGCGGCGAATGCCCTGGATAGGGAGCAGGTGTGTCCTTTGAACCAGGGCGCGATATCGCTGCGGAAGTCGCAGGTCGAGTAGCGTGCCTGGGTCACGGCTGAAGCAGGTTCATGGATCTCGCGCCGTGACGAACCAAAATCAGTGGGCGACGGTGAAGGTCATGCGAAGGCCCAGCGAGCGCAGGATCTTCTGCACGGTCTCATATCGAGGGTGAGCGCCAGGCGTCAGCGCCTTGTGCAAGGTGACCCGTCCAAGGCCGGCTTCCGACGCCACCTTGGTCATCCCGCGCGCGCGTGCGACAGCGGCCACGGCAGCAAGGAACACTGCGGGATCGGGATCCTCTGCCGCAACCGCGAGAAATTCCGCCACGGTTTCGTCATTGTCGAGATAGTCGGCCGCATCGAATTCGGCGTAATCGGGCATCGCTTACTCCTTCAGTTCGCGCGCCATCTGGAGCGCGCGCTTGATGTCTTTTTTCTGTGTAGATTTATCGCCACCGCAGAGAAGGACATAGACGATCTCGGCGCGACGGACATAGTAGATGCGATAACCCGGCCCGAAGTCGACCTTCATTTCGCGGACGCCTTCGCCTATCACGCGGTACTCGCCAAAATTGCCTAGCTGGGCACTGATCAGGCGTGCGGCGATTCGGGCTTTGCCGCGCTGATCACGCAGGCTGGAAAGCCAGTTTGTGAATTCACTGGAGCGCAGCAAAGTTACCGTGCCGAAGTGTACCCAATTGGGTACACTTCGGCACGTGACTAATCCTGTCGAGATTAGGACGAGCCGTTTTGCCGTTTGCTTGGGTAACAGCAGCAGACCGATTGGCTGTGTCTGACGCCGCCCTCAAGCCGCCACCGCCTCGCGCGTCCCCGCCGCTTCCCGCTCACCTCCCATCCGCGTCTCGACCAAGCCGATCAGCGCCACCAGCATCTGATTGACCGGCGTCGCCACCCCCAGCGCCGCGCCACGCCGCACGATCGCGCCGTTCAGATGCGCGATCTCGGTGGCGCGGCCGCGCGCGAAATCCTGTGCCATCGAGGAATACTGGCCGCCCGGGATAGTCCGACGAATGCGCGCGTACTGGCTGCCGGCATCGAGATCCATCCGCACGCCCTCGGCGCGGGCGACGGCCAGGCATTCGGCGAGCACGTCGCGCATCGCCTGCTCGGCCGCCGGCAGGGCGCTGACCGCGCCGAACGGCAGTTGCACCAGCGCCGAGATGGCGTTGTACGAGCAGTTCAACACCAGCTTGTCCCACAAGGCCGCGGCTATGTTTGCGGAGACCAGGGTCGGCACGCCGGCTTGCTCGAAGCACCGCGCCACCGCCTCGCTGCCGGCCGCGGTCCCGATGATCAGGTCGCCACGCCCGTGATGCCGGAGATGCCCGGCATCGGCCATCTCGCAGGCCACGTAGACAGCCGCGGCGATCGCGGGGCGGCTCAGCGCGGCCTCGAGGGTCGCCGCGTTGTCGATGCCGTTCTGCAGCGACACCACGATCGCCTCGCGTTTCAGGTGCGGGCGCAATGCCTCGGCCGCCTCGACGGTATCGTCCGATTTCACGCAGACCAGCACCAGGTCGGCCTCGGCGGCCACCGCCGGATCGGTGCTCGCCCGCACCGGGACGCGCTCGTCGAAATGCGCGGATTCGAAGCGCAGGCCCTGCGCGCCGATCGCCTCGACATGCCGCGCTCGCCCGATCAGCACCACGTCCTGGCCGGCCCGCGCCAGCATCCCGCCATAGAAGCACCCCACGGCGCCCGCGCCCATCACCACTACCTTCATCCTTGCTCTCCAGGTTCGCGTTCGCGTCCTCGCGGACCGAAACTGCTGGAATGGTAGCGGCGCAGCACTGTACAGTTCAGCCAAAAGCTGTGCGATTCGGTGCCGTACGTGGCTCGAAACGCCAATTTTTTCAGTTGAATCGAGGAATGGAGCCAAATGAAGCTCGACAAGACCGATGTGACGATCCTCAACGCGCTGCAGCGCAACGCGCACGTGAAGGCGGTCGAACTGGCCGAGGAACTGTCGATCTCGCCCTCGCCGCTGTACCGGCGCATCCGCCTGCTGGAGGAGGCGGGCGTGATCAAGGACTACGTCGCGGTGCTCGACCAGGACAAGGTGGGTTATCCCGTCAACGCCTACGTGTCGGTGGCGGTGGAGAAGTCGGCCGATACGCTGGCGGCTTTCGAACGCGTGATCCGCGGCTGCGACGAGGTGATGGAGTGCTACCTGATGACGGGCGCCTACGACTACATGATCCGCGTGGTCGCGAACGACATCCCGGGCATCGAGCGCTTCGTGATGTCGAGGCTGGCCACCATCGAGGGCGTGCGCGACGTCAGCACGGCGATCACGCTGCGCCGCGTGCAGTACAAGACGGGCTTGCCGGTGAAGGTGGTGGAGCGCTGAGCACGCTGAGCGCGCCGGGCCGCTGGATGGGCCGGCCTGCGCGCTACATCCGGATCAGCACGGCGCCCGCCACCACCATCGCGCAGGCCAGCAGGCGCCGCGGGGTGGGCTGCTCGCGCATGGCGAACCAGCCGATGCCGATCGCGAAGATCGAGCTGGTCTCGCGCAGCGCCGAGACGGTGGCCACCGGCAGGTAGCGGTAGGCCAGCGTGACGATCGCATAGGCGCCCAGCGCGCAGGTGCCGGCGGCCACGCCACGCCAGAGCGTGGCGCTCGGCGCCAGCAGCGCGCGCGGGCCGCCGCGCAGCGCGCAGACCAGCACGAACTGCGGCACGTTCCACAGCAGGTAGACCCAGCAGATATAAGACAGCGAATTGCCGGCCAGGCGCACGCCGATGCCGTCCACCACCGAATACGCGGCGATGAACACGCCGGTCAGCACCGCATAGGGCACGCTCTCGCCGGACAGGCGCAGGCCGCGCCGCAGCGCCAGCGAGATGATGCCGCCGGAAACCAGGGCGATGCCGGCCAGCGCGAAGGCCGAGGGCCGTTCGCCGAGCGCGGCAAAGGCGAACAGCGCGACCAGCAGCGGGGAGCTGCCGCGCGCGATCGGGTAGATCTGGCTGAATTCGCCGCTGCGATAGGCGCGCAGCAGGGCCACGCAATAGCCGATCTCGAGCAGGGCCGAGGCCGCGATGTAGGGCCACGCGGCCGCGGCCGGCGCCGGCAGCCACAGCGCGCCGGCCACCCCGGCGACGAGGTAGGGCACGGCCATCGTCCCGAGCTGGATCACGCGATCCTCGCTGACGTGCAGGAAGGCATTCCAGATCGCGTGCAGCAGCGCGGAGAACAGCACGAGGGCGACGAGCAGATGATCCATGACGGCGGGGAGCGCGAGAGGAGCCGGAAACGATGAGCCGGAGACGAGGAGCCGGTTTGCCGGCCCGCAGGCCTGGTTGGGATTGCGGCAATCGGAGGCAAAATGCGGCAAGCCGTGGATTATCGCAGCATGCTCCCGGTTTCGCCAAGTGTCCGTTTCGTGACGCCCGGCGCGGGTCGCGCCCGCGTTCGCCGCGGATTGTCGATAATGGCGCTTTCCCAACCACGACCACCACACCCTCGCCATGAACTCGAACCCGCAATCGAATCAGCCGCCGCGCCTGACCAGCCTGTCGCACGGCGGCGGCTGCGGCTGCAAGATCGCACCGGGCGTGCTGGCCGACCTGCTCAAGCGCAATGCGCCGCCCGCGCTGTTCCCCGACCTGTTGGTCGGCACCGAGACCGCCGACGATGCCGCCGTCTACCGGCTCAACGACGAGCAGGCGATCGTCGCCACCACCGACTTCTTCATGCCGATCGTCGACGATCCCTACGACTTCGGCCGGATCGCCGCCACCAATGCGCTGTCCGACGTCTACGCGATGGGCGGCAAGCCGATCCTGGCGCTGGCCCTGGTCGGCATGCCGATCAACGTGTTGCCGCACGAGACCATCGCGGCGGTGCTCAAGGGCGGCGAGGCGGTCTGCGCCGAGGCGGGCATTCCCGTCGCGGGTGGCCATTCGATCGACTCGGTCGAGCCGATCTACGGGCTGGCCGCGCTGGGCCTGGTGCATCCGTCGCGCGTCAAGCGCAACGCGGGCGCGCGCGCCGGCGACGTGCTGGTGCTCGGCAAGCCGCTCGGTGTCGGCGTGCTGTCGGCCGCGCTGAAGAAGAACCAGCTCGACGCCGCCGGCTACGCGGCGATGATCGCGGCCACCACCAAGCTGAACCGGCCCGGCGCGGAGTTGGCCGCGCTGCCGGGCGTGCACGCGATGACCGACGTGACCGGTTTCGGCCTGCTCGGCCATGGGCTCGAGGTGGCGCGCGGCGCGGGGCTGACGGCGCGCGTGCGTTATGCCGCGCTGCCCTGGCTGGCCGGCGCCGAGGCGTTCGCCGAGGCCGGCGTGGTGACCGGCGCGTCGGGGCGCAACTGGGCCGCCTATGGCGCCGAGGTGCGGCTCGGCGACGGTCTGCCCTCGATCGCGCAGGCCTTGCTGACCGATCCGCAAACCTCGGGCGGCCTGCTGGTGGCCTGCGCGCCCGACAGCGTCGACGAGGTGCTGGCCTGCTTCCACGCCGACGGTTTCGCGCAGGCGGCCGTGATCGGCGAACTGGTCGACGGCGCGCCGCGTATCGAGGTGAACTGAGGAGGTGAACTGAGGCGCTGAACTGAGCCGCCGGCACAGGTCGACGCCCATCGACGGGAGCCATCGCGGCTCCCGTTTTCATTGCGCCGGGCGCCCGGAAATTTGGCCGGCCGCGCGCGACCGATAGAATCGCAATCCTGTCGTACGAATTCGCGGCCGCTTCCGCCGGTTCCGCTCGCTCCGGCGTTCGCCGCTTCGGGCTTGCCGGCGGCGCGTGCCGCGTGTTCGCTACGCTTGCGGCCTGGCTGACGGCGACCTCGATCGCCGCGGGCCGCGTCGTGTCCCCGCGTCACGACGAAACCGACGCGCGCGCCATGCCGGAGGGCCCGGCGCGGTGCGCGCGCCTCGCATGTCGATAGCCGTTCTCACCACTCCATTCATAAGGAACGACGATGCTGACTCGCTCGATGATTTCCGCGGCCGTGTTCTCGCTGGCCGCCTGCGCCACGGTGCCTTCCGTCGCGCAGAACTCCGCCACCGCGCAGGACGCGCAGGACGGCGCCGCCCACGCGGGCGGCACGCGCGCCCCCAAGGTGATGATCATCACCATGTTCGGGCCGGAAGGGCAGGCCTGGACCGACCGGATCGGCCCCTGGACGCCGGTCAAGGTGGAAGGCCTCTCGCCCGATTATCCAAACGTGCAGTGCAACCGCCAGGACGTCTGCGTGGTGACCACCGGCATGGGTTACGCGAACGCGGCGGCCACCATCATGGCGCTGAGCTTCTCGCCGAAGTTCGACCTGCGCCGCACCTACTTCCTGGTCTCGGGCATCGCCGGCGTCGATCCGGCCCAGGGCACGGTCGGCACGGCGGCCTGGTCGCATTACCTGGTCGACTTCAGCCTGCAGTGGGAGCTCGACGCGCGCGAGATCCCGGCCGGCTGGAACACCGGTTACCTCGGCATCAATACCAAGAGCCCGAGCGACAAGCCGCCGCTCGACTACAAGACCGAGGTGTTCGAGCTGAATCCGAAGCTGACCGAGGCGGCCTATGCGCTGTCGCGCAACGTCACGCTGGCCGACAACGCGCAGGCCCAGGCCGCGCGCGCGAAGTTCGACGCGGCGCCGGCCAACCGGCCGCCGGCGGTGGTCCGCTGCGATACCTCGTCGGGCAATACCTGGTTCTCGGGCACGAAGCTCGGCGAGCGCGCGCGCCAGTGGACCAAGATCCTGACCGATGGCAAGGGTACGTACTGCATGACGGCCCAGGAAGACAACGCCACCTACGAGGCGCTAACGCGCGCGGCGGCCACCAGGCGGGTCGACCTCTCGCGCGTGGCGGTGCTGCGCACCGGCTCCGACTTCGATCGTCCGTACCCGGGCCAGACCAGCGTCGACAACCTGCTCAACTACGCGGACCAGGGCGGCTTCACGATCGCGACCGAGAACCTGTATCGCGCCGGCAATCCGCTGGTGCAGGACATCGTCACGCACTGGAACGAATGGCGCGACGGCGTGCCGGCACGCTGATCGAGGTGCTTCATCCGCGCTTGGCGCCTCGTTGAAAAGAATCGGGCCCAGCCTTCGCGCCTTCCCGAGGAGCGACGGCCGGGCCCGACGGGCACGAGGCGGTGAAACATCGACGGGCGGCCCGCGAAGGCCGCCCGTTTTTCATTGGCGTGTCACTTGCTCTCGTTGCCGCGCGGCTGCGCGCGGAACGGAATCCAGACCGGCGTGGTCTGGTCCCAGTGGTCGAGTTGCGACGGTTTCGGTTCGTTCGGGTTCATGATCGTGACCTCCTTCCGGTGACAGGGTTTGCCGGGGATGCGCGGCGCCTGGGCCGCGCGCGGCTGGTTTAGCGGTTGGCCGAGGCGAGTTCGCTCGACGGGGCACCCGATTCCGAATGGGCGGCGCGTTGTTGGGCGAGTTCGATGCCTTGCGGATACGAGGTGCTCTTGCGCAGCAGGGCCAGGGTGCCGTCGCGCTGGGCCTGGGCGAGTTCGGCGCGCACCTGGGCGCGGGTGAGCGGGGCTTGCGTGGTGTTCGCGTGCATGGCGGGCAGGTCGCCGTAGCTGCCGGCGCGGCCGATGCCGCCATCGGCAAAGGCGGAAGCGGCGGTGGCGGACAGCACGAGGGCGGCGGCGGTGAGGGCGAGGCGGTTCATGTTCAACTCCTTGGGGATTCGGGAGCGCTTCCGGTCCGGTTGCGCGATGGAGTGAAATTTAGGTGCGCGCGCAGCATCGATAAATAAGGCGGTCGCGAATTGAATTGTCGTCGTGCTGGAACAATCGATTTCCGTACTGCGAATAGGGTCAGGCAAAAGCCTTGTCCAGACTGGATTCTGGCGATTCCTGGCGAGCCGGCGCCGGCGGCCGTTTTCGAATTGATGCATTTGGAGCAATAGTGTGATGCTCCGAAGTTGACGATTCCATTGGGCGTGCTGCGTTGCAAAAATACATCGCATCCGAGAGGATCGTGCCCTCGAATGCGCGCCCGGCGCGGCCGCCGCAGGCGGTTTCCGGACGCGCGCCGTGTGTCCCGGCTGGTATCCGGTGCGCATGACGACCACTCGATACCGAACCGTCTCGCCCATTACGGGACAGCCCAGTCAGCCGATCGAAGGCATTGCCGGTTGTGCCGATTTCATCATCGTCGCCGGCAATTAGTCACAAGCCGCGAGGTTTTTGCGGGCGGATACTCGCTGCACCGATTCGACTTCCCCTTCGAGGAGACTGGAACATGACCCAATCCGCCAAGCACTGGAGCGGCGTATTCCCCGCCGTCAGCACGCAGTTCAAGCCCGATTTCTCGCTCGACCTCGAGGCCACGCATCGCGTGATGAG
The DNA here is from genome assembly GCF_000959725.1 of Burkholderia gladioli. Lineage (NCBI taxonomy): Bacteria > Pseudomonadati > Pseudomonadota > Betaproteobacteria > Burkholderiales > Burkholderiaceae > Burkholderia > Burkholderia gladioli. The sequence goes on from NZ_CP009322.1 coordinate 3,890,718, forward strand.
CAATCTCGTGAAGGACGGCGTGTCGGGGCTGGTGGTGTGCGGCACGGTGGGCGAGAACACCTCGATGACGGTGGCCGAGAAGATCTCGGTGATCGAGGCCGCGCGCGACGCCTCGGGCGGCCGCGTGCCGGTGATCGCCGGCGTGGCGGAATTCACCACCGAATTCGCCAGGCAGACCGTGCGCGCCGCGGCCAAGGCCGGCGTGGACGGCGTGATGGTGATGCCGGCGCTGGTCTACTCGGCCAAGACCCACGAGACGGCCGCGCATTTCCGCGCCGTCGCCACCAGCACCGACCTGCCGGTGATGGTCTACAACAATCCGCCGATCTACAAGAACGACGTCACGCCCGACGTGCTGATCGCGCTGCAGGATTGCGAGAACATCGTCTACTTCAAGGATTCCTCGGGCGATACGCGCCGCTTCATCGACATCCGCAACGCGGTCGGCGATCGCTTCGTGCTGTTCGCGGGCCTCGACGACGTGGTGGTCGAGAGCATCGCGGTGGGCGCCCAGGGCTGGGTGTCGGGCATGTCGAACGCGTTCCCGAAGGAAGGCGAGACGCTGTTCCGCCTGGCCATGCAGAAGCGCTTCGACGAGGCGCTCGCGCTGTATCGCTGGTTCATGCCGCTGCTGCACCTCGACGCGCGTCCCGACCTGGTCCAGTGCATCAAGCTGTGCGAGGAACTGCTGGGCCGCGGCAGCGCGATCACGCGTCCGCCGCGTCTCGCGCTCGAAGGCGAGGCGCTCGCGCACGTGAAGAAGATCGTCGCCGAGGCGCTCGCGAATCGCCCCGCGTTGCCCGACGTCGGCCTTTGAGCAGGACCTGAGCAGGACGGGGCGGCCCGCGCCGCGCGCGTGGCCCGCCTCGCCCGATCCGCCGCAGCCGGAACCGCTTCGACCGGCCGGGCCGCCACCCTGGCCCGGCTCTCTCCCTCCCGCGCCGCTTCGGCGCCCCGAGCACCGTGCGCATCGCCTGCGCGCGGCGCGGGCGCTCGTCCCTGCGTTTCGGTTGCGTGACCCGCCGTCCGGCGGGCGACGCGCCGGCGCGCACGACCGGACGGCCTACATGGCAGGAGACAGGCAGATGGCACAAGGCAAATTCCAGCGGCAACTCTCGCTGACCGACCTGACCTTCATCGGGCTCGGCGCGATCTTCGGCTCGGGCTGGCTGTTCGCGGCCAGCCACGTGGCCAGCATCGCCGGGCCGGCCGGCATCTTCTCGTGGGTACTCGGCGGCTTCGCGGTGCTGCTGCTCGGCATCGTCTACTGCGAGCTCGGCGCCGCGCTGCCGCGCGCGGGCGGCGTGGTGCGCTACCCGGTGTTCTCTCACGGCCCGCTGCTCGGCTACCTGATGGGCTTCATCACGCTGATCGCGTTCTCCAGCCTGATCGCGATCGAGGTGGTGGCGGCGCGCCAGTACGCGGCCGCCTGGTTCCCGGCGCTCACCGCGCCCGGCTCGAACGCGCCGACCCCCCTCGGCTGGCTGCTGCAGTTCGCGCTGCTGTGCCTGTTCTTCCGGCTCAATTACTCGAGCGTGAAGACCTTCGCGACGGCCAACAACATCATCAGCCTGTTCAAGTTCGTGGTGCCGCTGGCGGTGATCGTGGTGCTGTTCGTGTTCTTCAAGCCGCGCAACCTGCAGGCGGCCGGCTTCGCGCCGTTCGGGCTGTCCGGCGTCGAGATGGCGGTGTCGGCGGGCGGGGTGATCTTCGCCTATCTCGGGCTGACGCCGATCATCTCGGTGGCCAGCGAGGTGCGCGATCCGCAGCGCACGATTCCCATCGCGCTGATCCTCTCGGTGCTGCTCTCCACCCTGATCTACGTGCTGCTGCAACTGGCCTTCCTGGGCGGGATCCCGACCGACATGCTGGCTGGCGGCTGGGGCGGCATCGATCGCGCGTTCTCCTTGCCCTACCGCGATATCGCCACGGTGCTCGGGGTCGGCTGGCTGGCCTACATGGTGGTGGCCGACGCGATGATCTCGCCGAGCGGTTGCGGCAACATCTACATGAACGCGGCGCCGCGCGTGGTCTATGGCTGGGCCAAGACCGGCACCTTCTTCAGCGTCTTCACGCGCATCGACGAGGCCAGCGGGATCCCGCGCGCGGGGCTGTGGTTCACGCTCGCGCTCTCGGTGTTCTGGACCCTGCCGTTCCCTTCCTGGGACGTGCTGATCAACGTGGTGTCGGCGGCGCTGGTGCTCAGCTACGCGGTGGCGCCCGTCTCGGTGGCCGCGCTGCGCCGCACCGCGCCCGACTTGCCGCGGCCGTTTCGCGCCGGCGCCTTCGCGGTGCTGGGCCCGCTGTCCTTCATCGTCGCCGCGCTGATCGTCTACTGGTCGGGCTGGAGCACCGTCTCCTGGCTGCTCGGCCTGCAGATCCTGCTGTTCCTGGTCTACCTGGCCTGTCGCCGCTTCGTGCCGACCGAGCACATGAGCCTGGGCGAGCAGGTGCGTTCCTCGGCCTGGCTGATCGCGTTCTACGCGCTGATCATCCTCGCCTCCTACCTGGGCAGCTTCGGCGGCATCGGGGTGCTGGGCCACCCGGCCGATACGCTGGTGGTGGCGGCAATCGCGCTGCTGACCTACTACTGGGGCGCCGCCACCGGCGTGCCGGCCGCCAAGCTGCGGCTCGACAACGACGAGTGAGACGGGGCCCGTGTTCATGCCCGCCGCGTTCCCCCTCTTGCCGCGTCGGCGTTTCCGGCCGTCGCGGCGTTTCTTTTTCGAGCGTGCCGTGGCACTGGCACGCCGACAGTCCGCCGCGGCCGCCGCGGCACGCGAACAAGGCCGGCGCACGGCCTGGAGAGAGTCGATGAGTATTGCTGAGGAAGTGAGGTTGTCGCTCGACGAGGTCGATACGCTCGCGCGCCGGGTGCTGACGCGGCACGGCATGACCGAGCAGAACGCGCGCGCGATCGCCGCGGTGATCGTGCAGGGGCAGCGCGACGAATGCCATTCGCACGGGATCTACCGCCTGATCGTCTGCGTGCGCTCGCTGCGCACCGGGCGCGTCGATCCGCGCGCGGTGCCGAGCCTGCGCCGGCTGGCCGGCAGCGTGATCGAGGTCGACGCGCACGGCGGCTATTCGCTGCCGGCCTTCGAGCTGGGCTTGCCGGCGCTGGTCGAGGCGGCGCGCCAGCAGGGGTTGGCGGCGCTGAAGATCCGCCGCTGCTATCACTTCTCGGCGCTGTGGCCCGAGGTCGAGGCGATCGCCGCGCACGGCCTGGTCGGCATCGCGATGTGCCCGAGCCATGCCTGGGTCGCGCCCGCCGGCGGCACGCGGCCGGTGTTCGGCACCAACCCGATCGCCTTCGCCTGGCCGCGCCCGGACGGGCAACTGCCCTATGTGTTCGACTTCGCGACCAGCGCCATCGCGCGCGGCGAGATCGAGTTGCACGCGCGCCAGGGCAAGCCGATCCCCGAGGACTGGGCGATCGACGAGCAGGGCCGCCCGACCACCGATCCTCACGCGGCGCTGCGCGGCGCGATGCGGACCTTCGGCGGCCACAAGGGCTCGGCGCTCTCGACCATGGTCGAGCTGATGGCGGGCGCGCTGATCGGCGACCTGACCAGCCCCGAATCGCTCGACTACGACGGCGGCGCGGGCGCCTCGCCGTATCACGGCGAACTGCTGCTGGCCTTCGATCCGGCCGTGTTCGCCGGCGACGCGCGGGAAGCCGGTCGTGCGAGCGGCGAGCGCGTGCTCGGCGAGATCGCCGCGCAGGGCGCGCGCCTGCCCTCGCAACGCCGCTTCGCGGCGCGCGAGCGCAGCATCGCGCAGGGCGTGAGGGTGCCGCGTGCCTTGTATGAGGAAATCCTGGGCCTGCTCGACTGAGCGAGCGTGGCGCTGAAAAACGACGGGGCGGCCAGTTGGCCGCCCCGTTTGCCTTGAGGATCGATGCCGCCCGGCGGGCGGCGTTCAGGCGCTCAGGCCACCCATTCGGTGACCATCGGCGTATCGAGTACCGGCGCGCGCTCGGCTTCCTCGAAGGTGCGCTTGCTGCAGATGGTGTCGAGCGGCGGGCGACCCGAGCCGTTCAGCAGCGGGCAGCGGTCGAACACCTCGGCCACCCAGTCGACGAACACGCGCACCTTCGGCGACAGGTGGCGGCTGTGCGGATAGACCACCGAGATCGGCATCGGCAGCGGCTTGTAGCCGGTCAGCACTTCCTTGAGCTCGCCCGAGCGCAGTTGCGGCAGCACCATGAACAGCGGGGGCTGGATCAGGCCGAAGCCCTCGATACCGCAGGTCACATAGGCGTCCGCATCGTTGACCGAGACCACGCTCTCCATCTTGACCTCCACCTCCTGGCCGTCGATCAGGAAGGCCCAGTCGATGTTGCGGCCGGTGCGGCTCGAAAAATAATTGACCGCGCGATGGTCGGCCAGGTCGTCGATCGAGCGCGGCTCGCCGTAGCGTTCCAGGTAGGCCCGCGAGGCCACCGTCACGCCCTCGAACAGGCCGACGCGCCGCGCCACCAGCGAGGAATCCTGCAGCGCACCGACCCGGATCACGCAGTCGACGCCTTCCTGCAGCAGGTCGACGGGGCGGTCCGACAGGCCGAGCTGGAGGTCGATGTCGGGGTAGCGATCGCGGAATTCGTTGAGCGCCGGGATCACCACCAGCCGTCCCAGCGAACCCGGCATGTCGACCCGCAGCTTGCCGTGCGGCTTGCGGTTGTTGATCTGGAAGCTGGCCTCGGTTTCCTCGACCTCGGCCAGGATCCGCACGCAGCGCTCGTAGTAGGCGGCGCCGTCGGGCGTGAGCGAGAGCCGGCGCGTGGTCCGGTGCATCAGGCGCACGCCGAGGAACGCTTCGAGGTTCTGAATGATCGTCGTGACGGACGCACGCGGCAGGCTCAGCGTCTCCGCGGCCTTCGTGAAGCTGTTCGTATCGACGACGCGGGTGAAGACCTGCATCGCTTGAAGACGGTCCATCGCTACCTCCGGTATTGTTCGGCCCCGATCGGCCGGTCTGGAGCGGCTTTTGGGCAGCTCCGGGCGCCGATTGTTCGAGGCCCCTGAATTGTGTTGCCGGATTATAGGCATTTATCCTGATGTCTGCCGGACCCAGAATGCGCTCCATCTCGCAATGGACGCGCTTTGGCGCCTGACTCATGGATGCATCCGGTTTTCGCAATCTGCTGAATTCCGCTCCGGCCGCGCCGGAGCTGGCGGGCACCTCGCTCGCGGTTTCCGATGTCGAAATCGAAGGGCATGCCCAGGACATCGTATTGCGCCTTTATCGGCGCCCCGACAAGACCGGATTGCCAGTAGTGCTTTATTTCCACGGCGGCGGTTTCGTCCGCGGTTCGCTCGCGGACGCGGACTTCGCTTCGCGTTTCATCGCCGAGCGGCTGCCGGCGCTGGTGGTCTCGGTCGATTATTCGCTGGCCCCGAAACATCCGTTTCCGGCCGCGCCCGAGGACGCCTATCGCGCGGTGCGCTGGGTCGAGACCCGGGCGCGCGCGTTCGGCGGCAATCCGCGCAAGATCGCGGTGGCCGGCCACGACGCGGGCGGCCAGATCGCCAACTGCCTGGCCTTCATCGCGCGCGATCGCGGCGAGATCTCGATCGCCGCGCAGGCGCTGTTCGGGCCGATGCTCGATCCGAGCATGACGCGCATGGGCGACGAACGCCAGCTCGGCTCCGACATCACGGTCAAGGAATGCGCCGCCTGCTATCGCGCCTACCTGCCCCAGCCGGCGCAGCGCATGCACCCTTATGCGGCACCGCTCGAATCGGCGCGCCTGGCGCGGCTGCCGGCCACCCTGATCGCGACCGCGCAGAACGACGTGCTGCACGTCGAGGCCGAGAAGTACGCCGCCCGCCTGATCGAGGCCGGCGTGCTCACCCAGGTGATTCGTTATCCCGACGTCACGCACGCGGAGCTGGGCAGTTACGCCCCCGCGCTGCAGGAGGCCGTGCGCTTCCTGACCTGCCGTTTCCAGGCGCAGACCTGAGCCGTTTACCTATTCCAACGCAACCGGAGATCTTCATGTCCATCCTACGTACTCCCCGCTCCCGCATCGCGGCAGCCGCGTTGGCGGTCGTCGTCGCCGTCGGCGGCGGCGCGTTCGGCGTGATCCGCGCCAGCGCCAGTGCCCCCCAGAACGCCGCGCCGCCTCTGCAGGAAGTCGACGTCGCGAACGTGCTGTCCAAGACCATCACCGACTGGCAGACCTACTCGGGCCGCCTCGAGGCGATCGAGCGCGTCGACGTGCGCCCGCTGGTGTCGGGCACCATCGTCTCGGTCAACTTCAAGGACGGCGCCCTGGTCAAGAAGGGCGACGTGCTGTTCGTGATCGACCCGCGCCCGTACCAGGCCGAGGTCGATCGCACGGCCGCGCAACTGGCCGCCGCGCAGGCGCGCGACGGCTATGCGCAGACCGACTGGCAGCGCGCGCAGCGCCTGATCGGCGACAACGCGATCGCCAAGCGCGACTACGACGAGAAGCAGAACGCCGCGCGCGAATCGGCGGCCAACGTGAAGGCCGCCGCCGCCGCGCTGGAGGCCGCCAGGATCAACCTGGGCTACACGCGCATCGTTGCGCCGTTTACCGGCCGCGCCTCGCGCGCCGAGATCACGCTGGGCAACGTGGTGTCGGCCGGCGCCTCGGCCGCGCCGTTGACCACGCTGGTCTCGGTGTCGCCGATCTACGCCTCGTTCGACGCCGACGAGCAGACCTACCTGCGCTACATCGGCAACCAGCGCGACGGCCGCAAGGTGCCGGTCGACCTGGGCCTGGCCAACGAAAGCGGTTATTCGCGCAACGGCGTGATCGACTCGGTCGACAACCGGCTCGATACCTCGTCGGGCACGATCCGCGTGCGGGCGCGCTTCGACAACGCCGACGGCACCCTGGTGCCGGGCCTCTATGCGCGCGTCAAGGTGGACGGCAGCGCCCCGCATCCGGCCCTGCTGGTGGACGACGCGGCGATCAATACCGACCAGGACAAGAAGTTCGTGTTCGTGGTCGACGCCCAGGGGAAGGTGGCCTATCGCGAGGTGCAGATCGGCTCGCTGCACGGCAACCAGCGCGTGATCGCCGGCGGCCTGCAGGCGAGCGACCGGGTGGTGGTCAACGGCACGCAGCGCGTGCGCCCGGGCGAACAGGTGAAGGTCCACATGGTGCCGATGACGGGCGGCGACGACGCGGCGGCTCCGGTCGCGGCGGCCTCGCAGCCCGCCGCCGGCAGCGCGTCGTCCTGATGGCCGTTTGAGAAAACGGCCCACTCGCGCATAACCAGAAAGAGCTTTTCATGAACATATCCAAATTCTTCATCGATCGTCCGATCTTTGCAGGAGTCCTATCCGTCCTGATCCTGCTGGGCGGCGTGATCGCGATGTTCATGCTGCCGATTTCCGAATATCCGGAAGTCGTGCCGCCGTCGGTGATCGTCAAGGCGCAATACCCGGGTGCCAACCCGAAGGTGATCGCCGAGACCGTCGCTTCGCCGATCGAGGAACAGATCAACGGCGTCGAGGACATGCTGTACATGCAGTCGCAGGCCAACAGCGACGGCAACGTGACCATCACGGTCACCTTCAAGCTCGGCACCGATCCGGACAAGGCCACCCAGCTGGTGCAGAACCGCGTGAACCAGGCGCTGCCGCGCCTGCCCGAGGACGTGCAGCGCCTCGGTATCACCACGGTCAAGAGCTCGCCGACGCTGACCATGGTGGTGCACCTGATCTCGCCGGACAACCGCTACGACATGACCTACCTGCGCAACTACGCGCTGATCAACGTCAAGGACCGCCTGTCGCGGATCCAGGGCGTGGGCCAGGTGCAGCTGTGGGGCGCGGGCGACTACGCGATGCGTGTCTGGCTCGATCCGCAGAAGGTGGCCGAGCGCAACCTGACCGCCGACGACGTGGTGCGCGCGATCCGCGAGCAGAACGTGCAGGTGGCGGCCGGCGTGATCGGCGCCTCGCCGTCGATCCCGGGCACGCCGCTGCAGTTGTCGGTCAACGCGCGCGGCCGCCTGCAGACCGAGGAGGAGTTCGGCAACATCGTCGTGAAGACGGCGCCGGACGGCGCGGTCACGCGCCTGCGCGACCTCGGCCGAATCGATCTCGACGCGTCCGAATACGGGCTGCGCTCGCTGCTGGACAACCAGCCGGCGGTGGCGATGGCGATCAACCAGTCGCCGGGCGCGAACTCGCTGCAGATCTCGGACCAGGTCCGCGCGACCATGAAGGAACTGCAGGCCGACATGCCCAAGGGCGTCGAATACCGGATCGTCTACGATCCGACGCAGTTCGTGCGTTCCTCGATCAAGGCCGTGGTGCATACCCTGCTCGAGGCGATCGCGCTGGTGGTGATCGTGGTGATCGTGTTCCTGCAGACCTGGCGTGCCTCGATCATCCCGCTGATCGCGGTGCCGGTGTCGATCATCGGTACCTTCTCGCTGCTGCTGATGTTCGGCTACTCGATCAACGCGCTGTCGCTGTTCGGCATGGTGCTGGCGATCGGGATCGTGGTGGATGACGCGATCGTGGTGGTGGAGAACGTCGAGCGCAACATCGAGAGCGGGCTGTCCGCGCGCGAAGCCACCTACAAGGCGATGCGCGAGGTCAGTGGGCCGATCATCGCGATCGCGCTGACCCTGGTGGCCGTGTTCGTGCCGCTGGCCTTCATGTCGGGCCTGACCGGCCAGTTCTACAAGCAGTTCGCGATGACCATCGCGATCTCGACGGTGATCTCGGCGTTCAACTCGCTGACGCTCTCGCCGGCGCTCTCGGCGATCCTGCTCAAGGGCCACGACGAGAAGCCCGACTGGCTCACGCGCGTGATGAACCGGCTGTTCGGCGGCTTTTTCCGCGGCTTCAACAAGGTGTTCCATCGCGGCGCGGAGAACTACGGCCGCGGCGTGCGCGGCGTGCTGTCGAGGAAGTCGCTGATGCTCGGCATCTACGTGGTGCTGCTCGGCGCCACGGTGCTGATGGGCAAGCTGGTGCCCGGCGGTTTCGTGCCGGCGCAGGACAAGGAATACCTGATCGCGTTCGCGCAGTTGCCCAACGGCGCCTCGCTCGATCGCACCGAGAAGGTGATCCGCCAGATGAGTTCGATCGCGCTGAAGCAGCCGGGCGTGGAAAGCGCGGTGGCGTTCCCGGGCCTGTCGGTGAACGGTTTCACCAACAGCTCGAGCGCCGGCATCGTGTTCGTCACGCTCAAGCCGTTCGACCATCGTCATGGCAAGGCGCTGTCGGCCGGCGCCATCGCGGGCGCGCTGAACCAGCAGTACGCGGGCATCAAGGATTCGTTCGTCGCCGTGTTCCCGCCGCCGCCGGTGCTCGGGCTCGGCACGCTGGGCGGCTTCAAGATGCAGGTCGAGGATCGCGGCGCGGTGGGTTACGCGCGGCTGGCCGATGCGACGCAGGACTTCATCAAGCGCGCGCAGCAGGCGCCGGAGCTGGGTCCGCTGTTCACCAGCTACCAGATCAACGTGCCGCAGCTCAATGTCGACCTCGATCGCACCAAGGCCAAGCAGCTCGGCGTGAACGTGACCGACGTGTTCGACACCATGCAGATCTACCTCGGCTCGCTCTACGTGAACGACTTCAACCGCTTCGGCCGCGTCTACCAGGTTCGTGTGCAGGCCGATGCGCCGTTCCGCCAGAAGCCCGACGATATCGGCCTGCTGAAGACGCGCAACGCGAACGGCGAGATGGTGCCGCTGTCCTCGCTGGTCACCGTGACGCCGACCTTCGGGCCGGAAATGGTGGTGCGCTACAACGGCTACACCGCGGCCGACGTGAACGGCGGCCCGGCGCCGGGCTATTCGTCGGGGCAGGCGCAGGCGGCGGTCGAGCGGATCGCGGCGCAGGTGTTCCCGCGCGGCGTGAAGTTCGAATGGACCGACCTGACCTACCAGCAGATCCTGGCGGGCAACGCGGGCCTCTTGATCTTCCCGATCAGCGTGCTGCTGGTGTTCCTGGTGCTGGCCGCGCTGTATGAAAGCCTGACGCTGCCGCTGGCGGTGATCCTGATCGTGCCGATGAGCATCCTGTCTGCGCTCACGGGCGTGTGGCTCACGCAGGGCGACAACAACATCTTCACGCAGATCGGCCTGATGGTGCTGGTGGGGCTGTCCGCGAAGAACGCGATCCTGATCGTCGAGTTCGCCCGCGAGCTCGAGCACGACGGACGCACGCCGTTCCAGGCCGCCGTCGAGGCGAGCCGGCTGCGGTTGCGCCCGATCCTGATGACCTCGATCGCGTTCATCATGGGCGTGGTGCCGCTGGTGCTGTCCTCGGGTGCCGGTGCCGAGATGCGGCATGCGATGGGCGTCGCCGTGTTCTTCGGCATGCTCGGCGTCACGCTGTTCGGGCTGATGCTCACGCCGGTGTTCTATGTGGTGCTGCGTACGCTGGCGGGTGGCAAGATCCACGTCGCGCAGAAGGATACGCCGCGGTATGACGTATCGGCCGCGGATGCTTGAGGACTCGATGATGAAAAACGACAAGACCATCCTGCGCCTGGCCAGGCTCGCCGGGCTCAGCGCCCTGATGTCCGCGCTGCTCGCCGCCTGCGCGGTGGGCCCCGACTACAAGCGCCCCGACGTGGCCACGCCGGCCGCCTTCAAGGAAGCGCCGACGCTGGCAGCCGGCGAGCAGGCCGGTACCTGGAAGCCGGCCGAGCCCGCCGACGGCGCGCATCGCGGCGAATGGTGGACCGTGTTCGGCGATCCGGTGCTCGACAAACTGGAGCAGCAGGCGCTCGACGCGAACCAGAACCTGAAGGCCGCGGCGGCCCGCGTCGAGGAGGCCCGGGCGGCCACCCGCGCGGCACGTTCGGCCTGGTTCCCCTCGCTCGACGCCGGCTTCGGGCCGACCCGCGAGGGCGCGTCCTCGGCCTCGCAGTTCCTGCCGCAAGGCTCGGGGCCGGTCAATGCCACGCTGTGGCGTGCCCAGGGCACGGTGTCCTACGAGGCGGACCTGTTCGGCCGCGTCGGCCGCAACGTGGAGGCCTCGCGGGCCGATGCCGCGCAAAGCGAGGCGCTGTTCCGCTCGGTGCAACTGGCCTTGCAGGCCGACGTCGCGCAGAACTACTTCGAACTGCGCCAGCTCGATGCGGACCAGGACCTCTACCGTCGCACCGTCGACCTGCGCCAGGAATCGCTGAAGCTCGCGCAGCGCCGTTTCGATGAAGGCGACATCAACGAGCTCGACGTGTCGCGCGCCAAGAACGAACTGGCGACCGCGCAGGCCGATGCGGTGGGCGTCGCGCGGCGTCGCGCGGCCTCAGAGCATGCGCTGGCGATCCTGCTCGGCAAGCCGCCGGCGGATTTCTCGTTTCGGGAAACGCCGATCGTGCCGGTTGCCGTGCGGATTCCGGGCGGCCTGCCTTCGGCCCTGCTCGAACGGCGCCCCGACGTGTCGGCGGCCGAGCGGGCCATGGCCGCCGCGAATGCGCGGATCGGCCTGGCGAAGTCGGCTTATTTCCCGAAGCTCGACATCACCGGCTCGTTCGGTTATGAAGCCAACACGCTCGGCAGCCTGTTCATGTGGTCGAGCCGCACCTTCCTGCTCGGGCCGTTCGCCGGCACGGCGCTGTCGCTGCCGATCTTCGACGGCGGCCGCCGCGCCGCGGGCGTGCAGCAGGCTCGCGCGCAGTATGACGAGCAGGTGGCGAACTATCGCCAGCAGGTGCTGGTGGCGTTCCGCGAGGTGGAGGACAACCTGGCCGACCTGCGCCTGCTCGACGACCAGATCCGCGCGCAGGGCGATGCGGTCAGCGCCTCGCAGCGCGCGGCGAAGCTGTCGCGCACGCAGTACCAGGAAGGGCAGATCGCCTATATCGACGTGATCGACAGCGAGCGCTCGGTGCTGCAGTCGCAGTTGCAGGCGAACCAGCTGACCGGCGCGCAAGCCGTGTCGACGGTCAACCTGATCCGCGCGCTCGGCGGCGGTTGGGGCACGCCGGCGACCGCGGTGGGCAGCGTGCCGGCTTCGGCACCCGCGCAGTCGGTGGCACAGCGTTGAGGTGGTGAAGATGCGGCGAGCCGTGGTTCGGCTCGTCGCGTTGCGCATGAAACTGGAAACGGGCCTTCAGAGGCCCGTTTCCAGTTTACGGGCCTGCTTGCGCAAGCCCTCGAACACGGCATCGGCGAGATCGGCCGGGAAATCGCGGAGATACCGCCGATATCGATTCCTTCAGCGCGAGCCTCGCATTGCCGTCTTGTTGGATGCCGTCGCCGCCGGCGGATTGAGCGCCGCGACGCCCGCGACTTCCTGCGACCAGTAGGAAGGCAGCCCGTTGTACGGATTCGGCAGCTTCAGCGAAGTCACGTAGATGCCGCCCGCGCCGTGCGCCACGGCGAACTGCAGGTCGCCGCTCAATTGCGCGGCGCTGGTGTTGTACACGATGTGGATGAAGCGGTCCGGCGAATAGGCCGCCTGCCAGGCGGCGGGGCTGTAGCTCGCGTAGTTCGCCTGCTTGTCCTCGTAGACCACGAAACGGTCCGCCACCGGCAGGCTCGCGTAGATCTCCGGGATGTTGGTGCCGGGATTGTTGACCACCTGGTAGCTGGCGGACAGCCCCTTGATGTAGTTGTAGAGCGACTGATAGTACTGGAGGTGGGCGGCCGAACTGTCGTTCGCCATCTCGTCGATGAAGAAGCCGTCGACGGTATAGAAGGCGAGATAGGCGTTGATGTCGTTCGTGACGTCGGACAGCGAGCGGTTGCCGTAGGAGGTATGCACGTAGGCGATGACCTTGCCGCCCGCCGCGCGAACCTTCGCGATCACGTTGGTGTAGGCCGGATCGATGGCGGTGCCCGGGCCGCTGTTCGGGTTGACGATGGCCGTGAGCGGCACCGAGGCGGCGTTGCTGGCCAGCGTCTTCCAGGCAGTCGCGCCCGAACCCGAGGGATAGAAGTAGGCCGGCACCACCAGGTCGGCTGCCTGTGCCGCGCCGCTCGCCACGTAGAACGAGGCGAGCAGCGAGCAGGCCGCCGAGGCGAAGCGCCGGAATGCGCCCGGCGCGCGGTGGGTGCGGGCCCGGCTGCGCCGATCGATCAGGAGTGCAGGAGAAATGCCGGATGCTTGTTGCTGGATGCTCATGTTCAGCCTCGCATTTTTTCAGGTCTCGCCGTCACGCACGCGTGAGCGTCGTGCCGCTGGTGATGGGGTTCGTGCCCCTGGTTGCCGATGATTCGCTGCTTGCCGCTCCGGATTTCCCCGTCCGGTCATTCATGAATAGCAGTTTTGAAAAAGACTGCAAATCGCTGAAACCATCAAGAAGGTGCCTCTGGATCGCCGTCGGGCATATCGGTTTCGGCGATTTCCATTTGCGGATTGCTTGTTGGACGGGCCTCGGCGAGCGCATCTATCATCGCGGCGAGGGCCGCCGGCTTGCGCCCCGATATCGGTTTGCCGCGGCAATATCCGTGTTTACGACAGCCGGCCGGCAAGATCGAGCGTGGCGCGAGAGATAGGCGTCGCGCACCGTATTCGACCCCATTCGTCTGACCTGAAACGATCGAGAGCTTTTCCACGATGAGCGATTCCTCTTCATCCGCCACGCCGCCCCATGAAGCTGCCGACGCTGCTTCCGACCCATCGCTCGACGCGCCGGGCAGCTTCGGCGAGTTGATCTCCGCATTGCGCGCGAGTGCCGCCGAACGCGACCGACGCGGCGGTCACGCCGCGCGCGAAAAGGCCTGGATGGCCGCGCTCGGCCTGCAGACGCTGGCCGTGCCGCGCGCCTTCGGCGGCCAGGAAGCCGACTGGCCGATCGTCTACCAGACGATCCGCGCGATCGCGCGCGTCGACAGCGCGCTCGCGCATCTGGTCGGTTTCCAGGTGCTGCAGATCGTCAGCGTCGATGTCTGGGGCAGCGAGGCGCAGCGCGAGCGCTACCTGCGCGGCACCGTCGAGCAGGGTTGGTGGTGGGGCAATGCCGTCAATCCGCTCGACACGCGGCTGGTCGCGCGGCAGGACGGCGAGGGCTACCGGCTCGACGGCATCAAGGGCTTCTGTTCGGGCACGCGCGGCTCGGCGCGGATGACGATCTCGGCGCACGATCCGGCCACCGGCAAGCCGGTGTTCGCGGTGGTACCCACCGGCCGCGACGGCATCACGGTGCATGAAGACTGGGATCCGATCGGGCAGCGCCAGACCGACAGCGGCAGTGTCTCGTTCAATGCGGTGAGGGTGGAGGCCGACGAGGTGCTGCATCGCTCGGAAACCCCGCCCACGCCGCGCGCGACGCTGCGCACGCTGGTTTCGCAACTGGTGCTGACCAACCTGTTCGTCGGGCTGGCCGAGGGCGCGTTGGCCGAGGCGCGCGACTACGTGAGCACGCGTGGCCGGCCGTGGATTCACTCGGGCGTGGCCAATGCGCAGGACGATCCGTACACGCTGCAGCGCTTCGGCGACATGCGAGTGCAGGCGGTGGCCGCCGAGGCGCTGGCCGATCGCGCCGCGCGCGGCCTGCAAGCCGCCTGGGATCGCAAGGAAGCGCTGAGCGCGGATGGCCGCGCCGAGGTCGCGCTGGCGATCTCGGAGGCGAAGATCGTCGCGCAGCGCGCGGCGCTCGACGCCGGCGAGGCACTGTTCGATGCCTGTGGCGCGCGCGCCACCGCCGCGCCGCTCGCGCTCGATCGTTTCTGGCGCAACGCGCGCACGCATACGCTGCACGACCCGCTCGACTATCGGCTGCGCGATGTCGGCCGTTATGCGCTGACCGGCGCCTTGCCCGAGGCGTCGATCTATACCTGAGCCTTTCTCTTCGCCTCGCGTCTTTCACCATGAATACAAGAATCGAAAGCGCGAGGCCTCTCGCTGCCGGCGATGCTTACGGCCGCTTACAAGTATCGATTCTGTAACTGGAAACTATAGATTTCTATCGTTTTACAGCGCGAATCGATGGATGTAGCCTCGGAGACGTTCGGAAACCGGCGGCTGCATCGTCCTTGGCGAGCCGGTTCCCGAACGTCGGACGCATGCAGTAAGCACGGCACCCGTCACGCGGCAGGACCGCGAGCCGGGTCGCACGACAATCACAAAAACGATAACGACAACTTGTTTGCCGCCATTCAGGAAATCAACGGTCAATCAAACAGGAGAGATGGAGACATGAAGCAATCAATGATGGCTTGCCTGGTCGCGGCCGTATTCGGCGCATGGGTGTCGGCACCGGCGTTCGCGGGCTCGCAGGAAATCCAGTCCGACCAGGCGGCGGCCGCGGCCAGCCTCAGCACCTCGGCGCCGCCGGGCTCGAACTTCAACCTGAAGCCCTGGACGCTTCAACTGCCGACGGGCTCGTCGGGCAGCGTGACGACCGTCAATGGCGACAGCCTCGCGGCAGGCTACACGAACCAGTACTACTTCTACACCGACAAGTCGGACGGCTCGATGGTGATGATGGACCCGAAGCAGGGCTGGACCACCTCGGGTTCGCAGCACCCGCGCACGGAAATGCGCGAGAACGCGACCTGGAGCACCTCGGGCACCAACAAGCTCGACGCGACGGTGACGGTCGCGCAGGTGCCGAAGACCACCACCATCGGCCAGATCTTCCAGGGCAGCGGGCCGAGCAAGCCGCTCTGCGAGCTGCAGGTGACCTCCGGCGGCGTCGCGCAATTGTTCATCGAGGACACCAACCAGGGCGGCTCGGGCCAGACCTACTCGATCGCCAACGTGACGATCGGCAAGTCCTTCACCTATGAACTGAGCCTGAGCGGCACCAAGATCACCGCGAAGATCAACGGCACGTCGAAGTCCTTCACGATGGACTCGAGCTTCGATGGCGAGAGTTTCTACTTCAAGGCCGGCGATTACGACCAGAGCGCCGTGTCGGGCACGCCGCTGACGACGCCGGGGACGGTGGTGAAGTTCTACGCGCTGAGCCTGACGCACGGTTGAGACCGAGCGGGCAAGGCCGATCCGGCGCGGCCGGTTCCCGTGGATGCAGGATTCGTGGGAACCGGCCGCGCCGCGTTCACTCGTCGGGATTTCTCGCCATCCTTTGGGCGAACGATTCGAACGCCGACACATCCGCTCCCGTCAACAAGGCTTCCGCGTCCACCATGTCGTGCGCCGTCATCGGCACCTGCTGGCAATCGATCAGATGACGAACGCTGGGGTATTTGGACATGCGGGGCCGCTTGTAGCGCAACCTGAACAAGCGCGGCATCACCCGGTCCGGCTTGCCCAGATCGCCGATCTGCTGCACCGAGGCATCGAACCAGAAGCGGATCCAGGCCGCCTGCTTCTCGTTGCCCGGCGCGGCGATGAAGTCGGTCAGCACCAGCATCACATACGGAATATCCCGCTGCGCCAGCGTCGGCCAGCCCCACATCTTCAGCACGTCCGCGTGTTCGATCGCGCCGGTGAAGCGCGTCACGTTGAAGGCCGAAGCGGTTTGCCGAATGGTCTGCAGGTGGCGCTGCCATTGCGCGAAGAAGCTCGCGCGCAGTTGCCTGGCGCGTTCGGTCAGCGGCGGCCCGACATCGACGGCGAGCGGATTCGGCACCGCGTCGGACACCAGCGGGCAGCGCGCGAACGGGCCCGCCGCGTGCACGAAGCGGCGCGCGTGCGTGCGATCGCGCAGCTGCACCACGCGCAGCACGCCGGAGCAGAGCGGGCAGCGTGCCAGCCCGCGCAGCAGCGGCAGGTCGCGACAGAACTCGTCGACATGGACCAGGCGGTCCTCGACGGGATGCAGCGCGTATTCGAGCATCGGCCGTTCTTTCATTTCGATGACGGGAGTCGATGCCGCGTGGGCGGGGCTGCCCGCGCGACGAACCGGAACACGGAGAAACACGGTGGGATCCGGGAATCAGACACGTGTTGTGTGACAACAGGATGTTGACCCCGGCGCTTCTTCAGCGAATCTCGCGCGCCACCCGCTGCAGCGCCTCGAAGGCCCGATAGCGTGCCGCGTGCAGGGCCGCGATCCCGCCCTCGGCGCTCGAGTAGCTGCGGCTGATCCTCGACATGCCGCCCATCGCCGAACGCAGGTCGTCATACAGGCCGCCCGCCACGCCGCCCAGCATCGCGGCGCCGAGCAGCACCGGCTCGTCGGCCTCGGTGGCGAGCACCGGCTTGCCGGTGGTATCGGCCAGCAACTGGCGCACCAGGTCGAGCCGCCCGGCGCCGCCGCTGATCACGATCTTCTCGATCGGCGCGCCGGCCGCCGCCTGGGTGTCGATGATCTGGCGCAGCCCGTAGCCGATGCTGGCCAGGCCCGCCACGTAGAGCGCGACCAGGCTGTCGACGCCGGTTTCCATGTCGAGCCCGGCGATCACGGCGCGCGCGTGCGGATCGGCGAAGGGCGCGCGATTGCCGAGAAATTCCGGTACCACGTGCAGGCCGTCGGCGAGCTTCGCGGCCGCCGAGAGTTCGCCGCCGGCTCGCTTTGCCGCCAGTTCGGCCAGCCAGGCCGGCAGGGCCAGGCCGGCTCGCTCGGCTTCGGCCTGCGCCTCGGCGGCGGCGGGGTGCATCGCGATCAGCCGCTCGATCGCGGCGCCGGCCACCGACTGACCGCCTTCGTTGAGCCAGGAACCGGGCACCATCGCCGAGAAATACGGCCCCCACACGCCGGGGACGTAGACGGGCTCGCGCGTGGTGGTCATGGTGCAGGACGAGGTGCCGAACACATAGGCGAGGCAGGCTTCGGGCTCGTGCTGCGCGCCCACCGTGCCGATCCCGCCGGCATGCGCGTCGATCGCGCCGGCGGCGACCGGCGTGCCCACCGGCAGCCCGAGTTCGGCGGCGGCCTGGGCGCTGAGGCCCTGGCCGAGCCGTGTGCCGGGTTCGACCACCTCGCGCCCGATCCGCGCGAAGCCCTCGTCGGCCAGCACGCCCAGGCCGATGCCGCGAAAATAGCTTTCGTCCCAGCGCCGCTCGTGGGCCAGGTAGGTCCACTTGCAGGTGAGCGTGCAGGTCGAGCGCGCCAGCTCGCCGGTCGCGCGCCAGGTCAGGAAGTCGCTCAGGTCGAAGAACTGCCAGGCGGCATCGAACACCGCGCGGCGGTTCTCGTACAGCCACAGCAGCTTGGGCGTCTCCATCTCGGGCGAGATGCGCCCGCCCACGAAGTCGAGCACGGCGTGACCGCGCGCGTTGATGCGCTCGGCCTGGTCGAGCGCGCGGTGATCCATCCAGACGATGATGTCGCGCTCGGCCTGTTCGGAAGGCCCGACCGGCAGCGGCTTGCCGCCTTCGCCGAGCACCACCAGCGAGCAGGTCGCGTCGAAGCCGAGCCCGGCCACCTGGGCCGGCGCGATCGCGGCCCGCGCCAGCGCCGCGCGCACCGCCGTGCAGACCGCCTGCCAGATGTCGGTGCTCGACTGCTCGACGATCGCGCCGCGCTCATGGAACACCAGGATGTCGTGCCGGGCCGAGGCGACCATCCGGCCGGCCGCGTCGAAGATGCCGGCGCGCGCGCTGCCGGTGCCGACATCGATGCCGATCACGTAGCGCGCGTCGGGGTTCGGGTGGTCCGTCATGTTTCGGGTTCCTGTCGATAAGACGTGTCGGGGCGGCCGATCAGAGATCGACGCGGGTCGGCAGGATCACGAGGTCGCGGATCGTCACGTTGGCCGGGCGCGTCAGCATGAACAGCACCGCGTCGGCCACCTCGTCGGCCTGCATCAGGCTGCCGGCGGCCAGCGCCTCGTCCATCTTCGCCTTCGGCCAGTCGTCGAGCAGGGCGGTGACCACCGGCCCCGGCTGCACCGCGCCGACGCGCACGCCGTGCTGCATCACCTGGCGCCGCGTGGTGTGGACGAAGGCCTGCACGGCGAACTTCGAGGCCGTGTAGATCGGCTCCCAGACCACCGGCACCATCCCCGCGATCGAGCTGGTGAAGATGATATCGCCGCAACGCTGGGCCACCAGGTGCGGCAGCACGGCGTGCACCGAGCGGAACGCGGCGTTGATGTTGAGGTTCAGCATGCGGTCCCAGTCGTCGGGGTTGCCGGCCACCACCTCGCCGCCCACGTAGGCGCCGGCATTGGCGTGGAAGATGTCCAGGCGCCCCGCCAGTTCGAGGATGCGCGGCAGCATCGCCGACACCTCGGCGGGCGCGAGCAGGTCCACCACCAGGCTCAGCGCGTTCGGGCCGAGTTCCTCGCGGCAGGCGGCCAGGCGGTCCTCGGCACGATCGATCAAGACCACCTTCGCGCCGGCCTCGACCAGCGCGCGCGTGCAGGCCAGGCCGATTCCCGATGCCGCGCCGGTGATCGCGGCGACCTTTCCATTCAACGATTCAGACATGCGTAATTCTCCAGGTGAGGGCTCAGGCGCGGCCGTGCGAGACACGCGAACGGCGCGCGAGCGAATCGACGATCACCGCGATCGCGAGCACCGCGCCGGTGATCATGAAGCGCAGCGAGGACGACAGGTTCAGCAGGGTCAGGCCGCTGGCGATTGACTGGATCACGACGATCCCGAGCACCGCCGACCAGGCGCTGCCGCGCCCGCCGAACAGGCTGGTGCCGCCGATCACGGCCGCCGCGATCGCGTTGAGGTTGACGTCGCCGGTGCCGGCCTGCTGGCTGGCCGAGGCCAGGCGCGCCGCGGTGAGGATGCCGCCGAGCGCGGCCAGGCTGGTGCAGAGCACGAAGGCGCTGGCATAGATCGCGCCGACATGGATGCCGGCGCGGCGCGCGGCCTCGTGGTTGCCGCCCACGGCGTGCATCGAGCGGCCCCAGCGCGTGCGCGTCATCGCGTAGTGCATGGCGGCGGCCAGCGCGACGAACAGCGCGAACATCAGCGGCACGCCGCGGCCGCGATCGAGATAGGCGACCACCAGCTCGAGCAGCACCGTGATCACGGCCGCGCGCACCAGCACGCCGAGCGCCGAGGGCGCCGAGAGCCGGGCCGCGCGGCGGCGCTCGCGGGTGCGCAGGCCGAGCAGCACCAGCGCGAGGCCGGGCAGCAGCGCCAGCCCGTGCGAGACCGCGGCCGGCAGCACCCGTTGCTGGCCGAGCGTGACCAGCGCCGAGTCGTAGGGCAGGTTGATCGAGCCGGGCGGGCCCAGCACGTAGAGCTGCAGGCCGAGGATCGCGAGCAGCCCGGCCAGGGTGGTCACGAAGCTGGGCATGCCGAGCCGGTTGAACAGCAGCGCGTAGAGCGCGCCGATCAAGGCGCCGGCCGCCAGCGCGGCGAGGATCGCGAGCGGCACCGGCCAGCCCGCGTTGACCCACAGCGTGCCGACCAGGGCCGAGGCGAAGCCGCTGATCGAGCCGACCGACAGGTCGATCTGGCCGACCATCAGCACGCAGACGATGCCCAGCGAGATCACGCCCACCGTCGAGCAGTCGAACAGCAGGTTGACCAGGTTGTCCGCCGAGACGAACACCGGGTTGAGGCTGGTGAAGACGGTCCAGATGATGATCAGGCCGGCCACCACCGGCAGCGAGCCGAGGTCGCCCGCGCGCACGCGGCGGCCGAAGGCGGCGAGCGTCTCGCCCAGGCCGCTGGCATGCGCCACGCGCACGTCGGCGCGGTCGAGCAGCGGCGCGGGCTGCGAGGCTTGGGGGCTGTCATTGCGCATGATCGTTTCCTTGCAGGGGCTGCGTGTCGAGGTGCGCCTGGCGGCGGCCGGCGCGGCGCGAGACCGCGTTCTCGGTCGCGCCGGTGATGGCCGCGACCAGCGACGCATTCGACGAATCCGGGTAGAACACGCCGTTGTTGCGGCCCAGCCGCAGCACGACGATGCGGTCCGCCACGGCACGCACGTCCTCCATGTTGTGGCTGATCATGATCACGGCATGGCCGCGATCGCGTACCCGCTCGATCAGGTTGAGCACCTCGGCGGTCTGCGCCACGCCGAGCGCGGCGGTCGGCTCGTCGAGCATGATCAGCTTCGGGTCGAGCAGCAGCGAACGGGCGATCGCCACCGTCTGGCGCTGGCCGCCCGACAGCGAGGCGACCACGTCGCGCACGCTCGGGATGCGCGCCGACAGCTCGTTGAGCAGGGTCCAGGCGCGCACTTCCATGCTGACCTCGTCGAGCCGCAGCGGGCTCAGCTCGCGGCCGAGGAAGATGTTGGCGACCACGTCGAGGTTCTCGCACAGCGCGAGATCCTGGAACACCGTGGCGATGCCGAGGTCGAGCGCGGTGCCGGGATCGGACAGCGTGACCGGCTTGCCGCCGAAGTGAATGCTGCCCGAGGTGGGCTGGTGCACGCCGGCGAGGATCTTCACGAGCGTCGATTTGCCGGCGCCGTTGTCGCCGACCAGCGCGACCACTTCGCCGGCGTGGACGTCGAGCTCGATATCGCTGAGCGCCGATACCGCGCCGAACTGTTTCGAGATGCCGCGCAGGCTCAGCACCAGCTCGCCGGGTGCCGCGCGGGTCGTCGTGGAGTCTTGGTTCATGAGGCAATGGCCTGTGAGTTGCGGCGCGGGCCCGGCTGCGATGCCGGCCCGCGCGGATTGCTGCCGGGAATTACTGGCTGATGCCGAGCTTCTTGCAGCCGTCGACGTAGCGACCGGTGCAGAGCTCCTTGGCGCTGGCGAAGCCCTTGTCGATCACCTCGGCCTTGAGATTCCTCGCCGTGATCACCGCGGGCGTGAACAACTGGGTGGGCGTCTTGTAGAGCGTGGTCTCGCCCTTGGGCGCCTGGCCCGACAGGAAGCCCACCGCCGCCTTGGCCGCCGCCGCCGCGACGATCTCGCTGGGCTTGAGGATGGTGTTGTACTGGTCGCCGGCGATGATCAACTGCAGCGCGGCATTGGTTGCGTCGTTGCCGGTCACGCTCGGCAGCGGGTTCACGCCGGCGGCCTTGAAGGCGGCGATGGTGCCGCCCGCGGTGCCGTCGTTGGCGGCCACCACGCCGACGATCTGCGAGCCGAAGCGCGTGATCTGGCCGCTGACCCATTGCTGGGCCTTCGGCGGCGCCCATTCGGGCGTGTCGAACTCGGCCAGGGTCTTGTAGCCGCTGCCCTGCAGGCCGGCGTGGATGCCGTTGCGGATCAGGCCGGCGGCCGCGTCGGTGGGCGAGCCGTTCACCTCGAGCACGCCGCCACGGCCGGCCGGCACGCCGCTGTCCTTCAGGTGCTGCACCAGCGATTGCGCGATCGACTTGCCGATCGCCTCGTTGTCGAAGGAGACGTAGTAGTCGGCCGGCGTGGCCGGGATCGGCCGGTCGTAGGCGATCACCTTGACGCCCTGGCCCTGCGCCATGTGCACCAGCGAGGCGGCCGCGGTCGAATCCACCGGGTCGATCACGATCACCTTGGCGCCCTGGGCGATCGCCGAGTTGAATTGCTGCTGCTGCAGCGCCACGTCGGCATTGGCGTTCTGGTAGAGCACCTTGCAATCCGGGCAGAGCTTCTGCATCTGCGCCTTGAAGCCGGGGAAGTCGTGCTGCTCGTAGCGCGTCGAGGCCTGGTCCGGCATCAGGAACGCCACCGTGCCGGACGGCGCCGCGAAGGCCGGCGTGATGCCGCCCAGCGCGAGGCCCAGCGCGGCGGCGCCGAGGGCGAGAGAGAAGGACTGGTTCATCGTATGTCTCCGTGTTGTCGAAAATGGCCGGCTTCGGATCTGCCGTTCTGTTGCAGCGGTGTGGATCGGGCAAGCATCGGGAGCAGGCTGCGATGCTCCGCGGATAATCTGCATGACGAATCAATGGATTCGCTCGTCGAGCGGTGCCGGCAAGCCGTGCCGGCGCGGCGCGAAGCGCTCCGGATCAGCCGAAGGCTTCGATGCCGGGCTCCTCGATCAGCGGCGGCGCGCTGGCGCCGCTCGCGCTGGCGGCGTTCAGGCGCTGCCAGGCGCGCCATCGCGACGGCGACATCGCCTTGAGCTGGAGGAACTGCCGGTTGAAGTTCGACAGGTTGTTGAAGCCGACCTGGTAGCAGATGTCGGTGATGCTCAGTTCGTCGGTCATCAGCAACTGGCAGGCGAGGTTGATGCGCAACCGGTTCACGTATTGCACGAAGGGCACGCCGGTATGGCGGCGGAAGTAGCGCGAGAAGGCGCTCGCGCTCTGCCCCGACAGCTCGGCCAGCTCGGTTTCGCGCAGCTCCTGCGAGAGATTCTTGCCGATATGCGAGAGCACGTGGTTGATGCGCGATTCGGCGTAGCGCGCCGGGTCCGCGCAGTAGGCGGCGCTGGCCAGGCGCGCCGGCGCGGGGCTGCGCACCAGCAGCTCGAACAGCGAGACGAACAGCACGATGCGGCGCATGCCTTGCGCGCCGAGCATCTCGCGCAGGATCGGCGCGGCGGCCGCGCCGGTTTCGGGGCTGAACAGCAGGCCCCAGCGCGAGGCGTCGAGCAGGGCCTCGACGCGACGGAATTCGGGGAAGGCGGCGATCACGCGCTCGACGAACTCGGCGCCGAACTGCAGCACCAGGCAGCGCTCCTCGACGCGTTCCTCGCGCGGCACGTGGCTGACCCAGTTGTGCGGCAGGTTCGAGCCGGTCATCACCAGGTTGCCGGGCGCGAAATTGCCGATATGGTCGCCGACGAAATACTTGCCCGTAGTGGCCGTGATCAGGTGGATCTCGTACTCGGGATGGAAGTGCCAGCGCACCGTGCGATAGGGGTAGCCGTGCGACCAGACCTTGAAGGATTCGTCGCGCGGCACCGCCACCAGCTCGAGGTCGGGCTGGGCGAACTCGCCCGGCCGCCCGGCCTCGTGTGCATCCTCAATCCGCATCGCCTTCATCTGTCCTGGTCCTCCGGCACCGCCGCGTCTGCCTTCCCGCGTGTCTCGCCGCGCCGTGGCGCGGATCGGGGCTGCCGCCCGATGCATGAAAAATAGCCGCGGCGGGGCCTGGCGGCCACTGAAAATAAGACCGTTTACCGATACTTTTTTGCATTCGGGTTAGCCCGTAGCCGGGCAAGGTCAACTTTCGTGCAATGCGGCGAGGGCAGGGAAAGCAGGGCGCGAACGCCCTGGAAGGGCGCTGGAGGCAGGCGGGAGGAACGGTGCCGGCGGCGGCCAGGCGCGCCGGCCGGGGCTCAGTGCCTGCCGCCGGGGCGCTGCTGGCAGGCGCCGCAGATGCCGAACACGGCGTGGCTGTAGCCGAGGTAGCGGAAGTCGTGAGCCGAGGCGATGCGTGCCTGCTGGGCCTCGAACTCGGGATCGTGGATGTCCTGGATCGCGTCGCAGCGCGTGCAGACGAGGTGGATGTGCTGCTGGCCGCGATTGAGCTCGTAGATCACCTTGGCCATGCCCAGCGAGGAACCGAGGATCAGCGAGGCGTCCTGCAGCGAACCCAGCGCGCGGTAGATGCTCGACAGGTTGTAGGGCTCGTCGCGCTCGCCGAGTTGGCGAAACACCTGGTCGGCGGTGAAATGGGCGGTCGGCTCCTCGTGGAACAGCCGGTAGACGGCGACACGGGTCGCGGTTGGCCGCATATGGGCCTTTTTCAGATCCGAAAAGATCACGTTCATGGGTAGCGGCGGCGGTGAACGCGACGCACCTCCGGAATCGGGCGCGTCGGGCCGACGAAGCTTGACCGGCCAGACTTAGCTGAAAAATAGGGGCTGATCGATGACGAAGGGGGCGGTCGATGGCGGAGCGATCGGGGCGAATTGCGGTAAATTCGCGCCTGCGGGCCTTGGCCGGTACCGCGTCGCACGCGCCGGCCAGGGCGGCATGTCATGAACGCACGGGGATCGGGCCGATGAGAGTACTGCTGGTCGAGGATGACGGGATGATCGGCGACGAGATGGCGGGCGCGTTGCGCGACGCCAGCTACGCGGTGGACTGGGTGCGCGACGGCGCCGCCGCGATCGCCTCGGTGCGCGCGCAACGTTACGACGTGGTGCTGCTCGATCTCGGCCTGCCGAAGCGGGACGGCTTCCAGGTGCTGGCCGCGATCCGCGGTGCCGACAATCCAGTGCCGGTGGTGGTGGTGACCGCGCGCGACGCGGTGGAGGACCGCGTGCGCGGCCTCGACAACGGCGCCGACGACTACGTGCTCAAACCCTTCGAGATCACCGAATTGCTGGCGAGGATCCGCGCGGCGGCGCGACGCGGCGGCGGCACGGCCGCGCCCGTGCTCGGCAACGGCGTGGTGTCGCTCGATCCCGCCACCCACGAGGCGCGCGCGGGCGAGCGCTCGGTGCGTCTGTCCAGCCGCGAATTCGCCCTGCTGCATGCGCTGCTGCAGCGGCCCGGCGCGATCCTCTCGCGCACCGAGCTCGAGGATCGCATCTACGGCTGGAACGAGGAGGTCGAGAGTAACGCGGTCGAGTTCCTGATCTATTCGCTGCGCCGCAAGCTCGGCAGCGAGACGATCCGCAATGTGCGCGGCGTGGGCTGGATGGTGGCGAAGAACCAATGAAATATTCCCTGCAATTCCGCTTGTCGGCCTGGCTGTCCGTGATGGTCCTGCTGGCGGCCGCGGTGGCCGGCGTGGCCTCGTTCTGCGCCTCCTTCCACGAGGCCAACGAGCTGCAGGACTGGCAGCTCGAGCAGGTCGCGGCGATGATGACGCCGCACGTGCTCGCCGAGATGGAGCGCGACGGCATCGTCGGAAAACGGATGGAGACCGTGCATCACAAGCCCGAACTGGTGGTGCAGCGGCTCGATGCGAGTGGCGGGACGCTCGCGCTGCCGGCTTCGCTGCCCGACGGCGTGCAGGACGTGAAGGTGGCCGGCGTGGACTGGCGGCTGGTGGTGCGCACGCTCGACGCGGGCACGCGCGTGGCTGTCGGCCAGCAGACGGCCGGCCGTAACGACGTGGCCGAAAGCAGCGCGCTGGCTGCCACCGCGCCGCTGATCGTGTTCGTGCCGGTGCTGGTGCTGGTGCTCGGCTATGTGGTGCGCCACATGTTCGCGCCGCTGCGCGCGCTGTCGGCGCATGTGGACGGACGCGACAGCCGCGACCTGTCGAGCCTGTCCGATGCGGGGCTGCCCGACGAGATCCGGCCGTTCGTGGTCGCGCTGAACCGCTTGCTGGATCGCGTCGAGCAATCGGTGGCCGCGCAACGGCGCTTCATCGCCGACGCGGCGCACGAGTTGCGCTCGCCGTTGACGGCGCTGTCGCTGCAGGCGGAGCGCCTCGAGCCCTTGACGCTGGCCACGCCCGCGCACGAGCGCGTGCTGGCCTTGCGGCGCGGGCTGGCGCGGGGCAGTGCGCTGGTCGAGCAATTGCTGAATTTCGCGCGCGTGCAGGATGCGCCCGACACGGCGGACCAGCGCCTGTCGGTGGCGCAGCAGTGCCGTGCCGTGCTGGAGGACCTGATGCCGCTGGCCGATCGCAAGCGTATCGATATCGGCGTGGTCGCGCTCGACGAGGGCGAAGTGCTGGCGCGCCCGCTCGACCTGCGCATGCTGGTGCGCAACCTGGTGGACAACGCGATTCGCTACACGCCCGAGGGCGGGCGCATCGATCTCGCGGTGCGCGCCGGCGAGGATCGCGTCGAGCTGTCGGTGGCCGACAGCGGGCCCGGAATTGCGCCGGCCGAGCGCGAGCGCGTGTTCGACGCGTTCTACCGGATCGTCGGCAACGAGGCGATCGGCTCGGGGCTGGGGCTGGCGATCGTGCGCACCATCGTCGAGCGGATCGGGGCGCGCATCGAGCTCGACGACGTCGAGCCGAGCGGGCTGCGCGTGACGGTGATGCTGCCGCGAGCGCGGTGAGCGGGCAGCCCGTCAGTGCATCCGCGTCGGCGAGGACGTCGTCGTGTTCAATCCGGGCCATCCGCCGCCGAGCGCGGTCGCCAGGTCGACCGCGGCCGCGATGCGTCGCGCATCGATCTGGTCCACCAGCTGCTGGTCCGCCAGCGCGATGGTTTGCGCCGTGACCACGTCGAGATAGCTGAGCGCGCCGGCCTGGAAGCGGTTCGTCGTCAGCCGCAGCGAGAGATCGGCCGCGTCGGCGGCGCGCCTTGCGCTGCTCGCCTCGTCCGCCAGCGCATGCAGCGAGCTCAGATCGTCTTCCACCTGCTGGAACGCGCTCAGCACGGTCTGCCGGTAGTCGGCCACCGCGCCCTCGTATTGCGCGGTCGCGCCGTGCAAGGTCGCACGGCGTTGTCCGCCGTCGAACAGGGTGCCGACCAACTGCGGACCGAGCGACCAGAACAGGCTCGGCGCGCTCAGCCAGGGCGCGAATGCGGCGCTTTCGAGGCCGGCGCTCGCGCTCAATACCAGGTCGGGGAAAAACGCCGCGCGCGCCACGCCGATCCGCGCATTCGCGGCGGCCACGCGGCGCTCGGCCGCCGCGATGTCGGGCCGCCGCTCGAGCAGTTGCGAGGGCAGGCCGGCCGGGATTTGGGGCACGGCCAGCGCCTGCACGCGCGGCGCGATGGCGAAGCTGGCGGCGTTTTCTCCGACCAGGGTGGCGATCGCGTGCTGCAGGCGCGCGCGTTGCGCGCCGATCTCGCTGGCCTGGGTGCGCGCCGTTTCATATTGCGCGCGCGCCTGCGCCACGGCGGACGCGTCGATCGCGCCATCCGCGAGCTGCTGTTCGAGCAGTTGCAGCGCGCGGCCATAGGCATTCACCGTGTCGTCGAGCAATCGCTGCTGCGTGTCGAGCGAGCGCATCGTGAAGTAATCGGTCGCGAGCTGCGTGCCGATCGCCAGCTTCACCGCAGCGAGATCCGCCGCGCTCGCTTGCGCGCCGGCCTGCGCGTTCGCCACCGAGTCACGGAGCCGGCCGAACACGTCGGGTTCCCAACTGGCGGCGATGCCGCCCAGGTAGTCGGTGGTGGTCTTGCCGGCCAGCGAGGAACCCGCCTTGTTCCGCGAGATGCGCCCGCGGCTCGGCGTGGCGCCGGCCGTGACGGTCGGCAGGAAGCCGGCGCGCTGCACGTCGACGGCCGCGCGGGCCGCATCGAGCTCGGCGATCGCGCGCTGCACCGTCTGGTTCGAGATCGCGACGCGTGCCTCCAGGCGGTCGAGATCCGCATCGCCGAACACGGTCCACCACGGGCCGCGCGGCGCCGCGTCGGCCGGCGCGGCGAGACGCCAGCCCGGCTGCGCGGCAGGTGCGCCCGCGTAGGTGGGCGGCACCTCGACGGCGGGGCGGGTGTAGGCCGGCAGGCTCGAGCAGGCGCCGAGCGACAGCGCGGCGAGCGCGGCCAGCAAGACGCGATGCACCGGGCGCGAAGCGTAGGTGCGTAACGGGGCGGGCATGATGGCACTCCTGTCAACGAAGCGCGGCCGAAGCCGCGCGAGGCGTCGCCGCGATCGGCCTTGCCTGCGTGTCCGGTGCCGCCGCGCTGGCCACCGCGGCCGGCCCCGGCTTCACGCGCGTCACGCTGGTCACCCGCACCGGCGTGCCGGCCGCCAGCGCATCGCCGGGATTGTCGATCACGCGATCCGAGGCGTTCAGGCCCGTCGCGATCTCGACCCGCGTGCCGAAGTCGCGTCCTATCCGCACTTGCCTCAGGGCCACGCGTCCATCGTCGGTCACCACGCCCACCGTCACGCCGTCGGGGCGGAACAGCAGGGCGCTGGCGGGCAGCTCGAGCGCCGGGCTGGGGCTCGCGATGCGCAGATGCACCTGCACGTAGGCGCCGGGCAGCAGCGCGCCGTCGCGGTTGTCGACGTCGATCTCGATGCGCAAGGTGCGCGTGGCCGGGTCGATCGCGCCGCTGCTGCGCGCTACGCGCGCGGCAAAGCGTCTGCCGGGGTATTGCGGCGAACTGAGCGTGACATCGGTGCCGGTCGTCACGTTGCCGGCGCTGTCCTGCGGCACGTCGACGAACACGCGCAGGCTGTCGGTCTGCTGCAGATGGAACAGTTCGCCGGTTTGCCCGGGCGAGCCGGGCGTGCCGCCTGCCGTCACCAGCGTGCCCACGTCGACCCGGCGCGCGGTGACCACGCCGGCAAACGGCGCCGTGACGGTCTCGAACGAGACCAGTTGCGCGAGATGCGCGACATTCGCCTGCGCCGCCGCGAGCAGCGCGCGCTTGGCCTCCATGTCGGCGCGCTTGGTGTCGGCGTCCTGCTGCGAGACCGATTGCGTCCTGAGCATCTGGGCCCAGCGCGCGGAGGTCGACTGCGCATAAACGTAATTCGCCTGCGCGACCGCCTCGTCGGCGCGCGCCTGCTTGAGCTGGGCGTCGAGATCGGGCGCGGCGATGCGCGCCAGCACGTCGCCGGTCTTCACCCGGGTCCCGATATCGGTACGCCAGCTTTCGATATAGCCGCTGGTTCGCGCGTAGATCGCGGCGTCGGCGAAGGGCGCCACCGCGCCAGGCAGGATCAGCGCCTGGTCGGCCGGCGCGCGGCCCGGCAGTACCACCGCGACGGGCAGTGCCCGCTGAGCGGCGGTCTGCGCCTGCTGCGCGGCGCGCGCCGACAGGCGCGGCACGATGCCGATCGCGAGCAGCGCGGCGAACACGGCGGCCAGCGCGAGCGGCAGCACGAGCGGCCGGCCGCGAGGCGTAGCGCCGGGGGCCGGCAAGGCGGCGTTCTCGGGGGGCGAGGCGTCCCGAGCGGCTGCGTCGGCGTGCGCCCGCTTGGCGGGATCGAGTTCGTGGTTATCGTTCATGATCGGGTCGAAATGACGTTGGGCATCGGGGCGAGGTTCATCGTGCGTCGGCGCGGGCAGCGGCGGCCGTGCCGGCGCGCGCGCCGCGTCGCGCCAGCCAGGCATGCGCGAGGCCGAACATCACCGGCACGAACAACAGGGTCGAGACCGTGCCGAACGCGAGCCCGCCGATCACCGCGCGGCCCAGCGGCGCGTTCTGCTCGCCGCCGTCGCCGAGTCCGAGCGCCATCGGCAGCATGCCGATCAGCATCGCGAGCGCGGTCATCACCACCGGCCGGAAGCGCGTGAAGCCGGCTTCCAGCGCCGCCTGCCAGGGCGGCGCGCCCTCGCGCAGCATCTCGCGCGCGGCGTTGACCACCAGGATGCTGTTCGCGGTCGCGATGCCGATGCAGAGGATGGTCCCGGTCAAGGCGGGCACCGACAGCGTGGTATGCGTGGCGAACAGCATCCAGGCGATGCCGGCCAGCGAGGCGGGCAGGCCGCTGACGATCACGGCCGGGTCGATCCACGACTGGAAGTTCACCACCATCAACAGGTAAACCAGTCCGACCGCGAACACCAGCCCGGCCAGCAGCCCCGAGAACGAGGCATTCATGGCCTGCACCTGGCCGCGCAGCACGATCCGCGAGCCGGGCGGCAGCTGCGCGCGCGCCGCGTCCACCAGCTTCGTCACGTCCGCCGCGACGCCGCCCAGATCGCGCCCTTGCGTGGACGCGTAGATATCGAGCACCGGCTGCACGTTGTAGTGCGACACCACCGCCTGCTGGCTGGCGCGCGAGAAGCTGCCGAGCGAGCCGAGCAGGTTGCGCGGCGTGGCGCCGGCCGCGTCGCTGGCGCTTCCCTCCGCGGTTCGCGGCGAGGGCATCGGCAGGTTGGCCAGTGCCTGCAGCGAGTCGATCTCGTATTGCGGCGCCTCGATCGTGATCGGGTAGCTCACGCCGTTGGTCGGATCCAGCCAGAAGTTCGGCGAAGTCTGCGAACTGCCCGACAAGGCGATCAACAGGTTCTGCGAGACGTCGCGCTGCTGCAGCCCGGCCAGGATGGCGCGCGTGCGGTCGACCTCGACGTCGATGGCGGGCTCGTCGCCGGGCTGCTGGATGCGCGCGTCGACCAGCCCCGGCACGCCGCGCAGCTGCGCGAGCAACTGGTTGGCCACCCGACGATTGGCGTCGAGCCGGTTGCCGACGATCTGGATGTCGATCGGCGAGGGCAGCCCGAAGTTGAGGATCTGGCTGACGATGTCGGCCGGCAGGAAGGCGAAGCTGACGCCGGGAAAGGCGGTGGCCAGCGTGTTGCGCAGGCGCGCGACGTAGCCGGCTGCCGGTGCGTGGCCCGCTTTCAGCGTGATCAGCACGGTGGCGTCCTGGGTGCCGATCGCGCCGCTCGAGTCGTAGCTGAGGTTGATGCCGCTGACCGGCACGCCGATATCGTCGAGCACCGAGGCGATCTGCGCGGGCGGTATCACGCTGCGGATCTTCGCTTCCACCTCGTCGGCGAGCCGCGCGGTCTGTTCGATCCGCGTGCCGGTCGGCGCGCGCAGGTGCAGGCGGATCTCGCCGGTGTCGACGGCCGGAAAGAAGTCGCGGCCGGCGAAGGCGAACAGCGAGGAGGAGGCGAGACAGGCCAGCACGAAGCCGGCGATCACCGCGCGGCGATGGCGGATCGCCCCGTCGAGCAGGCCCCGGTAACGCGCGCGGACCATCTCGAAGCGGTGTTCGAAGCCGCGCTGGAAGCGTGCGAAGCCGCCCCGCGCGGTACCCGACGGCGCGCGCAGCAGCCACATCGCGAGGGTCGGCACCAGCGTGCGCGACAGCAGGTAGGAGGCGACCATCGCGAAGATCACCGCTTCCGCCATCGGCACGAAGAGGTAGCGCGCCACGCCGGTGAGCAGGAACATCGGCGCGAACACGATGCAGATCGACAGGGTGGAGACCAGGGTGGGCACGGCGATCTCGCCCGCGCCGGTCAGGATCGCGTCCTCCAGAGGCGCGCCGCGCTCGAGATGATGCGTGATGTTCTCGATCGCGACCGTCGCGTCGTCGACCAGGATCCCCACCGCCAGCGCGAGCCCGCCGAGGGTCATGATGTTGATGGTCTGGCCCAGCGCCGACAGCGCGAGCAGGGAGCTGAGCACCGCCAGCGGAATCGACACGGCGATGATCAGCGTCGCGCGCCAACTGCCCAGGAACAGCAGGATCATCAGCGCGGTCAGGCAGGCGGCGATCAGGGCCTCGCGCGCCACGCCCTGGATCGCCGACTTCACGAACACCGACTGGTCCGCCAGCGGCGTGATGCTGAGCGCCTTGGGCAGGCCGGCCGCGATCTGCGGCAACAACGCCTTGACCTCGCCGATGATCGACAGCGTGGAGGCGCTGCCGGTCTTCTCGACCGTCAACAACGCGGCGCGCTTGCCGTCGGCACGCACGATATTGGTCTGCGGTATGTAGCCGTCGCGCACGTGGGCGACGTCGCGCAGGTAGATCACGCCGCCGCCGGCCGTCTTCACCGGCAGATCGTTCAGCGCGGCGATGGTCTGCGTGCTGCCGTTCATCTGCACGTTGTATTCGCGCGCGCCGATCTTGGCCGAGCCGCCGGGCAGGATCAGGTTCTGCGCGTTGACGGCGTTCACCACGTCGATCGGCGAGAGCCCCTTGGCCTGCAGCGCGCGCGGGTCGAGATCCACCACGATCGAGCGCACCTTGCCGCCGAACGGAAGCGGCACGGCGGCGCCCTGCACGGTGGCGAGCTGGGTGCGGATGAAGCTGTTGCCCAGGTCGTAGAGCTGTTGTTCGGCCAGCGTGCGGCTCGACAGTCCCAGTTGCAGGATCGGCACCGTCGAGGCGCTGTAGGTGATCACGTTCGGCGGCAGCGTGCCGGGCGGCATCACGCGCAGGATCGAGGAGGCGTTGCTGACGGCCTGCGCGATCGCGCGGTTGATGTCGGCGCCTGGGTGGAAGAACACCTTGATCACCGACACACCGTTCAGCGATTGCGACTCGATGTGCTCGATGTCGTCGACGTCGGTGGTCAGGGCACGCTCGTAGATCGAGGTGATCCGGTGCGCCATGTCCTCGGCCGAGAAGCCGTTGTACTGCCAGACGATACTGACGACGGGGATGTCGATGTTCGGGAAGATGTCGGTCGGCGTGCGCAGGATCGCGAGCGGGCCGGCGATCGCGATCAGCAGCGCGAGCACGACGAAGGTATGGGGCCGGCGCAAGGCCAGCCGGACGATCCACATGGCGGTTCCTTCCGGACGGAGATACGTGGCGAGGGCGCCGTGGGCGGCGCGATGAGGAGGTGCCAGTGTGGAAGCGCGACGCGCACTCGTTGCTGACGCGATTATTACGAAGTTGTCATGTGGCGCGGATGTCGATTTCGTCATCGAGCGGTCAGGTTTGCCGCAAGCCGCGGTGGCCAGAATGATTGCGTGGCTCGGGCGGGTTTCGATGTGCGAAGCGCGGCCGGGTCCGACCGCTCATCAATCATTCGGAGGTATGAGGATGTCCAAGTCGACACGCTGGTTCGCGGCCGCTTGCGCCGCATGTGCCGCATCGCTCGCGCTGTCCGCGCCGGCTTTCGCGAAGGTGGATAACAACGGGCTGACGCGCGACGAGGTGCGCATGCAACTGATCGACGCGCAGCGCGCCGGTTGGGTGCCCAGCTCGGATGCGGATTACCCACCCTCGGCCGCCACCGTCGCGCGCAATCGCGAGCTGTACGCGATCGCGCACCATGCCGACGCGGAGCCCGGCATGCGCACCGCGGCGGTCGATGCCGCGCCTTGAGTCCGCGTCGAGCCGGCATCGAACCCGCGCGCGGCGTCGCTCGTCGCCGGGTGTGGCCGCCGCGACATTCCCGGCGCTCCGGTGTCGCGTGGCGGCGGCTCAGGCGCGGGCGCCGCGTCCCGCCGCGTGCTGCGGTATCAGCAGCACGCCGAGCACGATGAAGACGGCCAGCAGCATGGTGGCGTAGAAGCGGCTCAGTTCCAGGCCGCCTTGCGCCACCGGCTTGTCGAGCCAGTCGCCGAGCGTGGCGCCGAGCGGGCGCGTCAGCACGAAGGCCGCCCAGAACAGCGCGGTGCGCGACACGCGCGGCCACAGCATCAGTACCGCAACCAGCGCCAGGCTCGCGCCGAAGATCGCCGCGCCGGTCTCGTAACCGAGCCCGAGGCCGCCGAGATCGTGGCCGGCGACGAAATCGCCGAGCGCGGTGCCGAGCGTCTGCGAGAACATGATGGTGGCCCAGTAGAACCATTCGGCGCGTGCGCCGGTCACGCTGTCCACCGAAACCGTGCCCTCGACGCGATACCAGGTCGCGAGGCTCGCGGCCAGCAGCGCGACGATGATCGATACGCCGCCGGCGTAGCCGAGCCCGAGCGAGCGATCGCAGAAATCGGCGAGCGTGGTGCCGAAGGTGGTGGTGGCGATGATGGTCGCCCAGTACAGCCAGGCCTTGAAGCGCGAGGCGCGGATTTGCGCCGCGACCAGCACCACGAAGGCCGCGAGGAAGATCAGCGAGCCGACCAGGTAGCCGAGGTCGAGGGACATGGTGACCCAGTCGCCGCCGGTTTCCCCGAGCGTGGTGGCCGCGATCTTGATGGTCCAGAAGCCGAGCGTCAGCGCGGGAACCTTGCTGATCGCGTGTTCTGTCTTGACGTGCATGCTTGCCCCTTGTCCTGGTCGATGGAAGCGAAGGGCAAGCGTAGCGAGGCGGGGCTTAACGAACGATTAAGGCAGCAGCCGGGAAGCCGCGCTTCCCGGCGCATTCCCGGCTTACTGATAGAGGTTCAAGGTCAGCATCGCCGAGCGGCCCGGCGCCCAGGCCGCGTAGATCGGGTAGGCGGTGGCGTAGTACTTCTTGTCGAAGAGGTTCTGCACGTTCAACTGCAGGTCGATCGACTTCGTCACGTGGTAGGTGGCGGCGGCGTCGAAGCGTGCGTAACCCGGCGTCCATTTGCGCGCGGTGGCCGACACCGACGCGTAGGTCAGGCTCGACACCGTCGCGCCCACGCCGAGCGTGAGCTTGGGCAGCGCGTCGTAGCTGGTCCACAGCGTGAAGTTGTGCTTGGGCACCATCACCATCGGCAGGCCCGAGGCGGTCGGGCTGCCGGCGCCGGCATTGGTGGTGACGGCGTTCAGGTAGGAGTAGCCGCCGAACAGGTGCCACTTGCGCGTGACGTCGCCGGCGAAGCCGAACTCGAAGCCGCGCACGCGCTGCGAGCCGGCATTGACGGTGTGGCCGAGGCCGTCGGAGACGCGCGCATTGGTCTTGTCGGTCTGGAACAGCGCGGTGCTCAGCGACAGGCGCTGGTCGAGCACGTCCCACTTCGCACCCACCTCGATATTGCGCGAGCGCTCCGGCGAGAGGTCCTGGTTGGTGGCGGTGAGCTGGTCGTTGCCGCCGCCGATGCCGGCGTTCGCGCCGGGCGGATTCGACGAGGTGCCGTAGGAGGTGTAGAGGCTGAGCGTCTCGACCGGCTTGAACACCAGGCCGAACTGGTAGCTGAACAGGTTCGCGGTATTGCTCAGGTCGGCCACGCCGGCCTGTTTCGCGCGCACGTCGTAGCGGTCGTAGCGCAGGCCCGCGTTGAAGCGCCAGCGTTCCGAGAGCCGCACCGTGTCGAACAGGTAGGCCGAGGCGACGTCGGTGCGAGTGTTGGTGGTCGCGCCGGGAAAGCCCTTGTCGCCGTTCAGGACCAGGTTGCCGGTCCAGGGATTGTTGGGGTTCCAGCTGCCCAGCGGCGTGCAGTTGAAGGCCACCGAGCAGGGGCCGCCCGTGCGGATGTTGTTGCCCTTCGCGTCGCTGACGAGATATCCCTCGTAGCGGCTCTGCTCGTGGCTGAACTCGATACCGCCCGTCAACGTATGCTCCATGCCGAACAGCGTGGCACGGCCGGTCAGCTCGGTCTGGTTGGCGATGCTGTTGGTCGCGTACTTGCCGCTCTTGGCCTGCAGGGCGATGAGGTTCGAGGTCGGCGAGGTGAGTTGCGGATTGGTGGCGACGTAGTCGAGCGTCGAACGGCCGACCATGGTGGTGTTGCGCAGCTTCCAGCCGCCCTCGAGGCGATGCTCGACGCGCACCTCGGCCGTATCGGTCTGGCCGTAGCGGTAGTCGCGCGTGTTCAGGCCGTAGAACAGCCCGCGATCGGACGGCACCGGCGTGCCGCTGGCGCGGAACGGCACGCTGAAGTCGGGCATGTCCCAGGAGTTCAGGTGGTAGTAGCTGACGGTGACCTGGGTCGGCGTGTTCAGGCCGAAGGTGACCGACGGCGCGATGCCCCAGCGCTTGCTGTAGACGTCGGTGCGGCCCGCCTGGTCGCTGTCGTGGCCCATCACGTTCAGGCGCACGGCGGTGGTGTCGTTGAGCTTGCGATTGACGTCGAGCGTCGCGCGCTTGTAGCTGTCGGTGCCGAAGCCGAGGCTGGCATTGGTGAAGTTGTCGTTCTTCGGCGCCTTGGTGACGATGTCGATGCTGCCGCCCACCGAGCCGCGCCCTGCGTAGACGGAGTCGGGGCCCTTGACGACACTGATCTGCTCGATGTCGAAGGTCTCGCGATTCTGCACGCCGGAGTCGCGCAGGCCGTCGACGAAGATCGAGTTGCGCGATTCGAAGCCGCGGATCACCGGCCGGTCCGCCGAGGGATTGGCGGCCGCGTCGCCGCCGAGGAAGGTGATGCCGGGCACCGTGCGCAGCGCGTCGGCGAAGGTGGTCACGTTCTTCTCGCGGATCACTTCCTCCGGGATCACCGTGACCGAGCGCGGCGTGTCGAGCAGCGGCGCCGTGAACTTGTAGGACGGCAGCGTGCGCGTCTGCATTTCCGATTGCGCGGTCACCGAGATCGCGGGCAGGGTGCCGCCGCGAATAGAAGAGGACTGCGAAGCGTCGTGCGAAGGCGAAGCGACGGGCGTGGTGCCGGCCGACGGGGGCGCGGCCGGGCTGGTTTGCGCGGCGGCGACGAGCGGGGTGAACAACGCGGAACAGGCGAGGGCCGATACGAGGACGCGAGGCCTCGTGCGAAGAGCGGTGGACATGGGCGAGAGAGCGTTATCGAAAGCGGTTTCGTCGAGCCGGATGTTCGACTGAATATTGATATTAATGAGAATGATTCGTGATTGCGTTTCGGATTCTAGTGATCTCCTCGTGCTTTGTAAATGAATGCTTTCAAAAATCCTGGGGTTTGTTGACGAGTGCGAAACCGTGACGCGGTGCGCTGTCGTGCCGGATCGAGGCAATCGAGCGAGCGGGACGAATCGTCATATCGATGCACGGCGCCCGGTGTCGATCACGGATGAATCATTGATTTGTTCGTGATGCGTGGCGTGGATGGACGAGATACCGCCAATCAGGGGCTGCCGGTTTGCAGGCGGTTCGCC